>KE354102.1 GCA_000415505.1 Streptomyces afghaniensis 772
GGGCGCGGACGAGGGCGTAGATGCCCAGGCCGAGGACGGCGCCGACGACGAGCGGCATCGTGAGGTCCATCAGCGTGCCCCCTCTTCCTGCGGCAGCCGCTGCTGGGACTGCGCTTGCGACGGCGTCCTGGGGCGGACGAACTGGACGGATGCCTCGTCGCGGACCAGGAAACGCTCGGGCGTCTCGATGGTGGACAGCTTGCGCAGCCACCAGAAGCCGAGTGCGAACAGACCGCAGACACAGGCCAGGACGAGCTGTCCGACGGGGGTGCCGTACGGCTCCACGAAGTCACGGTTGAAGATCGACAGGCCGAGGACGAAGGCGATCGAGACCGCGACGACGATCTGCACGGACCGCCGGGTCGAGGCGCGCTGGGCCATCACCCGCTGCCGCATGTCCACTTCCTCGCGCGCCGACTTGGCCAGCGCGCCGAGCACCTGGCGCAGACCGGGTCCGCGCAGGCGGGCGTTGAGGATCAGGGCCGCGACGATGATGTCGGCGGAGGCGTCGTCGATCTCGTCGGCGAGGTGCTGGAGTGCCTCGGGCAGCGGGGTGCGGGCGCGCAGGCGGTCGACGAGGGCGTCGAGGTGGGGGCGCAGGACCGGGGCGGCGGCGCGGGCGGAGGCCGGGATGGCCTGCTCCAGGCCCACCGCGCCGGCGATGGTGTCGCGCAGCGACTCGGTCCAGGAGGCCAGGGCCTCCACGCGGCGCATGGCGGCCCGCTCCTCACCGGCGCCGCCGAACAGGCGGTCCCAGAAGAAGACGAGGACACCGGCCGCGATACCGGCGACGGCCCAGCGGGTGAGGACGAGGACGACCAGGCCGACGATGGCGGCGAGCGAGCCGCGCTGGCCGGCGAACCGGATGAGTTCGCTCGCCCGCTGAGCGGCCTTCTGCTTCTCGTGGTCGGGCTTGACGGGCAGTCCGCGTACGGCGACGAGGAGGAGGGCGATGCCGCCGCCGACGGCGACGCCGCTTCCTATCGAGTACAGGACGGTGGTGGAGAACAGGCCGCCCATGGAGCCGAGCGAGCCGAGTGCGGCGAGAGTCGTGTTCGTCGTGTTCATCCCCGGCTCACCCCCAGGTCCCGGACGGCCGGTAGCCGTGTGCCATCAGTTCCTCCAGGCAGGCTATGGGGGCGTGTGGCACGATCCGGCCGTCGGGGGCCTCCGCGAACACCTCGCTGGACAGGACGCGTCCGTCGACGCCGTTGACCTCGCGGACGGAGGTGACCATGCGCTGGAGGCGGCCGCCGTTGCCGAAGTCGTTGCGCCGCTGGATGAAGACGACGAAGTTCACCGCGCCCGCGATCAGCAGCTGGCTGGCCTCGATGGGCAGCCGCTCGGAGGCCTGCAACGCGTAGGTGGAAATACGGTTGAAGACCTCGCTGGAGCTGTTGGCGTGGATCGTGGACAGCGAGCCGTCGTTGCCCTGCGACATGGCGTTGAGCATGGTGACGATCTCGTCGCCGAGGACCTCACCGACGATGACGCGGGAGGGGTTCATACGCAGCGAGCGGCGCACCAGTTCCGCCATGGAGATGGCGCCCTGGCCCTCGGAGTTGGGCAGGCGCTCCTCGAAGGCGACGACGTTGGGGTGCAGGTCGGGGAAGGTGTCGAGCCCGAGCTCCAGGGCGCGCTCGACGGTGATGAGGCGCTCGTGCGGCGGGATCTCGTTGGCGAGGGCGCGCAGGAGCGTCGTCTTACCGGCGTTGGTGGCGCCGGCGATCATGATGTTCTTGCGGGCGCGGACCGCGCAGGCCAGGAAGTGGGCGACCTCGGGGGGCAGCGTGCCGTTGCCGACGAGGTCGGAGATGAACACCTTGCCCATGCGCGCGCGGCGGATGGACAGCGCGGGGCGCCGGGCGACGTCCATGACGGCGGACAGACGCGAACCGTCCGGAAGCCGCAGGTCGAGCTGCGGGTTGGCCGAGTCGAAGGGGCGGGAGGACAGACCCGAGTAGGCGCCGAGGACCTGGATGAGCTCGATGAGCTCCTCGTCGGTCTCGGCCACGGGGTCGCCCTTCACCTCGCGCCCGTCGGCGTAGCCGACGAAGACCTGGTCGCACCCGTTGATGTCGATGTTCTCGACCTCGGGGTTGTCCAGCAGCGGCTGGAGCCGGCCGACGCCGAACAGCGCCGCGTGCACGGCGGCCGCGTACTGCTCCTCGGTCTCGGCGTCCAGCGGCGTACGGCCCGCGTTGATCTCCGCGCGGGCGTACTCCTCCAGGATCTGGGCTATGACGGCACGCGCGTACTGCCGTTCGTCCTCCGTGGACATCGGAGTGACGTTGTTGAGCTGGTCCTGTCGGCGCTGCTCGGCGATGCGGTCGCCGGCGTCCTGGCGGAACCGCTTGACCAACTGGTGGTCGACAGCGGTCATGTGCCGGCCCCCGCGTGGCCCTGCATCTGGCCCGGGTGGTTGTGCTGGACGTGGTGGGCCTGCTGAACGTGGTGGGCCTGGTTCGCCTGGGCGGAGGCGGCCCAGGCGGCGCCGTACTGCTGGTAGAGGTCGGCGGCGACCTTGCGGGCCGAGCGGATCAGCAGCGACTTGTCGAGACGGCCGCGCCTGCGGCCGGCCAGCTGTCCGGCGCCGGCCGGGTCGTCGGCGATGGTGCCGACCACGCGGGCGCCGGTCTGGGCGTGCACGAGCATGTCGTTGACCTGCGAGGCGAGCTTGCCGGCGTTGCCCGTGTCGGCGATCAGGACGACGCCGATCACCGGGTTGGCGAGGCTCGCGGCGCCGCGCGGTCCGCCGTGCAGCTTGCCGGCGAGCGCCGCGGCACGGTCACGCACCCGTGCGATCGCCTCCGGCTCGGTGCGGGAGAGCAGCAGCACGAGGGAGGCGTGCGGGAACAGCTCGACGGCAGGGGTGTCCCCGCTGATGCGTCCGCAGTCGGCGATGACGTCGGCGGCGGCGTTCGGGGAGTCGGCGAGGGAGGCGAAGGCGTGCCCGAGGGTGGGCCACAGCCCCGCGAGCCCGGCGGCCTGCTCGGCGATACCGAGCCCGACGAGCACTTCCAGTCCCCCGCTGAGCGGCTGTACGTGGTCCCAGAGCTGGTCCGGTACGAGTCCGCGGCGCGCGGTGGCGGCGATGGACAGCATGCCGGTGTTGGGGTTGAGCGGTCCGCCGTGCGCGGCGGCACTGCGGTAGACGAGGTCACCGCCCGCCGGGTCCGTCTCGGCGAGCAGGACGCGCCGCGGCCAGACCGCCGCGAGGGCGACGGCCGCGGTGGTGACGCCGGGGGAACCCTTGTCGGCGGCGAGAGCGATGAGCGCCATGGGTCGGGTGCCGCCTTCTAGTTGCCGGGGACGTGCACGATGGCGACCTCGTTCGCGGCCGCCGCCGAGGCGAGCGCGGCCGCGTCGGCCTGGTCGACGAGGAGGGTGAGCGAGAGGTTGCCCGTGCTCACGGTGGCGTCGCTGTCGTCCTCGACGGCGTTCACGCGGGCGTTGTCGACGAGGGCGCCGCCGCCGGAGGTCGAGGTGCCGCCCGAGCCGGTGCTGTCGTCGGAGCTGTTCGAGCTGGAGCCGGTGGTGCCGACGCGGTAGGCGGAGACGACGTCACCGGCCTTGATGTCCGACGGGTACTGGCCCGCCTTGAGGGCGAGACCGACGGAGGCCTTGCCGGCGGGCAGGCTCGCCTTCTTGGCGAACATCTCACCGACCGCGATGGTCCCGGGGTAGATCGTGGACTTGGCCTTGTACGTCTGGATGGTGGCCAGCTGGGACCACTCGACGTAGTGGATGCTGTCGTCCTTGGCAACCATGACGGAGGTCACGTCGCTCTTCTTGAGGGACTCCCCGGCCTGGACCTCGTTCGTCACCTTGACGACCTCGATCCGGTCACCGGCCTGGAGCACGAGCATCGTCGCGCCCAGCGCACCCACCAGGATGAGCAGCACGGCGAGGGCCGCCAGTGCCGGTTTGCGCTCGCGAGGTGGTGTGGGAAGCCGGTCACCGACCGACGGCTGAGCCGGAGCGGCGGAACGACCGGCGCCCGCCCCCGTACGCTCTTGGATCTTCACGCAACCGCTCCCCGTACACCCAAGAAGTTATTTACCAAATAGGACACTTCGCACTTCTCGGCCCGTTGGATTGATGCCTGAGCTGGCCGAATAACCAGCGCCGAAGTGAGTGTCAAGCCATGGCACCGTATCAGCCGCACATAAGCCCCTCAAGGCGCGTCCGAACTCAGAGAACACACCACCCGCACCGTTATCCGTCTGCAACTTCTGGCAGGTGAACGCTGGTTGCGACAAGGGCCGAACTATCGGGTCTGGTGTGCTGCAGCGAACTCGCCGCGGCAGCGGGTGCGCACCCGCCCCGGGGCGGTCAACACCTCCCGGCCATCATGCCTGCACGATTCACTCACAAGGCGCGCTCCGGGGCATCGAGGTCCAGGCGCCCCCGGATGCCGGTACTCCGGGAGGTTCCACGCTGCCCGTCGCAACCTCCTGGAAGAGAGGATTTGCTCCAGCACTTCATGGGCCCGTCGGGAGCGGACAGTGGGTTCAGTAAAGTGCGGCGGCGACCTCATCTCGGTCACCATCCCCCCAGGAGGAGTCCCCCCGTGAAGCGCGTCACCCTGGCAGCCGTCTCCCTCTTGGCCTTGGCCTCCGCACTGACGGCCTGCTCGGGCAGCGAGGACACGCCCGCCAGTTCGCCGTCGGCGCCGAAGGCCAAGCCGGTCACTCCGGCGCAGCGGCTGGCGAAGGTCATGGTGACGAAGGACGACCTGCCCGGCTACAACGTGTCCAAGCCCGACGCCGAGTACGCCTTCGCCAAGTCCTCGGACGAGGTCACGGTCGACAAGCCAGGCTGCACCCCGCTGGTCTACGCGATGAACCAACTCCCACTCGGTGAACCGCAGGCCGACCTCACGCGCAGTGCCGGGGCTGGTTACGGCAAGGAGATCACGTCCATCACTCTCGCCTCGTACGAGCCGGCGGCAAAGGCCGAGTCGGTGTTGGCCGGTTTGGCGAAGGCCGTGTCCGAGTGCGGCGACGGTTTCACCGCCAAGGCGGGCAAGAACACCTCGGCCTACGACTCGGTCACCGCCGAGAAGGGCATGACGACTGGTGCCGTCGCCTTCCGGTCGACGATGACGTTCCGGGGTGTCACCCACACTCTGCACACCGAAGCCGTCCGCCACGGCGACGTGCTCGCCGTCTACTTCTCGGTGAACGGCTTCGCCATCGCCGACGGCATCCGGCCCAGCGACGCCAAGATTCCCACGAACGTAGTGAAGGCGCAGAACGCGAAGCTGGGCTGAGGCCGGCCGCCCCTACGAATCCTCAGCTACCGGCACCGGTCCTCGGCCCCCACGGCGCCACCCGGGGTCGGACCGCGCCGCAACCAGCCGACCTGTAGCACTCGCGAAGCCCCGAGTAGAGTGCGGCGCGGACAGTGATCGGGCCGCGGGGGGTCACACCGGTGAGGGCAGTCACGGCAAGCGAGTCCTACGCAGGACAGACATGGGCAAGAAGCGGTGGCGGAACTCGTGTCCTCTGGCTGTTTCTCGCCCTCTGGACGCTGACGGCCGTCTTCGCAAACGCCACCCCGGCCAGAGCAGCGGACACGATCCCCGCCACCCAGGCCGCCTACCTCGCCGACCGCCTCCGCGAGAACCCGGTCCACGTCACCGACCAACTCCCCCGCGAGGTCCCCCGGTCCACCGCCCCCGACTTCGCCAGGCTCGCGAAGAGGACCGGCGTCCCGACCTACGTCCTGGTCCTGCCCATGCAGAGCAGCACGGACGGCAAGCAGCTGCTCGGCGCGGTGCACGACCGGCTCGGGCGTGATGGGCTGTACGTCCTGTTCGAGGGGACGGATCTCGCGGCGGCCACGGCTTACGGCGTCCGCGCCCCGGCGGACGCCGCCGCCACCGTCGCTCTGTACGAACTCCCCTACGACGCGGGCCCGTTGCGCAGCTTCGAGCGCTTCGTCGACGTCATCGCGCAGGGCGAGGAGAAGGCCACCGCCCGTGCGGAGGCCGCTCGCCAGAAGTACCAGGACGACGAGCCCGCCGAGATGTACATCGGCCCGTCCGACCGCCGCAACCAGTCGTTCCTCACGGGGAGCCTGCTGACCGGCGTACCGCTGCTGATCGTGCTGGGGGCCTGGTACGTGCGGCGCCGCCGTCGGCGTTCCGGGGCGGAGCGGCGCGTCCCCCGGTGGGTCGTGCCCGGGGCGGCCGTCCTCACCGCCACGGCGATCGCCCTCACCGCTCCCGTCGTCTTCGACCAGACCAAGTCGAGCGCGGCTGAGCCGCCCACCCCCACCGATCTGACCGCCCGTGTGGAACGCGTCGCGTCGGGACTGAAGCAGGACCCGGTCTATGCCGACCCGGAGAGCCCCCGCGTACTCGACTCCCGCCAACTCGACGCGCTGCACGACCGGATCCGGGACTTCCGGCGCTCCGACGGCGGCGGCCCGGTGTTCGTCTCCCTCGTGCCGCAGACGCCCGAGAGCGAGTCGGCCGGTGACGCGATGCTGTTCGCCGCGGCGGTGCACGCCAAGGTGGGCGAGGACGGGGTGTACGTCGTCGCCGATCCGGACGACGGCACGATCGACGTCTACAACCACGGGCTGCGGCTGGACTCCACCCGCCTGTCCTTCGGCCTGCCGGACTCCGTCACGTTGGGCGACAGCAGGGCGGACGAGGCCGACGACCACCTCCTCGGCGAGCGCCTCGACAAGCTCATGACGTTCATCGACGAGACCCCCCGCACTGACCGGCCGCAATCCGAACCCGCCCCGGCCCCCGCCCCGAGGGCCGCCGACGAGAACACCCTCCCTCCCCTGTTCGCCACCGACTTCTGGCCCGGCCTGTTCGTGGGCGCCTTCCTGGCTCTTCTGCTGTCCGGTCTGGTGGCCGGACTGACGTGGGGTTTCGGCGGCCTGCTGCGGTGGCGCTCTCCCGCCCCCGAGCCGACCCACCGCCTGCCCCTCACGGCCCCGACCGAGCCGTCGGTGTCCTACCTCCGGCGTACCGCCTACGCCGAACTCACCACCCTCACCGAGGAATTCGCCGGCCGGGACGAACGCGGTCGCGCCTGGGACCACCTCGACGCGGCGCTGCTCCTCGTCGACGGCGACCTCGACCGCGTCAGGGAGTCGGGCACCGACCCCGCGACCCTGGTCGCGGTCATCGTGCTCGCTCGAGCGGGCCGTGCCGCGCTCGCCGACGACACGACGGACCTGTGCTGCGGCGTCAACCCCCTGCACGGGCCGGGCGTCAGCCGCCACCACGTCCGCGTCTCGACCGAGGGTGTCGCCCGCCGCCTGCTCCCCGTCTGCGAGTTCTGCCGCAACACGGCCATCGCCGATCCGAGCGGCATCCCGGGCAGTTTGCTCAAGCTGCCCGACCCGTCCTCGGGCAACAACCGCCTGCCGTACTACGCCGTGACCGACGGACCGCTGACCGCCCTGCCCCACGGAATCGCCCGGCTCGTCGACAAGGTGAGGGAGACCGCAGGTGTCCACTGATGTCAAGCGCCTGATCACCGTCCTCGCGGCGCTGCTGCTGGCGGCGCTCACCACCACGCCGGCCCGTGCGGCGGACGGTGACGCCCCGAGCGCCGGGCAGCGCATCGCCGAGGCCCTGCGTACCTCGCCCGTCTACGTCGACGAGGCGTACGCCGATGCCGTACCGCCCTCCCGGCAGCGGCAGTTGGCGGACCGGATCCGCCGGACGGGCCTGCCGGTCAAGGTCGTTCTCACGCCGCTCACCAAGGGCGACGCCTTCGACGGCGACTCCGGTGTCCTGGCCGGAATCGTCCGTGACCGGCTCCAGGACCAGCGCGAACTCATCCTCATCACCACGGACGGCGACTTCCCGGACTCCCTGAACGGCTACGAGTGGCCCGCCGACACCCACCAGACGCGGGATGCCGTGACCGCCGCCGGTTTGCTGGACGAGACGCGGGACGCGGGGCTGGCCGACCTGACCGCCGAGGCGGTGGATCTGGTGGCGGAGGGGAAGGGCACGCAGCGGTACGAGGAGGCGGTGAAGGAGCTGGACGGCTCGGCAGCACCCGGTGCGCAGACCTCCGGCTCACCGGCGTCCGAGTCGTCTTCGGACGGCACCGGCGGGTGGTGGCTCTGGCCGCTCATCGCCGTGCCCACCCTGGCCCTGACCGCCCTCGCGACCCGCGCCCTGGTCCGTTCCCGCAGGACCCCCTCGGCCATCCCCCAGCTCGTGTTCGCCTCGGCCCGTGCGGCCGACGAGGCGGAGCTGCGGCACCGGGCCGAGGCGGAGGTGCTGGCCCTCGGCGAGGCGACCCAGGCGGCCGACGTCTCCACGACACCCGCTCTGCAGCGCGCCCTCGACGCCTACGCCGCCGCCGGCAGGGTCCTCGACGAGGCCCGGGGCGTGCCGGACCTGGCGGGCGTCCTGGCCCTGGCGCAGGAGGGCCGCGACGCCCTCGCCTGCTCCCCGGCCCTTCCCCTCTGCTTCTTCGACCCCCGGCACGGCCGTGCCGCCCTCCGCACCGGCTGGCGCCAACTCGGCCGACGCGACTGGCTCGACGTGGCGGTGTGCCAGGGGTGCGCGGACGCGCTGCGGGCCCGCAGGGCGCCCGAGGTGCTCACCGACACGGACGAGGACGGCCGTACCGTGCCCTACTTCGAGCTGCAGGCCGGGCGGAGCGTGTGGGCGGCCACGGGGTACGGCTCGCTGATGTCACCTCTGGACGGTTTCAACACCCGCCGTACCGCGACTCGTTGATCAGCCGGTCGGCCGGTCCTCCCGCAATGCCGTGAACAGGGCGCGGGCCCGCCGGTCGTCCCACTTCACCGCACTGCCCTTGGGCGTACGCAGGTCCGGGTCGGCCACGGGCACGTTGAGCTGTCTGCCCCCGCCGGACGCGGCCTTCCGCAGGGCCTCGAACAGCGACATCAGGTCGGGCAGCTCCGTCTCCTCGTCCACGATGAGCGTGTCGAGGCCGGCGCGCAGGGTCGGGAAGGACTTGGACGGGTCGGCGAGGGTGGACGGGGTGACCGCCTTGCGGGCCAGGGCGGCGAGGAACTTCTGCTGGTTGCGGGTGCGGCCCAGGTCCCCCTGGGCCTCCTGCTTGCGCTGCCGTACGAAGGCGAGCGCCTCGGCACCGTCGAGCGTCTGGCAGCCGGCCGGCAGGTCGGCGCCGGAGTCCTTGTCCCGTACGGGCTTGTCCAGGCACATGTCCACGCCGCCGACCGCGTCCACCACCCCCACGAAACCGGCGAAGCCGATCTCCGCGTAGTGGTCGATGTGCACACCGGTGTTGCGTTCCACGGTGCGTACGAGCAGATCGGGGCCGCCCAGGGAGAACGCCGCGTTCAGTTTGTCCGGCGCGGCCCGGTAGCTGCGGCCGGTGTCGGGGTCGACGTAGGGAGGCAGGGTCACCCAGGAGTCGCGCGGCAGGCTGAGCATGGTGGTGCCGTTCGCCCCGGTGTGCAGCAGGATCACCGAGTCGGTGCGGCGCCCCTCGGCCGAGCCGGTGTTCAGCTCCTTCCGGTCCTGCTGGGACAGTCCCTCGCGGCTGTCGGAGCCCACGACCAGGTAGTTGGTGCCCTCGCCGCGTGGCACCCGGCTGGAGAGCGTGCCGAGGTCGACCTCCTGGTTGAGCCGGGTGTCCGGCCCAGACGTACGTACCGGCGCCGGCGAGCAGCAGGACGGACGACAGGACGGCCGGCAGTACGCACGAACCGGCGGCGCCGGCTGGGACGGCGCGGTCCTGGCTGCCGCGGCCGTCGCGTGGGTGGATGCTGGTGGCATAGCGTCCGGGGGCGGCGGGCGAGGGCATGCCCGGCAGGGGGGCGGTGCGGGTCGAGGGCGGTGGTGCGAGGGAGGGGGCGGGCGGTTCCTGCCGTGGAGCCCACCCGGGACGGGGTTCTCCCGGACGGTCGGTCCAGTCGCTCATCGACGCCTCGAAGGTGCTGTGGGGGTCTCTCAGGTCAACGCATCGGCACGCTCCCGCTCCTATACGGAACCGGCCCGCCGATCTGTTCAGCGGCCGTCCCGGAGCGCTTCATCCGCTGCCACCGCAGCCGGCTGCCGAGCAGCAGCGCGACGAGCGACTGGATGACGACGAGATACATCAACTGCCGGTAGACGACGATCTGGAACGGCATCGACCACAGGGCCCGGACCGGCTCGCCGTCGAGTCTCAGCGCGTAGCCGGAGCAGACGATCTGCACGCCGAGGAACGCGAACCACACCGCAGCCGACTCCCACGGGTCGCGGAACAGCACGCCGTACAGGGCGTAGACGTCGATGACGGGCGCGAGCAGCGGCAGGGCGACCTGGAAGAGCGCGAGGTAGGTCAGCCCGCGCCGCCCGAACCGCCCGGCGGGCCCCATGGCGAAGAGGGCCCCGCGATGCTTCCACATCGCCTGCAGGGTGCCGTAGCACCACCGATAGCGCTGCCGCCACAACTGCCTCACGCTGGTGGGAACTTCGGTCCAGGCGACGGCGGACTCCTCGTACAGCACCCGCCAGCCGGCCCGCCACAGGGCCATCGTCAGGTCGGTGTCCTCGGCGAGGGTGTCCTCGCTGACCCCGCCGACGCCGATCACCGCGTCCCGGCGGAAGGCCCCGATGGCGCCCGGCACGGTCGGCATGCACTCCAGCACCTCGAACATGCGCCGGTCGAGGTTGAACCCGAAGACGTACTCGAGGTGCTGCCAACGGGCCAGCAGGCTGCGCCGGTTGCCGACCTTGGTGTTGCCGCTGACGGCCCCCACGGCGGGATGCGCGAGCGGCTGCACGATCCGCTCGATGGCATCGGGCTCGAAGACGGTGTCGGCGTCGACCATCACGACGATGTCGTACCGCGCGTGCGCGAGCCCGGTGTTGAGGGCGGCGGCCTTGCCGGAGTTGGGCTGCCGTACGACCTCCACCCGCGGATCCCCCGTGCTCTCGGCGATGTCGGCGGTCCGGTCGCTCGACCCGTCGTCGATGACGACGACCTGGAGCTCCCGATGGGTGGAGTCGAGCAGCGACCGCAGGGTCGACCCGATCCCGGCCTCCTCGTTGTACGCCGGAACGAGCACAGTCACGGGTCCGGAAGTGTCCCGCATCCAGGGCGCCCCGGTCCCGAACCGCTCCAGCCGGCGCACATGGGCCCGGGCGAACAGGGCGAGCAGCAACAGCCGCAGCACGCCGAGCCCCCCGGCGACGCCGAGGATCCAGATCATGGCGGTGGAGAAGGCCTGCCCGAGTCGCGTGACCTGGATCAGCCCCTGCCCCAGCCACCGCTCGACGAGGGACGGGGACGTGTAGGGAACGAGCCCGAGCCCCTGGGACACGGTGGTGAACCGGTCGACACTCCGGTCCCTCAGCAGCCTGCGCGCTTCCAGATAGGCGCTCTCCGTCTGGCTGAGCTGCCGCACGATCCCCTGCGCCGGCTTGCGCGCCCCCTTGTCGGCGGCGACGAGCACGTACCCGTACCCGGTGGCGCGCCGCGCCGCCTGCCACTCACGACCGCACAGGGTGTCGGGGGTGGTGGTCCGCGGCATCCGCAGCAGATTCGTACGCAGCCCGGTGGCGCCGGCCAGCGCGCTCTGGGTCAGTTCGAGCTCGGACCGGAAGCGGGGCGCGGACGACTCGCCCAGCACGGCCCCGGTGTACGTGTTGGACCCGATCTCGTGCCCCTCGGCACGGATGCGACGGACGAGTTCCGGGTGCCGGGCGGCCTGTGCGCCATGCAGGAAGAAGGTGGCGCGAGCCCCGTTCTGCTTGAGGAGTTCGAGCAGCCGTGGGGTCCAGACGGGGTCGGGCCCCCCGTCGAAGGTGAGGGCGACGGTCCGGGCGGGCATCGAACCGGACCGGACCCCGTCCCGGTTGATCCCGATCACGGGCCCGCCCTTCGCGACGGCCTCCGGCACGGGCGAGGCACAAGGCGTCCGCGCCTTCGCGGCGTCGACCTCGTGCTGGGTCCAGCCCTCGAAGATCAGGAGGGCGAAGACGATAGGGAGGGTGAGGGCGAGTAACAGCCAGTGGGCGCGGGGGTCTCGGGACTGCTTGTGACGGGCTCGGGCTTTGGATGTGGCGGGGGTCAGGGTGTGTCACCGCCCCCGAACACTTCCTCACGGCCTCCTCGGGAGAAGCTGTCTCTTCTCGACTTGCTGTACTTGGTGGGGCTGGGGGTACGACATGGGGCGCGAGTGTAGTTTTGGGCTGCCGGTTGCATGGCCATAACAGCAACTCTCACAGGGACGCGGCGGCGCTCAGCTTCCGGCTGTCAGCGCGCCGGGGTGTCCTGGAGCAGGGTCGTCCTTCCTGCGGTTAACGGACCTGCCGATCCTGTCCCGTACACGTCCACGTATCCGCCCTGCGCGTGCCCGGGTTGCAGGGCGACGCGATAGCAAAACGCGCGACAACGCCGACCGCCCCAGACGCAGCACGATCAGGAGTCCGGGGTGTTCGCCGGTGAGGCACGATCAGGACACGGTCCGCTCAAGCACACCCGCCTTACGCCCTAAATGTCCGTCAAGGACTTCGGGCGCTACAGGATCGCTGGTCAAGTTCCCCACGGGCGAGGGCCTATGGCAGGCATCCAAGGTGTCCGTCGAGACGGGGGCTGTGAAGTACCGGTGCGCAGGTCACGCCATCCCCCTGCGCGTCTCGCCCTGGTAGAACTCGCACTTATCGAACTCTACGGGGTTCACCGCCAATACCGCAGAGAAGGTCGCCGCAGCAGCCATCCGCAGCGCCCGACTGAGGGTTGGCGGATCGAACAGCGGGTCTGAACAGAACAAGGACACACGTCACACCGACAGTACCCATTAGCCCCAATTGACCCGGTTTTCAATGAAGTTCGCTCTGGCGAAAACAGCAACTTCCCCGATAGCTTCAGTGCACTCGACTGATCTCATGTGCCACGGGGAGTCCACTGTGAAGCGCCGTCCATTGCCCCTTGCTGTCGCGCTCGCTGCGTCCACAGCCCTACTGCTCACCGCGTGTGGCAGCAGTGACGCCGGCTCGAAGGACAACGACAAGATCGCGGGCTCCGACACCGGATCCCAGGAGGCGACTTCAAGCCCAAGCGCTTCGGACTCCGCCGAGCGACCCGACATCAAGCTGACCGGCGGCGTGGAAGACGTCTTCGAGAGCTGGAAGACGGGCAACGCCACGGAGGACGCGGTGCTGGCGGACGCCGCGCGAGCACAGACCGCCATCAACGACGCCATCCTCAAGGGCAAGACGGACACCCCCGGCCTCACCTTCTACTACCAAGGCGAGGCCCTCACGACGTCCGTGAAGTGGGTCCAGAAGTGGGTGGACGCCGGACTGACGTACACGGGCACCACTCGGTACTACAACCCCAAGATCAAATTGTTCAACGACACGTCAGCAGGAGTTTCCTTCTGCGCCGATGAGACCAAGGCGCACAACAAGGACCGAAAGTCAGGAAAGGTCGACAGGTCCCCGGCCTCGGACGATTCCTACGTGCTGTACAACACTCGCTTGGAGAAGAACAAGCAGGGTGTGTGGCAGACGACCAGCGGGACGTCCGTGCGCGGGAGCAAGGGATGCGTTCAGTGACCAAGGTCGGTTCCGCTGCGGCAGTGGGTACGCTCGTGATCGCCTGCACACTTCTGACGCCCAGTGCAGCCTTCGCCAAGGATCCCGGCGGGTCTCAGTTCGACGTCTCGGGGAGTAACGAGACGGACGGTGGTCAGACTCTCGAGTCGCGCATCGTCTTCCGTGGATCTACCGGTGGCACTGGAGCCAAGGAAACCGGGCAGTTCACGCCCGTCGGCGACTGGACTCCACCGGCCTGCTGGTACGAGCCGAAGTGGACTCCCGCCGAATTCTCCAAAGAATTCCAGAAGCAATGGGATATCCCGCACGCCAGTGGTGTTGGAGAGGCCTACGCCTCGTCCAAGGACTACTACATCAACGGGGAACCGTACAAGGACTTCAATAAGTCCGAAACGGGAAAGGGCATGTGGTGGGACGCGGTTCGGGACAAGAGCCGAGAGGAATCGGGAGACCCGGCTGCCTTCGCTTGCGACACGAAGACATTCTGGGTCGAGAACGGCGAGACTCCCACGGTGGAGAACGCCGTGACCCCGAAGATTCTCGCCGACCTCGCCTATAGCCGAATCAAAGTGCCCGACACCGAGGTGACCCTCGCCCCGGCGAACACCACCAAGGTCAACCTTCCCACTTGGGCCTGGCTCGACCGGGCCAAGTTCCAGGACGTCTTAGTCACCGCCTCACTCGACGTCGGCGGTGTGAATCTCCAGGCCACAACCACCGCCAAACCCATCTCGCTCAAGCTGGAGCCGGGGACGCCGGATGCCGAGGCCTACCCTTCCTCGGGCGAGTGCACCTTCAACGACGACGGTTCGATCGGTGAACCATACGCAAGGGAAAAGCTGACCAGACCCCGCCTTGCGGAAGTCAGGTACCTGCGCTCTTCCGGCGACGGCACGTTCAAACTGCGAGCGACCATCACGTGGGAAGTGTCCTGGACCGGAACAGGCGGCGCTGGCGGGGACGTCCCCAACGGGACCTTCGGAACCGAGCAGAACGTAACCGTCCAGGAGATCCAAGCCGTCAACCGCTGAGAGCCAAGCTCCAGCAGAACCACACCAGCCCGGCCGGAGAACCAAGCATGGCGAACGACTCAGATCTCAAGGTGAACGTCGACCTTCTTGTGGAGTCGGAGTCCCGGCTCCGAAAAATCAAGAAGGAGTTCAAAAACCTGGGCAACCATCGGGACGACATGCGCGAGCACTGGGGCAGCGGTGACATCACAGGCGCCATGGACGAATTCGTGGACAACTGGGACGACTACCGCGAAAGCCTGCTCACCCACATCGACACCGTGGGAAAGCTGATCAAGGCCGCCATCGACGGGTTCACAGGCTTGGACGCCGAGCTTGCCAAGGAACTGCGCAAGAAGGAAAAGAAGAAGTGACAACGGCTCCCAAAGCCCGGCCCCGCGACTGGCATCCCCTCGCAGAGTCCGACCCCGTCCCAGGAGATCCGGAAGAGATACGCTCCGAGGTCAAGCGGATGAAGGGTGTCGCGAGCTCTCTGCGTGAGCAGGCCCGTCTCCTTCGCGGCATCGGCAACGACGACGAGCTGAAGGGCAAGTACGCCGTCTCCCTGCGAGACGAATCCGAGGGCCTGGAGAAGAAGCTCCGCGAGGTAGCGGAACGCTACGAGAACGTACACGGCTATCTGACCAGCTGGGCCGGCGAGCTGGAAGGCTTCCAGATCCAGGCCGACAAGGTCCTGGCCAACGCCAAGAGGGCGCAAGAAGAGGCCGACGCCGACAAGAAGAAGACCGAGACGAACAAGCCGGGGCCGGGCGAACCGAGTCCCTCCCCGAGCGGCACCGACCACGATCCGCTCACCGAATACCGGTTGCAGCTCAACCGGATCACATCCGAACGCGACGAGCGTGCCTCACATTACGCCGGCAAAATCCGCGATGAACTCGACGACGCCATCGAGGACAGCTTCTGGGACGACGCCAAGGGCTGGCTCCACGACAACGCCGACCTCTTCAAGACGATCGGTGACCTGTCGGAGACCTGAGCGGCATCCTCGGCATGCTCGCCATCATCACCATGCCCTTCCCGCCCCTGGGAGCCATCTTCGCGACGGCCGCAGCTGTAACCAGCGGTATTGCGCTGATCAGCCATCTTCTGGCGAAGGCAGGTGGCGCAGACGTCAGTTGGTTCAGCATAGGCCTCGAGGCACTCGGAGCCATTCCGGGCATCACCGCCTTCGCCAAGGGAGTCAAGGTCGCAGACGGTGCGGTCGCAGCGGCGCGGGCGACGCAGCTCGGCAGCGGATTCCGGGGTGTCACGACGATCGGACGAAATATCGTCGGCATAGGTGACAACGTCGCGGGAGCCGCGAGCTTCACCGTCAAGGGCAAGACCATCGGTTTGTGGGGTCTCAAGCACGGCGGTCTGAGTCAAGGCCGAAGGCCTCATGGACGGATGACGCTGGTCGCCGAGCAGACTGTCCACAATGGCCAGTGGCTCGGAACCCGCGGTCTTAGCTTGGCCAGCCGCGGCCGCTGGTCCATCGACCCCATGAGCAACCTGGGACGTGGTATCGACGCCGGTCTCAAGATCGCTCCTAAGCTGGTGTCGATTCCCACGCACATCGGCGAACTGATCAATCCCGGCGACCGTTTCCAGGAATCGGTCGCCTCCTGACGAGGACGGAAACCCTGTGAACTGGCAACCGCAGTCCGGTGAGGAGACACTGGCTCGTTTTCCGGCTTCGTTCGCGACCGGAACCGCAGCCTCCGTGGACGGTCGGCGCTCTTTCCGCGACCGCCAACGCAACGACATCGAGGCCGAGCTGCCTGGCTGGCCGGAGGGGGGCTCCTTCACTGTTCGCCGTCTGCCCGGCAGAATCGGTGTGCGAATGCGAACTGTCGCCTCTGGAGTCTTCGCCGTGGCGGGGGGCATTCTCTCCGACCTTCTGGGCGGAAGCACGATCAACCTAGAGCCAGGGCGTGGGAAGCTGGAGGAGCGAGAAACGAGTGGGGGATTTCCCCGTGATGTGGGCCGA
Organism: Streptomyces afghaniensis 772; assembly: GCA_000415505.1. Lineage (GTDB taxonomy): Bacteria > Actinomycetota > Actinomycetes > Streptomycetales > Streptomycetaceae > Streptomyces > Streptomyces afghaniensis. Next base: position 16,535 of record KE354102.1, read on the forward strand.
CGCCGGTGACATCGCACGCACTCTGCCTTGGCAGCTCGATCCTTCCCGACGTCCGCACGGATACGTCACCGAGATTGTGTTGACCACTCGGCGCCTGCTCGTACTCGGGTCCGGTGAGGACTTGTGGGAGACACCTCGGGAGAACATCGCTGATGCTATGGTCAAGCGTTTCAGCATCGGCCGTAGGGACTTCCGAATCAGCTTCCAGGATGGTTCATGGGCCAGGCTGACGACGAGTGCTTCACACAGCACCACTGAACTGGTCGGCCTACTCACAGGAAGTCACCGCCGTCTGTCCGAGTCCGAACTGTCGGCCGGGCAGCGTGAGCGATTCGCCAGCTTTGCAGCCTCCTTGCCGGCAGGGGCCACGCGCCCCGTCATCACGAAATTGCCAAGCGGACTGGTACGGGTCGAGTCGACAGCTCCCGGCCACGGACAGGGCGCCGTCTCTGAGTCGCGAGGTCTCGTGATGGATGACGCCGGCCAGGACGCGCCACCAGCCCCCGGAGGACATCGAACCGAGCAAGGCGTGAAGATGAGCACCAACCGCATGGAAACGTCCGGCATCCCGACCATCATCGAGGACCCGGCCGTCCCTCCCCTCTGGTTCGTGGCACCGGAGGGTTTCCACGCCTTGCCTGTCGACGCTGAGCCAGGTGCCCGGCTGTCCGCCGCGGACGAGTTCACCCGTGAGCTCTTCCCCGAAGGTGACGCCCATCTGTGGGACTCGGCAGCGCCCTTTTACGCCGGACTCACCGAAGTCTTCGCGGACGCCGGGCTGGCGTATTCGGCGATGGGTGTGTTCAGCGACGACAACGGCGGTGTCGTGCACTTCTCCTTCACCGTGGGCGCGATCGAGTCCCCGTACGCAACCTCCGAAGAGGCTGCTGGCGCACTCGAGCAGTCCCTCCGCCGCGACCCGGGGAATGACAGCCGCCGCATCACGCTGCCTTGTGGGCCGGCTGTATCGAACATCACCGTCCGCGAGGTCACCGTCGGTGCGGAGCTCACCGCGACAGGTGAGGAGGCGAAGCTCCTTACCGGCCAGATCCAGGTGTTCATTCCCTTCCCCTCCAAGCCCTTCGTTGCGATCTTCACAGTGGACACCGCAGCCATGGAGTACTGGGGGAATCTGCGACATGACCGCCGCAGTGTTGGAACAGTGTCCTTCGGGACCGTCTGGTGACGCCGTCCCGGTGAGCTGCACGTGATCTACTTCGAGTCCGAGGCCGACGCCTTGGCCGCACAGTCGGAGGGCAAGGACCAGGAAACCGAACTGCGCCTAATGGTGCAGGCCGCTGGGGAGCACCCCGCTCGGTCACCTGATGTAGCGGAGTTCCGCTCCGATCGCTCAGGCCGGGGGGCTGCGATGCCTTCGCTAATTCGGTGACAAGGGGGTCAAAGGCTCGCTCCGCTACGGATGGTGGTTCCGATGAGCACCAGGTCTATGCGACCGTACGCACGGTTTCCACGGAACGCGACTGGCTGACCACGAACGTGGCCACTTTCGACGACTTCGCCCGGAGCATCTGGCTCAATCCTCAGCCGGAGTGACCTGCGGAGTGCGCCCCAGGGCATGTCTCCCACCGCCCTAACGGCCCTGAGCTGCCCGGCTCTTCCCCTTGCCTCTCTTGCGAAGGCGCCGTATCCGTTGCCGCTCCTGCGCCGTTCGTTTCTCCGCCCGCGCCCGGCTCCAACGCCTGAGAGGCCAGCCCACGGCGCCGACGCTGATGACGTAGGCGAGTAGTGCGCTGCCGGTACCGGGGATGTAGGCACAGTCAGCCGAATGGCAGTTCCTCCCGGGCAGTCCACTCAGCATGAGGAAGAGCGGGCCGAACGTGGCTGTGCAACAGACCGCCACACTCGCCGCTCGCATACCTCGCACCAGCAGGGTCCGCCGGACGATACCGGACGCGCAGCGCATCCCGCCAACTGCCCCGAGCACAGTGATCGTCCCGAGGATGCACCGGTCGTCCAAGGTCCACCGGGCAAGTCGACCATACCGGGACGTTTCGCGGGCGATCCGTTTCCACAGGCCCACGAACAACAGGATGGCGTCCATCCCGACGATCAGGCAGAGAATCACCCCACCGATACCCAAGCCGTCTCGCACCCCGAACCGGCCCTCGACGGACGTGGAGTCACCCCGGTTCTCCACCTGTCGCCCCTTCCTCGGCTTCAGTGCCACGTCTTCGCTGCGGCATCAGGTCCAGTGCAACGTATCCGCCACGGCGTCGAAGAGCCCCACCATTTGACGCGCCAACGGGTCCAGGGGTGTGGAGAAGGAAAGGATCAGCCACTCTTCGGTCGCCGGGACAGGAACGTAGAACTTGACGGTTGTCGTGGGGAGCTTGTTGCCGAACTGGGTTTGAGGATCAGCTGCTTCTGAACGGAACTCTCGTACCGCTCCGCCCGCGGCGGAGAGTTTGACCACGGTCGCCTCCGCTCGACGTCGGCCGAGCACCTCCGCCAGCGTGTGCACATCTCGAGCCGCCGGCATCGTTCCCGGCATGGGGAAACTGACCAGAAGCGAAGAAGAAAGCGGTAGCGGCCCCACCCGCAGGGTCGAAAGGTACAGCTCGATACCGCCGGCTTGGTAAGCGTCCTTCGCCGTCTTCTGCAACTCGCGCATCATCTGCTCCTTGAGCAGAGGAGCGTTGTCGATCCCCTGAAACTGCTGGTCCGCCAGGGCGATGATGCTGCGGTCACGGTCCTCCGGATCGAGCGACAGCTTGAACCAGCCGTCAGGGACGATCAGGTTGTAGTCCTTCGGGGGTGTAGTGGCGGACTCGTCCTTCCAGTGCTCAGGCATCAGGGGCGCCCTCAGCGATCGGATTGCCCTCCACGTCGAGTGGCACGAACCGCAGCGTTGGCATCAACGCATCGACTTCTTGGGTGAGTTGATCGCTGTGTTCCATGGCGCTCCAGTTCATCGTCGCCAGGAGCACGTCCGAGGTCTGAGGAACCAGAAGAGCGTACGAGACGGCCTCCGTAAGCTTCTTACCGAAGCCCAACAACCCCTTGGACTGGTACATGGCCTGCAGCCGTACGGCTGTCCCCGCAGGCAGGTCGACCCTGCTCACATGGGGCTCTCCGGCGATCTCCTTATGACCACGCAGCCTGTGTTCCACCTCGTCGAGGGAGAGGGCAGCTCCGTCCTCGCCGAAGATCTGCACGTCGAAGGTGGCGTAGTGAGCTCCGCCCAACGCGAAGAACGCGGCGGCGAGAACGGCTTGGTTCTTTTCGGCGGCACGCGCGAGGTGAACCAGGTCTTTTTCGACGGACTCCTTCGAGGCCACGAGATCCATGGGGTTGAAGGACTGGACGACGCCCCGAGCCCAGGCCGCCTTGCCGTCGGCATCGAGTCCCGTACCGGCTGTCAGATCGACCCAACCGTCAGAAAATTCCAGCGACAGGTCAGTCATCGATTTCAACTGCCATGTCGATCTCCTAGAGTGCCGGTCGAGTATTCTCGTCAGGTAAATATTGCGCCGGTCACAGCATATCCGATGCCAGTCAGGACGTTGACCGTGGTTTTGACGCCGTTCAATCCAGGGATGTCCGGGAAGTTGGCAGCCATGGGCTTGATCGACTTCAGGCTGGCGGCAACTTCGGCGTCGACGAGGGACACCGACTTCGCCACACCTCCGTTCGCGGATATCGCTTCCTTCGCACCCCGCCAACTGTTCACGTTGAACACGGTCTTGGCGTTGTCCGCGAAGCCCTTCCAGCCACTCTTCGTGACCAGCTCGGTGAACGGACTGGCCATCGTCTTGCCGAGCTCCTTGGGTGTCATCGAGAGCACCTTGGTAAAACCCTGCGAACCCAGCCTGTTCAATTTCTGACGGTCGCGTTTGAAGGCCTTACCCATACCTGGCGTCTTGCTCGACTTCATCCTGGTGAGCCGCTTGAGTACAGTCCCGGCGTATTTTCCGGCGAGCTTCGAGAACGCCTTTCCAACCCCGATCATCAAGAAGCCCAGCGCCGCCTCGCCCAAGTCCATGAGGTCGGCGTTTCCGCGCATGTACAGAATGGCCGTACAGATGAATCCGACCAACGACATGACCAGGGCGATGGTGCCGAGGATGCCGGCCAGCGCCTGCCCGATCACCGGGATCCAGCCGACCATCAGGGACAGCACTCCGCAGACGGTGGCGATGATGCCGGTGACGTTCGCGATGTCGTCGAGAAGGCTGTCCCAGAACCCGTCTTTCAGAGCATCGTCGGAGATGACCTCGTCGATCGCGTCGCACGCTCGCTTGGCCGCGGCGTCGCGGATGCGCTTCGCCTCTTCGATCTTCTCCTTGGCTGCCTTGACCACATCATCGGCTGCCTGCTGCTTGTCCTCGAGTTCCTTCTTCCTCGAGTCGTCTTCCTCGTCAGCGAGCTTCGTCCCCGCAGCGCGTTTGTCGTCTTCCGCCGACTGGGCTTCCTTGAGAGCCTGGTCGGCAATCTGCTGTGCGCGGCTCAGGTCTGACGCGTAGTCCTTGGCCGAGGCGTGGACCTTGTCGGCATAGCCTCCGCCGACGTCGACGACCTGGTCTCCGAGTGCGGCCGCTGCCGTAGCGTAGCGCTTCCGTGCCGCTTCCAGCTTGCCCGTGGACCCCTCGGCCCTCTTACGGAATTCCCGTCCTGCGTCACTGTCCCAGGAGTCGATCTCGGAGATCGCTTTGAGGTTCTTTACCTGACGCTCGAGCTCTTCTGCGGTCTTCTTGAGCTTCTTCCCAAGAATCGCCACCCTGTCCGGGTCTCCCGGAACTGGGTCGAACCAACACAGTGGCGACCAATCACGAGGCCGTCCCCCCACAGCGACTCACTTACCCTTCTTGCCGGAGTCCTGGGCCTCTCGGATCGCCTTGGCCAGTTCGTGATCCAGTTTGCTGTAGGTCTTCGCCGCAGCCAGCGCATACTCCGACAGGAACTTGAGTTCTTCCTGAAGCTTGTCCCGATTAAGGTTCCAGTTCGACTCGAAGTCCTCGAATTTGTCGGACAGGCCATCGTGCCCGAAGTCTTCTCCGTACGATTCCACAATGTCCGGCAGGCCTTCGAATGCCTTGTGGATCCGTCCGAGGCCCTTGCCCATCTCCCGGATGACCTCGAGGTCGTCGATCCGCATACGGTCAGCCACGAGCCACCATCGCAAGCGCGTGCATGTTCACGTTGATCCCCCGATTGCGCGGCCCTCCGCGCTCAGCAATGTGAAGTGCCCGAACTTTACTAACCCTTGGCACTACGTGCCAACCGACGGCCGAGCCCGGGGAAGCAGTCACGACTCGCGCCACAGGTGGCAGTACCGGCGGCGCCCTCATCAGCCGCCCGGTGCGGCAAGGTGCCCCGCACCTGGCCGCACCGGCTCGCGACAGCCGGAAGACCCTTACTTGCGAGCCTGCTTGGCAAGCTCCTCATCAATCTGCTCGAACTTGTCCGCAGCCATGGTCAGGTAGTCACCCATGCCGTCGAGACCGTCCAGCGTCGTCTTCGTGCCCTGCACGAACTCGTCGAAGTTCTCGTCGAACGCCTTCGACGACGACTTCGTGACGTAGCCGGACTGCACAAGGTTTTGATGTACTTGCGGAGGCCCTGAGCTTCTCCTGGAGTCTTTTTCCTTCTCCTTCACGACATGCTTGGCA
>KE354103.1 GCA_000415505.1 Streptomyces afghaniensis 772
GTCGTTGAAACAGACGCCCCATGCCGGCGGGCCGAACGAGTCCTTGTAGGCGTTGATGCGCCAGAGCCCGTCATCTTCGCCTTCGGGCAGGTAGCCCAGGCGCACTCGTCGGTCGGGAGCGCTTACGTACACGTTGGAGTCCTCGTCGTACCGGAGGTCCCAACCGAGGTCGAGCAGCGGCGCGAGGGCGGGGTCACCGGTCCCGGTGGTGGAGGCGAGATGGCGCGGGGAGACGTAGACGTCGCCGTCAATGTCGCAGCGCGGATCGGGCTGGTGGCTCATCGGTCCGTCCTCGTGGCGATGGTGATCTCGTCGGCGGCGATATCGAGGCGGTCGGTGACCTCGGCGGTGCTGCGGCCGGTGACGATGTAGAACCCGGCCCGGGCGGTGAACAGGTCGCCGTCGGGCGGCAGGAGGAGCTGCTCGCCGATCTCGCGGATCCACTGGATCTGCCGCAGCCACGGGGTGTGGGCGGCGAAGGGTTGGTTGATGTGCCGTGCGGTGAGCGTGCCGGAGGCGTCCGGGTAGAGCATGCGGATGCCTGCGGCTGCGCTGCGGGTGGGGGTGAGGTCCGGTGCACGGCCGCAGGCAAGGTCGGCGGCGGCCTTGGGCAAGTCGATGCCGGTGGCGAGGCGGACGAGGTGGCCGATCATGTCGCCGCCGACGCGTGCGTTGACCTCGATCAGCCGGGGCCTGCCGTCCACCAGGCGCAGCTCGACGTGCTGCACGCCTTCGGTAACGCCCAGGGCCTTGACCGCAGCAGCGGCTGCCGGGGCGACCTGGTCCAGGAGCGGGTCGGCGGCATCGACGGTGTGGCCAGTCTCGACGAAGTAGGGTGCGGGGCCCAGGTGCTTGCGGGTCACGGCGACCGCTGTGGTCGCGCCGCGATGGGTGACGCACTCGACGGAGACTTCCGGCCCGTCGAGGTACTCCTCGACCAGGACGCCGGTGTCCTCGCGGCTGCGGCTCGCACCTGCGGAGGCGAACTCGAAGGCCCCAGGCAGTTCTTCGGGCTGAGCGACGCGGATCACGCCGATACTGCCGGCGGACGCGGCGGGCTTGATGACGGCGGGGTAGCCCAGCGTCATGGTCGCAAGGCCAGCCTCCAGCAGGGTCCGCGCCTTCATCGAGGCGGCCGACGGCACTCCGTGGCGGGCGAAGAGGGTGCGGGCGGTGGCCTTGTTGCGGCAGGCCCGCATCACCTCGACGGACGTCGAGGACAGACCGAGCGCGCGAGCAAGGCGGGCTGTGGGGACGAGGTGCCACTCGTCCCAGGTGACCACGCCGGCGAGGTCGTGGCGCTCGGCCAGGGCCCGGCCGGCGGCAAGCAGTGCGGTGGGGTCGGTCAGGTCGACTACGGCGTGGTCGACGATGAACGGCTTCTCCCACGACGGCTCGGCGCCGGTGAGCAAGACGACGTCGTACGCGGCGGCCACCTGCTCAAGGAGGTAGCCGCGATAGGTCTCGTCGCCGGGAGAAACGACGAGCACGAGGGGACGTGCGGACAAGAAGGGGTTCTCCGTATCGGTGGACGGCAGGACGGGAGAAGAGAGGGGTGTCTCAGGCGGCACGGCGGCGGCGCAGCTCGAACGCCCCGGCCCAGTGGGGGTGGTCGTCGATCAGGCGGCGGGCGTAGAGGGCGGTGAAGTTGTTGTTCAGCCCGGCGACGCCGTACGGGAGTTGGCGGCGCAGGTCTTCGAAGAGGTCCTTGAGGCTGACCCGTGTGGCGCCGGCGGCCAGGCGGCGGGCGGCCATGCGTTCCAGAGCGCGGTAGACGTGCGGGTTGTGTGCGTCGAAGGCGTTGAACTGTTCGGTGATGGTGCGACCGCTCGCGCGGTTCGCCTTGAGGACGGCGGTGGGCATGAGGTTCTCCACAGGCTGGGCGCAGCAGGGTCAGGCGTGCAGGGCGGGATCGGTGCGCAGGCGGGCGAAGGCGCAGAAGAGGCCGAGGGCCTGCAGGGCGGCGCACGCGGTGATGACGTGGCCCAGCGCGTCGGGCGGGGTGAGCGCGGTGAGCACGCCGGCGATGGGGAAGGGCAGCAGGAGGATGAGGATGGTCGCCGACAGGGTGCTGCCGAACTTCTCCGGGGGGATCAGGCGGGAGCGCAGGGTGCGCAGCACGACCGTCATGCCGCCCTCGGCCGCCATGAGGACCGCGACAAGGACCAGGTAGGACAGGTAGTCGGGGGCCTGGGCCGCGGCGAGACAGGCGAGCGAGGCGAGGGCCGCGCAGGCGGCGCCGACCGGCCAAAGGCCCAGACGGTCGAGCGCGAACCGGCAGAGCGCGACGCTGAGGAGCGTCGCTCCGGCGGCTGCGGACCAGACCAGGCCGACGGCAGTGGTGGACTGCCCGAAGCGCTGGACGACCATCACGGGACCGGCCGCTTGGAGCAGCCCGATGGCCAGGTTGGACAGGGTCAGCCCGGTCACGAGCCAGCCGAGCGCGGGAAGAGAGCGGATGGTGCGCCACCCGGTGAGGAGTCCGGAGCTAGACCTCCCCTTCGGCGCGCGGGCCGGGGCGACGGGCGAGGGGGGTGTGCGCAGGGCGAGCAGCGCGGCGAGAAGCGAGAGCACGGTGATCACCGCGAGCATCGACGTCGGCCCGGCGAGCAGGAGTACCCCGGCGAGCGCCGGGCCGGCCAGGGTCGCGGTCTGGTCAATGCCGAGCAGGACGGCCTGGACGCGGTGGGCCTGCGCCCCCGCTCGGCGGCCGGCGGCGGCACCCGCGGTCTCGGCAGCAATGTAGCTGAACTCGGTGAGCACGCCGGTGGTCGCCGCGAGGACCATCACGGTCGCGGTCGCGACGGTGCCGGTTGGGTGGAGGTGGAGCAGGGCTGCGCCAGCGGCGAGGGCCAGCGCGCGTCCCAGGGAGGCGAGGTGGAAGACGACGGCCGCCCCACGCCGGTCGACGATCGATCCAGCCCACCCGAACGCCGCCAGACGCGGGATCCATTCCAGAGCGAACGCGGCGCCTGTCAGCGCGGCGGAGCGCGTGGTGGCCAGGACCAGAAGCGGGATGCCGTAGGTGGACATGGCGAACGCGAGGGCGTCCGCCGTGCGCGGCAGGTAGATGCTGTGCATCAGCCCGGCGGCGTGGCGTGCATGCCGGGGTGTAACTGCTGCGCTCACGCGGCCGGCTCGGGCTCGAGCACCCGGGTGACCTGGGGTTGCCAGCCAGCCACTGGATCAGGAGAGCGCGAGGGCGGGCAAGGTCCGCCTCGGCCTCGTCGCTGGGCCGTCGCGTGGCGGACGGCCACGACAGGCCGTTGGCGCGCTCGGCCGTGAGCGAAGGCGCCAGGAGGTCGAGCACGTGACGGATGCGACTACTGAACTCGCAGACCGGTGCCGGGTAGGCGTGGTGTCGGGCCCAGCGCGCAGCCGCGTCGTACAGGTCGGCCAACTCCGCTCCACAAGCGGTGAGTTCCAGGCCGGCGCCGGGTGCGGTCCGGACGAGACCGTGGGCACGGGCCGCTTCGGCAGCGCGGCGCAGGTGATGCGAGGAGAGGTCGGGGAGGGTGGCGGCCAGTCGGCGTGGCGGTATCGCTCCGTTGTCGTCGATCTCGGTGACCAGGCGGATCAAGGAGCGCGACGCCAGCAGCTCGACCGCGTTGCGTACTTCGGCGGTGGTGAAGGGGGTGGTCATCGGCGCGGACCTCCCGCCTGGATGACCGCCTTCGGGCGGGCGGTCGTGGCGTGCGAGAAGAGATCGCGGCTGTGCCACGCCTGAGAGGACTCCCCTGTCCGGGCCTGCGGGAGGGCTGCGGGGGCTGGCCAGGACGGGCTGCTGACCCACGGCCTCGGCGCGGGCTTCGCCTGCGGGTGCCCCCAGACCGGGTGTTGGCCCGCGTGGTTGAGGGACTGCCCGGCGGACCACGCGGACAGAGCGCCGAGAACGGGGCTCAGGCCGTCGCCCGCCGCGGACAGCCGGTAGGGCCAGCCGATGCCCTCGGTGTCGACCAGGCCGTCGGCGACGAGCTGCCGCAGCGGCGGGTACACGTTGGTCCAGTCGCTGCTGGGCATCACGATGCGGGCAAGGGCCCGTCCGCTAACCTCGCCACGGGACTTGAGCACCCACAGGATGGCGGCGGCGTGCCGCCGGGTGAGCAGGGTGAGGCTGTCCTCGATCTGCTCGATCGCGGGCAGCGGTCGGTCCGCGGTCTCCAGATGCTCCTCGGCCCAGGTGACGATCATCGGAAGCACCGGCAGCAGGGCGACACCACGCTCGGTGTGCCCGTAGGTCACATGGCGTGCGGTGTGTTCGGTGCGCTCGACAAGGCCCGCGTCGCACAGCGCCTTGAGCTTGGGGTGGAGCTGGCCGTTCTGCAGCCAGGACACCTTGGCCGCCAGCTCGCTGTAGCGCAGCGGCGGGCCGGAGAGGGCCAGCATGATCCGGACGTTCCAGCGCGGGGTGATCATGGCCAGGGCCTCGGTGACCCGGGCGATGTCGGCGTCGGTGTCAGGGGGCAGAGCGGTGATGGCCAAGGGAGGAACTCCAGGGTGCATGAAAGGTGGGATCGCCTGCGAGTCAGCGGCTCTGCGCCGGACTCGGCGCCGCAAGAGGCGGAGCCGGAGCAGGTGGCGAGGGAGCTGGCGGGACAGGCGTCGGGGCCGGGACGCGGGCCAGGCTCTGCAGGACGGCGGCGACCGATTTGGCCTGGACCTCGCGGACGGCGACGGCTTCGGCGAGCCGGCGGGTCCCGTCGAGGAGGTGGGAGACCTCTTGCGGGCCGATCTGCCGTTCGGGGTGGATGAGCCGGGCGAGGTGGTCGCGGTGGAAGTCGATGCTGCGCTCGGCGAGGGCAAGGTCGTCGTGCATGCCGAGCAGGGCGGAGAGCATGCCGGGCGGCTGGTCCTGGGCGTGGGCTTCGAGGTCGGCGAGCGGTGCGCCGTACAGGTCCTCGATCCGTCCAGCTATGTCGGTGGACGTGGGGTGGGGCAATCGGGGGCTTTCACGGTCGGCGGGCCCGGGCCGCCCCGGCACGCTGGGGTGCCGGGGCGGCAGACGGGGGCAGGGTTGCGGTGGCCCTGAGCTGAACCGTTCGTACGGGCCGGGCCTGCTGGGCGGGCGGGGGCATGGTGCGCAGCAGCTCGCCGAGGGCGGCGCGGTAGCCGTCGCGGGCCTTCAGTGCCGCGTCCAGCCACTGCGCGTCGAAGCGGAGCTTGTCCGCCGACAGTTCGCCCATGTTGCGGTCCGGATCCATGTCGGCGTGGACGCGGTCGCGGACGCGGGCGACCTGCTCCTCGGTGAGCGCCAGGAAGGACCGCAGTTCCAGGGCCCGGGCGAGCGCGGGCGAGGCATCGTGGCCGGCAGCCGCCTCGTACAGCTCGAGGACCGGCTTACCGAAGACCTTCTGCAGGTCGGCGTCCATGGTGCTGGCCTTGTGCCGGCTCATCGGGCGGCCCTTGCCGACCGCCACGCCGTCGCCGGTGCGGTTGAACCCGCGGGCCGGTTGGGGGCGCTGGTCTGCACCGCAGGCCCGGTGCGGGGCCGAAGGCGGGCGAGGCGCTCTGCGGCGAGGTCCTTCTTCCCCGGGGCGTTCGGGTCGAGGAGCCATCGCACCACCATGGCCCGGCCGTCGCGGGCAGTGACGGCCGCGTTCACCCGGTGGGCGAGGCCCATCGTCGGGTCGTCGACCTCGCTGGGCTGGGTCTGCAGTGCGGCGAGGAGGTCGTCCTCCGCGCGCTCCAGCACGGACTGAGCCTCGACGAGAAGGTTGTGCCACTTGACGACGTCGGTGGCGTCGGGATTCGCGGTCGGCGCGGCGGCGACCGCGGCCTTCAACTGGTCCATCTCCATGTCGAAGCGCGCTTCAATCCGTTCGGTGAGCACGCCCACGACATCCGCAGAATCCTCGGACATGCCGTCGGACAATGGGGACCTCCTGTTCTGGATAGGCCGATGCGTAGGGAATGTGAGGGGCCCCGCACTCGGCGGGTCAGCCGCTTGCCGGGAGGTGGTGAAGCCCGGTCAGTCCAGGCACATACGGACGTCCCGGTAGACGTGCGTGCCGGAGACCCAGCCCTTGACGCCGGTCGTCTTGTCTGTGATGTAGAGCCAGTTGCCGCTCTTCTTGGAGACGGTGAACTTGTGGCTCTTGTAGAGCACGCCGAGCGCCGTGGACGTCGAGCTGGCCTTGGACCGGATGGTCACGGCCTTGGCGTGCACCGCGTACGGGAGCGGCGGCAGGTTGTGGCAGCTGACGACGGGGGCGGCGGTTGCTGCGGTGGGTACGGTCGCGGCGCTGGCGGAGGTGGCGGACAGCACCGGCAGCGCGAGTGCGCCGAGCATCGCCGCTGATATGGCAATTCGGGTGGAGCGCATGCGGAAGAAGCCTCCGTGAAGGCGTGGGGAATGTGGGGAAGGGCGCCGCGGGGGTTGTCCCCGGCGGCTGTATAAGAGTCCGGAGAATCGCCGGTTTGGCTAACCGGCGATCGTCGGCTATGTTGCGCCGCCCGCGTCGGGCTGAGCGCTCAGCGAGAACGGCGTGGCGGGCGCGGGGCAGGGGCTTTCGCCCCACCGGACGGGCGGCTGGCGGCGGCTGCCGGGCGGACCGGCGGGAGAGGGCCGGCCTCGCCGGTGAGCCGGTCGTCGCACCACTGCAGGGCCTCGTCGATCGTGTCGAAGCCGCCCTCGCGCAGGGTGGGCGTCCAGGTGTCGGTGTCGACCTCTTCGACCACAACGCGGAACGGCGACGGGGCGCGTTCGTTCAGGGCACGCAGTGCCACGACGACGACCATGTCGTCCGGGTCGTCGCTGGTGTAGGAGTAGCCCATGGCGTAGTGGTCGCCGTCGCCGGCAAGGCGTCGCTCCAGTGCTCGCGTGGCCTCGTCAGCTGGCGGCGGGCCCAGCTCGGGGGCGAGGCCGATGGCATCTTGCGGGCAGCCGCGGTGGATGAGCCAGGACTGCGCCATCGCGGGCAGCGGCAGCGGGGCCTTCTCGAAGCTGAACGTCCGCTTCTCGTGGTCCCGTTGCAGATGCACGGCGAGCACCTGGGGCATGCCGGGGTGTCCCAAGGTCGCGGTGCGGTCGAACAGGACGTAGTAGCTGTGCGGACCGTCGTGATGTTCGGCGAGGGGGACGAGCATGTCCTCGTGGACGCCGACCTTGCGGTAGAAGTCGAGGTACCTCTCCTCGTCGGCGTCGAGGTCGTCCAGATCGAAGTCGACTTGAGGGATGGACTTCCGGACCGGCGCCGGTTCGGTGGGAGACAACAAGGGGCCTTTCGGTGGAGTTCAGCGCCGCTGCGCCGGAGTGGACGGCGATGTGCCGGGGCGAGCTGGGACCTTCGGCGTCTGCGTCGTGGGGGCCCGGCGGGCGGCGAACAGCGCGGCTCTTCCGGCGTCGGTGAGCGCGACCGGCTGGCCGGCGTGTACGGGGTGGCCGGTGTCCTGGGCGACCAGGCTGGCGTCCTCCAGCCGCCGTAGCTTGGTGTGGGGGATGCGGGTGCCGGAGGCGGCTGTGACGGACATCCGGCCGGTCAGCAGGTGTTCGTAGAGCTTGGCACCGCCGGCGATGGCGAGCAGCGCCGCCTGGTCGTCCGTCGAGAGCTGCTGCGCGTCGGGCGCGACGGACGCTGCTGCGGCTTAGATGGGCTCCAGGGCGGCGAGCACATCCCGGGCAGCGGCGTCCCGCGCGTCAGCAGCCTCTTCCAACTGGTCCACGGTGCGGTCGATCCGCGTGAACAGAGTGCCGGCGACGTCGAACTCGCCGCTGGACAGGCGGTTGAGGAGGCGCAGATGGAAGATGACGCCAGTCTGGGTCTTGGCCAGCTTCCGGTGCTGGTCCACCAGTTGGGCGTGCTGCTCGTCGAGGACGCCGCGGTCGCGGTAGGCCCACAGGGTGTCGATGTCGTGCCCGGTGGCGGCTTCGAGGCGATGGTCGAGCGGGGAGACCGCACGCCGGGAGGGTGTCGGCGCGGGTTCAGGGGGCATAGGCGACGCTTCGTGCGTTCAGCGGGTGGGATGGTGCGCGGGGTTCGGTGCGGGACGGGGCAGACCCGGTGGCGCAGTGGGCGGCGGACCGGGCCGGGGCACGGGCGCGCGGGCGGCCAGTTGCGGGGAACGGGAGCGTGCCGCGTGGGTGCGGGCGCTCAGCGGCCGGCGAGTCATGCCCAGACGGCGGCCGACCTCGTCGTAGACGTCGTTGCCCGCGCGCGGCCGGATCGCGACGACGTGGATCTCCTTGTGGTGGGCGGACTCCGCGGGCGCCGGCCGGACGGCGTAGACGACGCGCCAGTCCTTGCGGGAGTCCACGAACAGCTTTCGACAGCCCTCCAGGTCACCGTCGAGGCGCAGCCCGAAGCGCTGCGCGTTCACGACTTCCTGCAGGTAGGCAAGGGTGAGGTCGCGTATGTCGCTGGGGGCCTGGAGAAGATCGGTCAGCGCGCGCGGATCGAAGCTCAGTCCGAAGGCGGGCTGTCCCTGTCCCGCGGTCATGACGCCGGCTCGTCCGGCTCGGCGGGCCCGGCGGCTTCCGCCGTGGCCGCCGTCTCCGTCCGTACGGACGGCGGCGGACCGGGCAGGAGACGGTGAGCGGGCCGGTCGGGAGAGGTCATGCAGGCCGACAGCGGGCCGCCCGGTGCGCGGATCGCCGCGACGGCGTGGGTGAGGAAGTCCCGGTGCCACACGAACAGACCGGAGAGCCCGGCTTCGGGGTCCTTGTGCTGCTGGTAGGCGAGCCACAAGGCATGGAGCCAGGCCACGACGTCGTCGTGCTCCTGCCACTGCAGGCACCAGGGCGCCGCTGTGGTGACCTCCGCCCCGTAGACCGGGAGGAAGAAGTCGTCGACCCAGTCGGACAGGGCATCGAGTTCGTCCTCGCGTTCCTCTCCGTCCAGTTCCAGGATCGGGCGGGGCTCCGGTGGAGCGGCGGCCGGCGGGCCGCCGAGTCCCGGCATGCCGAACGCGGCGAACGGTGATCCACTCGGCGACGGGGCGGACGCCAGGTGGTCGAGCTGCTGAGCCTGTTGCGCCGACTGCTCCATGAGCCGCCGCACGCTCGCCTCGATTCCCTCCAGCTGTGGATCCGGAATACGAATCGACTCCAACTCTCCATCATCGGCAGGTTTTGCGGATTCGGGCATTGAGAAGTTCGGCCTCCTACGAGACGCGGAATGAGGGAAGTGCGGGGGCGCCCTCGCGCGGCACCGCCAACCGATTGCACGTTCCTCCGGCGGTATTTCGCCAACGGCTGCGGTGGGAGCTGGTCGCCTTGGCGACGGGCAAGGACGCGGCTCACGCGGTGAGAACCACGTCGTCCTGCGTGAGGGTTGCCCGGATCGTCTCGGTGAGCCGGTCGGCCGCGATCGACGCGTAGTGCTCGGTCTTCTCCACGCCGATGAAGTCCCGGCCTTCCAACAGGGCGGCCACGCCCGTGGAGCCGGAGCCGGCGCAGAAGTCGAGGACCGTGCCGCCCTCCGGGCTGATCTTGACCAGCTCGCGCATCACCTCGACCGGCTTCTGCGTGATGTGCTGGCGCTTCGCGCCAGAGGGCTGCGAAGCCGAGTACATGCCAGGCAGATAGACGGGGTTGCGGGAGCCATCGATCGGCCCCTTGCTGGCCCAGACGATGAACTCGCAGTTCTGGGTGAACCGGCCCTTCTGGGGCCTGGCCTGCGGCTTGTGCCAGGCCAGGACACCGCGCCACAGCCATCCGGCCGCCTGGATCGCGTCCGTCGTCGTCGGGAGCTGGCGCCAGTCAGTGAACAACAGGGCCGTCCCGCCGGTCTTGGTGAGGCGGTGAGCCTCGGTCATGATCTGCGTCAGCCAGAACGAGTAGGACCTCTGGTCCATGTTCTCGCCGGTGAAGTCGGCGAGGTCGTTCTTGGCGTCGGCCGAGGTGTACTTCTGCTTCGCGGAGCGCGCGGTGCGCTCCTTCGCGGTCCGCCCTCCGCTGTTGTACGGCGGGTCGGTGATGACGGAGTCGACGCAGCCGTCCGGAAGGCCGGAGAGAACGGCCAGAGCGTCGCCCTGGTGAAGGGAAAAAGGCAAAGAGGAACCCCGATTCGGGTGCGGAAACGCGGAGGGAAATAGCCCCCTCGCGCAGGAGTCCTCGCGGGCCGGAAGTGGGCATGCAGAAGCCCAGGGCCGCAGACCGAGGAGGGCGAGGGGGAGTCCAAAAACTGTAGAGGCGAAACCGCCGACGACCAAGAAGTGCCCTGCCGAGGTATCGGTTTCCGGCACCTCACGCCGACTTTTTGGTCAACCGCCGATCCGCGCCTACTGTTTTTGAACCGCCCGGCGCACACCGCCGCTGGCCACTTCCCTGCCACACCTCACGGAGGTACCCCTTGCCCCGGCACACCTAGCTCACGGCCCGGCCACACGGAGCGAGCGGCAACTCGCCCCGCACCGGCCCGTCCCGATCGCCCACCCCGGCTGCCGCGCCCTTCCGAGACGCCTCGCGCACGCATTACGCCGGACACCTCACCCCCAAGGACACGTTCATGACGTCTCGCTACCCACCCATGCCCGAAACCGCTGACCGGCGAGCGGTCCGCTCGGATTGAAGGGGCTCGCCGCCGGCATCGGCGTCGTCTTCCTCTCCCCGATCCTGATCGCCGGCACCGGCATGATGCTGGCCTCCTCGGCCGACGCCGTGCAGCGCAGCGGCTCCTTCAGCAGCTGCCTGAGCGACATCGACAGCGACAAGGTCGCCGAACAGGTCGCCAAGATCCTCGACGGCGCCTCCGGCAAGGACGTGCACGTCGAGGGCCTGGACCTGCCCGCCGAGCAGGTCCCCAACGCCCAGACGATCGTGGCCGCCGGCCTCTCCCTCGACGTCCCCAAGAAGGGACAGATCATCGCGCTCGCCACGGCGATGCAGGAGAGCCGACTGCGCAACCTCGCCTACGGCGACCGCGACTCCCTCGGCCTCTTCCAGCAGCGCCCTTCCCAGGGCTGGGGCAGCGCCGAGCAGATCCGCGACCCCACCTACGCGAGCGAGCAGTTCTACAAGCACTTGCTCAAAGTGAGCGGGTGGCAGCAGATGACCGTCACACAGGCCGCCCAAGCCGTGCAGAAGTCCGGCCTGCCAGACGCGTACGCGCAGTGGGAAGAGCTCGCCACCGCGCTGCAGGCCGCCATCGCCAAAACCTTCCCCGGCGGCGGTGACGCGGAGGGCAAGGGCACACACCAGGACAAGAAGCCGTCGACCAGTACGACCGGCTGCGCGCCGGGCGAGGACGGTTCCGGCTTCGGCCGCATCCCCGAGGGGAGCATCCCGAAGGGCTACTCGATCCCCAAGGACGCCCATCCGAGGGCCCGTAAGGCCATCACGTGGGCGATGCAGCAGCTCGGCACGCTCTACCAGTGGGGCGGCTCCTGTACGAACTCGCACGGCCCCGACCCCATGGGCCGCTGCGACTGCTCCAGCCTGATGCAGCAGGCGTACGCGCATGCCGGCGTCACGCTCACCCGCACCACGTACACGCAGGTCAACGAGGGCAAAGCGGTCTCGCCCTCCCAACTTGAGCCCGGGGACCTGATCTTCAGCCGGGGCACCGCCGCACGGCCCGAGCATGTCGGCATGTACATGGGCGAGGGCCTCGTGATCGAGGCGCCGCGCACCACCAAGCCGGTCCGGATCACCCCGATCAAGGACTGGACGATCCTCGCCGCCCGCCGCGTCATCTGATCCCGTCAGCCCGCAGGCCCGTGAGCCGCCGTCACGAGGACCTCCCCGGTGGTCTGCCCGATTAGCTGGGCTCGGTGGCCAGCTTCCCATCTCTCTCGATCGCTTCGCCCGACGGCCGCCCAGCAGGACGAGCCGACGGCCCACTCCCTATCCCCCAACACCCCGGAGCATCCACGTGACAATCCACTCACGCGTCCGGCGCGCCCTCGCGGCCAGCTCGATCGGCCTCGCAGTTGCGGCCGGCGGCCTAGCTAGCGCCTCCACAGCCCAGGCGTACGACACCGGCCACACGACGGTCTCGTGCAAGGCGGTAAAGGTCCGCAAGGATCCTTCGAAGAACTCCACCGTCGTGGGCATCGCCTATCGGCACGACAAGGTCGCCTATAACCAGTTCGCGTACAAGCGCGCAGAGAAGACCTGGTACACCCGCGGCGCAGTGACCCGGAAGTCCGACGGCAAGAAGATCCGCGGATACATGATCTACAACTGCGCCAACCCGTACGAGTCGAACCCGGCGCCGAAGCCGTCGATCCCGAAGTAGCACGCCCCGACAGCCCTCCCTGGCCCCGAGCCGAAAGAGCGGTCTCGAAGCCGCGCCCCGGCCCGAGGAGTGGCCTCTCCCCGCCTCTGCCCGAGGTCGGTCCGGGCGGGGCACCGCTGCGGCCACTTCTGCGCTCCGAGCGCACCTCCCCCTCCGTTTTCCCCCTTCCCGCCGGCCTTCGCCTGGCCCGCGTATGCAAGGAGCCCTGCCACACCTATGTCCGTCCCTCTCGCAGACCGCGTCATCCAGCTTGCCTACGACCCAGGAATCTCACCCAAAGGCGGCGGACTGCCCGGGCTGAGTGTGCTGAAGAACGTCGTCAACAGCATCAACATGTTCGGGATCATCGCCGTCGTCGGTGCCCTCGCCGTCTCGCTCGGCGTATGGGCCTGGGGTCACCACACCGGTGGTCACCAGGCCGAGGCCAACGGTAAGAAGGGGGCGGTCGTGGCCGCCGGCGCTGCCCTCGGGTTGGGTGCCGCGAACGGAATCGTGGCCTTCTTCTCCGGGCTGGGGTCGCAGGTCCATTGATGCGGAAACGATCCCCCTCCTTTTCCCTGTCCTCGTACGGCTCGGGCTGGTCGGCCAACCGGCGCATCGCGATCGTCACCTGCGTAGTCGCAGTCCTGCTCGCCATCGCCGGGATCGTCGCCCTGCTGATCGGCGGTGGAAACAGCCACCCGGCCGCGGACGCTGCCCGACCTGCCCCGGCTGACAGCCCGTCCTCCACCGAGGCCGCCCCGAAGCCGTCCTCCGGATCCGGGTCAGTTCCCAAGCCCCCGCAGATCGCCGAACCGGTCGCCTACGCCAAGGCGGCGGCCCGGCTGCTGTGGTCCTACGACACCCGCAACACCAGCCGCGACCAGCAGCTCGCCGGCATGCGCGCCTGGATGACCACGGAGCCCAAGTACGCCGACTGGGCCTCGGTCTCCGGCCAGGTTCCCGATCCAGTGCTGTGGTCGCGGATGGCCGACCAGGACCAGCGCGCGACCGCCAGCGTCACCGAGGGCCACTACCCGTCCGCCTTCAAGGCGGCCCTGGCCGACGACCCGTCCGCGATCACCGAGGCGTACATCTACGTCGTCACCGTCAACGGCAAGCAGACGCTCAGCTGGAAGAAGGGCGGCGGAGGGGCCGAGGAACGGGCCGTGACCCTTGCCGTCCAGTGCCGCCCGAACCACGACTGCACCCTGGCCGCCATCGCACCGAGCGTCACGCAGTGACCCGCGCCTGACACAAGAATGGAGGAGTAACTCCCCGTGGGTTTCTGTGATTTCCCCCTGGCAGACAAGCTGTGCGCCGTCGGTGACGCGGTCGACTTCGCCTCGGACCCCGCCAAGGCCATGGGCGACTGGATGGCGAAGTCCGCCGGTGAACTGGCAGCCGCCGCAGCCGACCTGGCGGCCGAGGCAGTCAACACCACCACCAAGGTCGACCTGAACGCCGGGTGGTTCCGGGACAACTACGAAATGTTGCTGCCTCTGGGCCTGGTTCTGCTGGTCGCGACGTTCTGCGCGCAGCTGGTCCGAGCCGCCGTCAGGCGCGACGGACAAGCCCTGACACAAGCGTTCACCGGCACCATGTCGGGCGTCCTGTTCGCCTTCTGCGCCATCGCCCTGACTACGGTCGCCGTCGAAGTGGTCGACGCCCTGTCCGCCGGCCTGTTCAAGACAGCGAACCTGAACATCGAGTCGGCTGTGCGCCGCATCGTGAAGGTCGGCCAGATCCCGGGCCTGTCCGCACTGGGCTGGCTCGTGGCAGCAGTCGCCGGTCTCGGCGCCGCCATCGGCGCGTTCCTCTACTGGTGCGTGATGATGGTCCGCAAGGTCGGCATCCTCGTCATGGTCACCCTGGCCGTCTTCGCCTCCGCCGGCGGTGGCTGGGAGGTCGCGCGCCGCTGGCGCAGGGGCTGGATCGAAGCCACCGCCACGCTCGTCGTCTCCAAGCTGCTGATGACCGTGATCTTCGTGCTCGGTATCGCCGCCATGGGCAAGACTGAGGCCGGCGATGGTATCGCCGCTCTGGCCGACGTGATGTCCGGCATCGTGATCATGATTCTGGTGTTGCTGTGCCCGTACGCCGTCTTCAAGTTCGTGCACTGGGCAGCCGAAGGCACCGACGGCGAGTCCATCCACCGGGCCGGTGGCGCTGGGGCCCAGATGGCCAAGGCTCACGCCGAGAAGGCCGCCCGTAAGACTGCCGCCGCTGCGGCCACCGCCGGAACCGGTGGCGCTGCCGCCGGAGCAGGCGCCGCGGCGCTGGGCAGTGAGGCTGCTGCCGGAGGCGGTTTCCCTGGCGACATCGCCGCCAACCCGACCGGCGGAGGCGGCGAGGGCAAGGAGGGATCGCAGAGCGGCGGAACGGGTGCCTGGCCCGGCGGCGACGCGGTCAAGTCCGGATTGGAGAAGGCCGTCCAGCCCGCGCCGACGAGCGTGTCCGACGACACAAGCGGCCAGGTGGGCGGCAGCCCGGGGCCTGGCGGATCCGGTGCGAGTGCCGCGTCTGGGCAGAGCGGCGGATGGCAGTCCACTCCGCCGACCACAACCCCTCCGCCGCAGGGGGCACCGCCGTCCTCCGGTACGCAGAACGCCCCGTCCAGCGGGGCGAGCGGGCCCCCGCCGCCTCCGACCGGCCTCTGATTCCCTGACCGACTCCCGGGGGCGGGATGTGCACGCGCCCTCCCGCCCCCGGGTTCCACCCGCGCCTCCAGGACCCGCCCCTTGACTGATCTTTCCGTCGCCCCGGTCACGGTGAAGTTCCCGCACCGGAGCCGCCGCGGCATCCTCCTCGGCCTCTCCCTGCCCCAACTCGTACTCGTCTCCTGCATGCTGGCCCTGCTGCTGATGACGGTGATCTCCACCGGGCTGCTCGGCGCCGTCGCCCTGGCACCGCTGTGGGCGGCATCCGGGGCACTCGTCGCGATCCGCCGGCACGGCCGCTCCCTGATCGACTGGGCGCCGATCGTCACCCGGTATGCGCACCGTCGCCGCACCGGCCAGACCCTCTGGCTCGCTCGGCCCGTCACCCGGCCCCGGCAGGACGGCGTCCTCCATCTGCCCGGCACCGCCGCCTCCCTCAAGGTGGTCACCCCCGGCGACTCCGCCAACGGTGCCGCAGCCGTCCACGACCCGCACCAGCAGACCTTGACCGCCATCGCCCGCGTCACCAGCCGCGCCTTCGCCCTCCTCGACCCCGCCACCCAGAACCACAACGTGAACAGCTGGGGACGCGCACTCGCGGGCATCGCCCGCACCGGGCACATCGCCACCGTGCAGGTGCTGGAACGCACCGTCCCCGACTCGGGCGACACCCTCACCCGCCACTGGACCCACAACGGGCAGCCCCAGACCCCCGTCGCCGGACAGATCTACTCCGAGCTGGTCTCCTCTGCCGGCCCCGCCGCCGCCCCGCACGAGACCTACCTCGCCATCTCACTCGACCTCAAGGCCGCCCGGCGCCTGATCAACCAGGCCGGCGGAGGGCTGCCCGGGGCGTTCACCGTCATGGAGCAGACCACCGCGTCCATCGCACAGGCCGCCCGCAACGCAGGGCTCCAGGTCACCGGCTGGCTGAGCGCGCGGGAAATCGCCGCCGTCATTCGCACCGCCTACGACCCGAAGGCCCTCGCCGCGCTCCAGCAGTGGTCCGAGACCGGCCGCGCAGAAGCCGACCCCGCAGCCGCCGGTCCCGTCGTGCAGTTCGAGGAGTACGACCGCCTCGCCACCGACAGCGCACGGCACGCGACGTACTGGGTGGAGAACTGGCCGAGGACCGAGATGGGGGCCGGGTTCCTGCACGGGCTGATGTTCACGGCCGGCGTGCGCCGCAGCCTCTCCCTTATATACGTGCCGCAGGGGCTCGAGTCGGCACTGCGGGACGTCCAGCGCAAGAAGGCCGCGATCATCGCCGACGCCAACGAGCGCGCCCGCCGCGGGCAGGTCGATTCCGAAGAGGACTCCGTCGAGTACGCCGACGTCAAAACCCGCGAACGCCAGCTCATCGCCGGGCACGCGGACGTCGCACTGACCGGCCTGGTCACCGTCACCGCCGAGACCGACGCCCTCCTGGACGCCGCCTGCGCACAGATCGAGACCCACGCCGTCACCTCCGGCGTCGACCTTCGTCGGCTCAACTACCAGCAGCCCGACGCCTTCGCCCTCACCGCGCTCCCGCTCGCCCGCACCGCCCTGTGAACCAGCCGCGCCCGGGCGCACCCTGACCCACCGCACTCCGGATCACCCGCGACGGGACGCCCCTCACTGCCCTGCCTACCGGCAGGAAGGACCACCACCTTTGATCTCTCCTACGCGCCCCGACGACGCGCACCCCTACCTCCGCGCCGCGAGCGCCGGCATCCGCCACCACGCACGGGCCTTGGCGCCGTCGGACGCGGACCCGCCCAAGCCCGGAGATCGTCTGCACCTTGACGTGCTGCACGCCCACCTCACCGCTCTGCTCCAGTTTCTGGACCGGCTCGCCGACCACACCCGGCCCCCGCACCCAACAGCCGGACGTCACCTGGCCACCGCCCACACCAGGCTCTGGCAGGCCACCAGCGAAGTCCACGCCGCCTTCCACCTGCTGCCCGGCGCCCCCCAGGCCGACGCCGAGACAAGCGCCTGCTATCCAGAGCGGCTCCCCGAGGGCCCGCCCGTGCTGACGATCTGCCAACGCCACCTCGCCGCCGGACACGTAGTCCGCCGCAAAACCACCCCCACCGACCTCCGCCCGCACACCACGGCCTGCGTGCGATGAGCACCACCCGCAGAATCGAGGGCCCCCGATGAGCCACCGGCCCGCCCGTCGCGCCCGCCGAACGCGTCCGCCAGCCCGCTGTTCACCCCCCACGGCACCGACCGCGCCGGCCGCAAGGCCGCCCGCCGCCAGCTCGCCGAGGCCACCGCCAAAGCCCGCGCCGAAGCCAGCGCCCAACAGAGCGAAAGCACGCCCGCCGAGCACCAGCTGCCCGCCCCGCTCTACCCACCGAGCGGACGCCCCGGGCCCGCTTCCTCTCGCGGGAACCGGCTGAAGCTGCCCGCCCACCGCATGACCACCGCGGTCGCGGCCGGCGCCTATCCCTTCCTCGCCGAAGGCGGACTCGGCGCCGAGGGCATCTACATCGGCCGTGACGTCCACGCCGAAGCATCATTCGTCTTCGACCCGTTCGCTCTGTACGGCAAAGTCGAGGGATTCACCAACCCCAACCTTTTGCTCGCCGGCGTGATCGGCCAGGGCAAGAGCGCCCTCGCCAAGTCCTTCGCGCTGCGATCGGTCGCCTTCGGATACCGCGTCTACGTCCCGTGCGACCCGAAGGGCGAGTGGACTCCGGTGGCGGAAGCCCTCGGCGGCCGGTCCGTCGCCCTCGGTCCCGGACTGCCGGGTCGCCTGAACCCCCTGGACGCGGCCCCGCGCCCGGAGAGCGTGGCCGAGGCCGACTGGGTCGGCGAAATCCGCAAACGGCGCCTGCTCCTGCTCGGCTCCCTTGCCCGCACCATCCTGGGCCGGGACCTGATGCCCATGGAGCACACCGCCCTGGACATCGCCCTCGACGCCGTCGTCACCCGCGCCGCCGACACGCACCGCACCCCGCTCCTCGGCGACGTCGCCGCCGCCCTCAACAACCCCCACGAGCTCGACGAGGCCGCCGGGATGATGTCGGGCCAACTCGGCGACGCAGCGCGAGACCTGGCCCACGCCATGCGGCGCCTGGTCCACGGCGACCTGGCCGGCATGTTCGACGCCCCCTCCACCGTGAGCTTCGACCCGAACGCGCCGATGCTCACCATCGACCTGTCCCGCCTCGGCGGCTCCGGGGACGACACCGCCCTCGTCCTGGCAATGACCTGCGCGAGCGCCTGGATGGAATCCGCCCTCTCCGATCCCAGCGGCGGCCGGCGCTGGATCGTGTACGACGAGGCATGGCGCCTGATGCGGCACGTCGGCCTGCTCCAGCGCATGCAGGCCCAGTGGAAACTCAGCCGCGGCCTCGGCATCGCCAACCTCATGGTCATCCACCGGCTGTCCGACCTGCTCACCGCCGGTGACGCCGGATCACAAGGCCGGGCCCTGGCCGAGGGACTCCTCGCCGACTGCAGCACCCGCATCATCTACCGCCAGGAGACCGACCAGCTCCACGCCGCGGCCTCCCTGCTCGGCCTGACCTCCGTCGAGATGGACGCCATCGCGCACCTCAACCGAGGGCGCGGCCTGTGGAAAGTCGCAGGTCGGAGCTTCATTGTTCAGCACCTCCTGCACAGCCACGAACTGGCGCTCTTCGACACCGACGCCCGTATGCACTGAGGACCAAGAGGCCCGTGAAGCCCGACTTCCAACGCGACTTGATACCGAGCGACGAGGTGCTCCAGCTTATCGGCGCGCTCAATGCGATGAAGGACGAACTGCTCAACGCTGCCCAGCAGTGGGAGCTGCTGGACGAGAACGGACAGGTACCGGCCACGCCTTCCTACACCGCGCTGCTCCAGCACGCCACCGATGCACAGGACCTCTCCCGCGATGTCCTCCGGCTCACTGCTGACTTCGCCCGGAGCCCACACCACACCATCCGCGCCGGCAGCACCGTTCTGAAGCATCTCGGCACTGCGGCGACCATGTCGAGCCACGCAGCCCCGCACTTCACCGAGTCTGCGGAGTGTGCCCTGGCCCTGCCCCGGTCTGCCAACCCGACCGACCGGCACTACCTCGCGAATCGCATGGTCATCGACCACGCCTCAGCCCGCGCCTCCTGCGGCGCACCCCGGAATCCCTTCGTGACGCGGCCAAGGAACTCGACGACCACCTCGGCTTCCAACGCTTCCTCGCGACGCTCACCCGTCAGGAGGGCCCGCCGACGCCTCCGCCACCCAGGCCGGGCGGTCGCCACCGCTGACCGCGCCTGCCCCGAAGCCCGATCCACCCACATCCCAAGGAATGCTCTGAACCGCCCCGCTCATTTCAGCGACGCCGACTGGGCCGAATACCAGCAGTGCCAGACCGACCACGACGACCTCATGGCGCAAGTCGCCGACCGTGAAGCCCAGCTGGAACACGACCTGATCGCCGCCTACGACGAGTACGAACTCGACTCCAGTCCGGTTCCGAAGCCAGAAGCCGACCTCGCTCGCCGAACGCCTCCGTCACACCGACCGGCGTCTCGCAGGAGAATCCGTGGCCGCTGACGAGGCGAGTGCTACGGACGCCCGCGCGGCTCCGATCGCACCACTTCCCGACCACGGAGACGTGAACATGCCGTGGTGGCAGGAGCTGTGGCGTCGCCACGCGCACATCACCACGCCGCTGCGAGCGCGGGGACTGCCATGCGATATCGAGTTCGGCCTCAGCGCCTACATCGTGCGCGTCTCACTCCCCGACGACAGCTACCTGATCATCAGTCCGCCGCAAGAACCGCCCTCCGACCACCCGCCCGGAGACCCCGAGGGCTGGATCGCGACCCGCGAGCACCCCGACGACCAGACGCTGTTCGAGGTCCTCTACGACTCCGCCCCCTCCAACAACCCCGGCACTCGCCGGCGGCCCAAAGCCCGCCACGGCGGCAGCGCCCAACCCATGATCGAGGCGATCGACCTCCGCCTCGCCCAGCTCGGACTGCTACCGCACCCCGCTCTGCCCCACGAAAGCCCCCACGTGCACCCGGCCCAACCGACGCCCCCGCCCCCGTCCCGGGACATCTCCGGCACACCAGGCCGCGGCCCCGCCTACGTCTACGGCGACGCGCTGCGCGATCTGACCGACCGGCTCAACGCAGCCGAGTCACACGCGGATGCCGCTGCCCTTTTGCATCAGATCCTGGAACCCACCGACGGCCTGCTGGCACAGCTCGGCGAGTTCTTCGAAGCAGCCGGCGAGAAAGCCAAGGAAGCCGAGGAGGACGACGGCTTCGACCTGTCCTACGACCTCGCCGACGCCGCTGCCGAGATCCGCAGCCTCGGAGAGGTCCTGCACGTGGCCGAGGACCGGATGCGGGCCCTCACCCCGCTCGCGCCCGCACCGCGGCTGCCCTCCACCCCGGCTCGTGCACCGTCGCTTCCGCCGCGAGCCCTCCCGTCAGCTCCGCCACGGCACACGCGCTGACGCCGCACCGCCGCCTCCCTCCCCTTCCCCCACCGCCTACGGGGACAGCGGTCGCGCACTTCGCGCCCACGGCGTGGTCCAGCAGCTCACGGCCAAGGGCATCGGTGTGAACCTCCGCCACTCGGCGCCCGCCACCAGCGCGGCCCTTCCGCCGGCATCGCCGAAGACAGCACCCACGACCAGTCGTGCCCGCTCATTCCCATCCGCCCAGCAGACCCTTGGAGCCCCCTATCCGCACCGCTCGCCGTACCCTGCCGCTGTTCGTCGGCGCCGCCTGCCTCGCCCTGGCCCTCACCGGCTGCGTCGGCGAAGACGGCCCCGCCCATGCCCGGCAGACGCCCCGCGCCAGCACCGCCCCGAAGCCCGTGCCCGCTCTCAGCGCCGCCCAGGCCCGCGACGTCATCACCCGCTATTCGAAGATCAACAACGAGGCCAACACCGACCGCGACCGGCGCCTGCTCGACACGGTCGAGGACGGCCCGCTGTACGCGATGTCCGTCTCGGACTACACCGAGACCGAAGGGCTCCCCGCGGCAGACCGCAAGCCGTACAAGCCGTGGTCCTACGACTCCGCGGACGCCAAGCTGTACATCCCGCGCCTGGGAGCCGGACAGAACCGCTGGTTCGCCGCCGCGCTCTCGGACCAGAAGGGCAAGGCCCCCTCGCGGTTGGCCGTGTTCGCCGAACGCCCCCAGCACAAGCGCTGGGAGATGGTCTCCGTCGTCGACCTCGACAGCCCGGACCTGCCGGACATCGCCCTCGACCACGACGGATACGCAACGGCCGTCACCGCCGACGCCAAGCTGCTGCGCACCGCGATCCTCGACAACTTCGCCACCGGAGGCACGAGCACGGGGACGAAGGTCTTCGCACCGACCGAGGCGAGCAAGCGGCAGATCGAAGTCCACGACAAGACCGGCACCCGCTTCGGGGCCCAGGGCACCACCGTCTTCGCCGGCGCCGCCAACCGCTACACGGACGCCTACGCCCTCAAGACCACCGACGGCGGCGCGTTGATCCTCTTCTCCCACACGCACACCCAGACCGACGCCGTCGCGCGCCCCGGCCTGCAGATCAACCCCGGCAAGGATGACCGGGCCTGGCTCCACGACGTGCCCCGCACCTCCATCCGCTACACGTTCGTGTGCAACGACGCCGCCACCGTCCCCGCGCAGGCCGAGCCCTCCCGCCTGATCGGCTACACCTGCGCGCGTACCGACGCCTCCGGCCCTCCGGTCCCGTCCTGGTCCGACCGCGCGTAGACGCACCCGCGCGCCACCGTGACGGCCGCCGAGCCTCCCCGGCACCCCGCTCGCTCCGGAGAATCCCCTGTCCACACGCTCCTTCATCGCCCGCCCCACCCTCGGTACGGGATACACGGGCATCCACGTCCAGCTCGACGGCGTACCCAGCCACCACCTCCCCTTGCTCCTGGCCGCCTACCAGTACAAGTTCGGACGCAACATCGAGGCTATGTCCCGGCACCTCATCGACGACGTCGCCGTCGGCTGGGACGAACTCGGCACCGATCTCCTCGACGACGCCCCGCCCGCACTCGTGACCGCGCTGACCGGCGGCGAGCACTGGCCCAGCCGAACCCTCGACCACCTGATCACCCCGGACGGCTCACCCCCGGTACGCATGTCGGTCACCGACACGACCGCCGACGAGCAGGACATGCAGTGGGGGTACGTCCTGCACAAGGAGGGCGTCGAGGTGATCAGCCTCCTGCACGAGGACGTCGGCCCGATCGTGAGCTGGTCCATCGACCCGCGCACCGCCTTCAACGACCACCCGGCGGCCTGGTCCTCCCTCGACTCCCCGCCCGCCATCCGGGCATCGCGCGGCAGGCAGTCCCATAGTGCTCCTGCCGCAGCCCCGGCGAAGGCCGGCACCCCGCGCCCCGCCGCCGCCCGACGCTAGTTCCCCTCGTCTTCCCGGAGCCTTCTCTGCCCCCGTACACCACGCCCCTGATCACCATCGTCATCGCAAGCCGCCTGCGCGAAGACCGGCTGGACTACCTGACCGCCATGCACGCCAGCCTCACCCGGCAGTCCGTGCCGTGGGAGGCCGTGATCGCGCTCGACGGTGCTTCGCCCGACCGTCTGCCGGCCCCGCTCGCGCAGGACCCGCGCGTTCGCACGCTGGCGCTGCCCCGTGCGGTCGGCGCCGCCTGCGCCAGGAACCTGGCCCTCGCTCACGTACGCACCTCGTACACCAACTGGGCCGACGACGATGACCTGTTCCCCGACGATGCGATGGCCGTACGGCTGAACATCCTGGAGTCGACGAGAGTCGGCTGGTGCGCCGGTTGGAGCGAGGACCAGCACCCCGACGGCTCGACCACCCTGTGGCGCTGCCCCACGCCGCCCGGCCGGCATGAGGCCGGTGACGTGTGGACGTACTGGAAGTCGCCTGCGGACACCATCCCCATCGGGCCGACCACGATCCTCGCCCGCACCGACCTCGTGCGCGCCGCTCCGATGGGCGGCCTCGTCCAGGGCGAGGACTACTGCGCGGCCCTCGGCGTCACCGCTCTCGGCCCCGGCATCCTGCTGCCAGTACCCGTGTACAGGTACCGCAAGTGGGACGGGCAGATGACGGCCCAGGTCGGATACGACCGGCTGGAGGCGGCTGCCCGGGAGCACGCCTGGGCGTACGGCCGCAGCCTGCGCGCCGTCCTGCGCGGTGGCGAGGGCCTGGTCCGTGCCTGAGGCGCAGATCGTCCTGTCGCACAGCCGGGAGTCCGGGATCATCGCGATCGCCTCGGGCGAGCAGTACCGGTGGGCGCACACCGCCCTCGCGGAGAGCGGCTTCCAGCGGGACGAGGACGGCGTCTGGCACCTGCCCACGGACGGCACCCAGACCACCGTGGTCGACCTGGTCACGTGCGCGAAGCGGCACCGCACCAGCGTGCACACGAGCAGCCGCCGGTTCATCGGCGACGCCGCCCGCGACCTCGTGCGCCTCCTGCCCGGCCAGTGGCACGCCTCGGTCGAGATCTACTCGCACCCCGCCTGGCAGGAAGACCTGGTCCCCTGGATCTGGGACAGCGGCGAACTCGGCCGCGCCGTCCAGAGCGACCGGATCCCCTACGCCGCGCTCCTCACCGACATGGTGCAGGGCACCACGCTGCTGTTCATCGAGCGTCCCGGCCGTCAACTTGACTACCTGGTGGGGGCCTTCTCGCCCGAGGGGCTCGAAGGGGGCTACGGCGATCCCCACGCCCCGCGCAGCATCGTCCTGCCGCCGGGCGGGCTGCCCAGGCCCTCACCGACCGGTACCTCCCCGCCTACGAGCAGGCCGTTTACGCCCGCCAGACGGCGGCCATCGCAGCCGTGCTCGGGGACATCCGCTCCGAGTACGACCCCTGGCAGGCCATGAACGCCTCCGGTCGCTATAGCGACGCCACCCCGCTGAGCGCCGCCGCCCTCGGCGCCGCGACGGAGTTGTTCCTCGACCACGCCTGGCGCCGTTTCTTGACCGTCGTCGACCACGCCCCGACGCTGCTCGACCGGTGCCGGCCCGCGAGCAGCCCGTGGCCCGACGACGCCGCAGCCCTGTCCCGTCTGGCCGACGCCGTGATCGATGCCGAAGCCCTGGTCGACGAGATCGTCCACGGCGGTTCCGTGCCGGAGCAGGAGCGCCGAGCACGCGCGTGGCCGGCCATCGAGACGTGGCTCTCCGACGGCGGAACGTTCTTTCGTCAGGCCCGCATCAGCGCACCCCACTGTCGCCCGGCCCTGCCCGCGCACCGCGGCCCCTGACTCTTCCGTCCCACGCCCCGAGGAGAACCCCGCCCCCTTGCGACCCGGCACCCACTTCGCCTTCGGCGACCACGAGGAACACGGCTTCGTGGCCTCCTTCACCGCCGCCCTGCCCGCGCACCTCGCCCACTGGTACCTGGAGCGCGAGCAGTTCGAGCCCGTTCCCGGAGAACCCGGCCTGTACCGGCTCAGCGAGCCCGAGCGCGACGGAGTCCGCCGCGCCCGCCAAGCCGTCCACGACCTGCGCCGCCACGGCTACACCGTGCAGGCCGACATCCGCCTCGACCCGTCCCTCTCGGCCGGCCCGCCACGCCCCGCCCGGCCCAACGGACTCCAGGAGCGCCGCAGCCGTCTCGCCCAGGCCGCCGCTGGCCGGACGACGCAGCGCTCCGCACCGCCCACCACCGCCCCGCCAGCGGCCCGGTCGATCCCGCCGAAGCCCACGTACGCTCCGACCGTCCATTTGACGGCCGCGACCGGCGGGCGGTCCCGATGACACCGGCGAGCAGCCCGGCCCCCGACGGCCCCTTGCCGACAGCTCCCGAACTGGCCAACGAGGCATGCGACTTCCGCTTGCGGATTGGCGGTCATCGACATGACACGCGACCGACACCGCTGTCCCCGTTTCCTCTCCTCGCGGAGAGGGAAATCCGGTATCAGACAGCGACGCCCAGTTCAGTGCCTGTGCGCTGGAGGAAGTTACGCACGGTTGGCTCGCGCGGCTCCGCAGTTGTACTCGTCTTTATCTAGACGATTCTCAGCTGACGGCTCACTGTATCGCTGCTAGATCGACCGCAGTGGTCGTCGAGGGGGCCGTTCGGAGAGGAGGGAGCTGCTGGAGGACGCATGCTGCCGCTGCGGCGGCACCATCAGCGTCCGTAGTATTGCGCACAATGAAACGACAGTCGTCGACTCCCGTTGAAAAGGAGTGATTGTTGATAGAGCGGATCATTGCACCCATGTAGAGGCTGGCTGATTCTTGGTTAAGGAAGCCACTTGGGCTGGGCAAGTCTCGGGGCTCGCCGACTAGCGCAGGTGGCCCGTAAAGCACAATACTGGAGGGGTTATGCAGATTAATTACCGTTGCAATCGCCCGGCCTAGCGCTTCCCCAGCATGTAGGAACACTTCGTGCGCACGACTGCCTGCCTCATTTGCGGCTTCCACCGCGGCGTCGAAGTCTCCGTTGAATCCGTCTTCCGTCAATGTGTTCATGATGGCATAGGGGGCTGTCGCACCTTCTAGGCAGCCTGGGTTCTCACAGCGGCACTTGACCTGGGCGCCGTGGCGCTCGAACTCGACCGGCACGTGCCCCAGCTCTCCAGCCATGCCATTTGCTCCCCGGACGATTTGGCCATTGGCTATGACGCCAGAGCCGACCCCACGATTGGTGATCAAGATGACCACCATGTTTTCATCCTTGATGCCACTTAGGCGTTCTCGGATGGCGAGCGCATTGGCATCGTTTTCGAGTGTCACAGGGATGGACAGCTGCCGCTGCACTAGGGAGGCAAGGGGGAAGTGGTGCCAGCCGGCATTCGCCGAGTACACGACTGTTCCATTATGAACATGTCCTCCGAGCTCCATACCGACCGCGACCAGGTGCTCTCCACCTGGCTTCATCGTCCCCTCCAGCCCTTGGACCAGGTCAAGGACGCCAGCGAGCACGGTGCCCTGATCTAGATTGGCCAATGGAAGCTCAACCGGACCCCGGACAATGCGAGCCAATGCATCCGTGAGCACGCCTACCAGTCGGATCCGCTCATCCTGCGCGTCAGGGATGATCTTGATCCCGACTACCCGCTGCTGCATTAGGCTGGCGCTGGGAGGAGTGATAGTTCCTGCCCATACCGCCATAGCCGCGACCGCAGAATCGGCACCCTCCAGCAGGGAGCGGCCAGCGGACGGTAGCGATTCGTAGTCATGACGAACCGGCCGCGAACCCGGGTGCGACTGCTCCGGCTCCTCAAGCAGTTCTTCGAGAGTCGGTAGAATGCCTTTTTGGGCGATCTCGTTCTCACCCCGCTCAATGCTGTTACGGATGCGCGGTAGGTTGCGTTCGACGAGGCGCTCCACCCAGTGCGAAGTAACAGGTATAAGCAGCGCAACGGCCGCTCCGTCATGGGTGACTATGAGAGCCTCGCCCGAGTCGGCAGCTTGTTGGATGCGGCTTCCTGACAACTGCCTGATTGACACCTGAGGTGGCACCCGAGAATATCCACCTTGCTCCGGGGGCGAGCCCATCAGATCCTGCAATGACTCACCACGCCCAGCTGCTACGTCTTCTTCGCCACGCCGAACGCTGTCCTTGATTCGGGCGAGGTTTCGGTCTACAAGTTGTTCAACGATTTCAGGGCCAATGGGCATCAGTACGCCTGCGAGAACACGCCCGCTCGTTATGCCGATGACCTGGCCTTGATCGGTGACCTTCTTGATCAGCTCACCGGACATTTCTCGGATGCCGATCGTCTTCATGTCAGCCCTTCCATGCATGTACGGGGCTGAGTGATCTGTCCGCGCCGCCGCAGCCGGGAGGGCGACGGTACGGCGCTCAACCCATCCCTGTAGCGATGCCCACAGTCTTCAGACGGGGCGAGCTTGTCCGCTTCCCCCTCAGGATCTGCCGCCGGAGGGGTGTTGTCAACCGTCGTCAACAGGAGTGCGATGCCGAACGGTGCCGACCAGGCAGGAACGACCGACGGATACGCCGCCGCCTTGGAGTCCCTGCGTTCGACCGCGAAATGGCTCCTGGCTGCCTTTGCTGGGGCGGGTGCTGTCTTGGCTGCCGGCCTTCAGCTCAGCCGCATCGGCGAGCTGAAGGCCGACGACTGGAGGCTTTGGGGGGCCTTGCTGGGAGCAGGGATGGCCCTGGGAGCTGTCGGCTACATGGCCACCCAGGCTGCCACCGTCCTATCGCAAGAATGGGTTACGTTGAGTAGCTTCAGCGATGAGGAGGGTCACTCTCTGCTACAGGCGGTTCCGACTGACGAGCGCAATCGCCGCTTCAGAAAGGTCGGCGAACTAATTGATGACAATCGGCACGAGCTGTACGGTCATGCCGCCCTCGACCTGCCTGACCTGCACCGAAAGCTACGCGAGGTGGATGACAGGGTTCACAGCCCCGAAGGTGCCGTCGAGCAGCGAGAGGCCCTTGCTGAGGCCGCAGCCCTCCGGGCTGTGGCACGAGAAGTTGCCCAATGCGCCAATTACTTCTGGACCCTGGAACTCTTTCAGCAAATGAAGAAGCGGCTGGCCGGGGCTTCACTGATCGCCATGTTGGGGCTTGCACTATTTGCCTATGCCGCCAACCCGCCTGCAGCAGAAAAGCCGCTTGACGTGCGGATTTACAAATGCGGGACAGGCGTGCATACCGGATCCGAGAATCTCAAATATTGTCGATGAGCTTCGTGATCTCCGAGATGATGAACCCTCTCCTGCATTTGTACTTATCGACTTCCATGGGGACCATAGCCCGATAAACGATCATGTAGGCACTGGGAGGGACAGTGCACCTATAACCCTTCGCGTCACCCCGGACGTCGATATCGGGGATGCGGGGGTCATTATCGCTCAGCAGGAGGGACCGTAGTTCTCCAGCGAGGGCTTCTTTCTCGGCAGTTCCAATTTCTCTAAAGAACTGCTTCGATTGGCCAACCAGAATGATCTCGGGTTCCATACGCGTCCCCAAAGGTCTGACGCGTGTCTAATGATTGCGCCTATTCATCATAGTCGATACGTGTCGGTTGCGCCTGTCGAGAGCGCCAACCTCAGTGCTGGCGGGCGAGGATCTCTTACACAGTCTCAATAAGCGCGTCATAAGATCCACAGCGCGCCTTCCCGGCGATCGAACGGCGGTGCCCAGCCAACTCTCAGCCAGCCCGCCGACTGAACACATGGATTCACGGCGAAGGAGGCCGGGCTGCGAGCCGTGGTCGAGCATGCTCCCGACGCCCGCCTTCGGCACGCCGCGCTCACCCCCGACACCGGCACGCAGGGCCTGCTGTACATCGTCGGCCTCCTGCTCTCGTCGCCGCCCTCGCCTCCGCGTACAACCCCACCGTCGCGCTCACCGTCACCGCCGTCCTCGGCCTGGCCGGCACCACCGTGGTCGTGCTCGCTCCGCCATCGCGGCGCTGGCGACCGACGCCGTTCAGCCGGCACGGTGCCGCTCGCCGGCTGAACGGCCTTGGCCTGGCGCTCCTGTTCGTCTCGCTCACCGGCATCGGGTTCGCAATCGGGGCCATGAACGTGTGGTCGATCGCTATTAGCCGAGTACCACGAGCAGGACATGCTCTCGGGCATCATCCCCGCCGCATTCTCCACCGGCAGCTTCCTGGGCGGCCTCGTCTACGGGCGCCGCACCTGGAGTCGGACCGCCGCCGACCGGCTGATCATCGCCAGCGCCGCGTTCCTCGCCGGATGGCTCCCGCTCGCAACCCAGCCCGCGCCGTTCGCGGCCACCGCCGCGGTCACCGTGCCTGGTGCGTTCCTGACCGTCGTGGTCGCCTGCGCCTACGTGACCACCGATGCTCTCGCTCCTTGCGGGCCGGACCAGCGAGGCGTATGCGTGGCTGATCCTCTCGATCGGCGTCGGGCAGTCCGCCGGTACCGCTCTGGCCGGACGCCTCGCCGAGCAGACGCTGGCCAGCGCGGCGCTCCCCGCCGCCGGCGCGGCCTTCGCCCTCGCCGTCCTTCTCGCCGCGCGCCGACAGCTCCGCCCCGCCGGGCACCGGCCGCCCGGCCGACACCGCCGCCCACTCCGAGGCCGGCACAAGCCGTCCTGATCAGGGCACGCCCCCACCTTCCAACCCCTTTGAGGAGATCGAATTATGGCCGTGCGTACGCACTGGACCGTGGAGCACGCCTGCTCCCACAGCGTGGATCATGACCTGTCCAATCGTCCTGCCGACAAGCGGGCGGGCTTTGCCCGTTGGCTCGCGTCGAAGGACTGCACCGACTGCTGGAAGGCGGCGCGCGACGCCGACTCCGAGTCCAAGGAGGAGTGGCTCGCGACCAAGCGGGCCGAGGAGCAGGAGGCAGCCGTCGCGTGGGCCAAGCAGTTCTACATGCCGCAGTTGGAGGGCCCGGAGAAGGCCCTGGGCTGGGGCGAGCGCTCCCGCCACCAGCTGATGACGGCCGCGCACACCGCGCTCGTCGTCGAGGGCACTTGGGACGAGGCGGACTGGGCGGAGCTGGAGGAGAAGGCCCGCTCCATCACCCGTGCCGGATGGTGGATCGACCAGCGGGACGCCGAAGGCACTGACCTGCTCGAACTTCTCGACGCGGCCAGTGAGGCGGACCGCGGGACGGAGAACCCGTTCCGCTGACGGCGGGGCAACATAGCCGGGAAACGCCGGTTAGCCAAACCGGCGTTCCTCCGGACTATTGATGCTCCCACCCCGCCAGCCATCGCGTGGAAGGAACTCATGTCCCAGCCCCCGTCCGCCTCGGCGTTCGCACCGACGCCCGACCCGCTCACCCCCGACCGGGACATCACCCACGCCCATTTCCAGGCCGGTGACACCATCGTCGTCCTGAAGGGGGTGGCCGGCGGAGAACTGTGGGGTGACGCGATGCGCGTCGTGGCCCCTTCCTGGCACACCCCGACCGACGAGGACGGGTGGCGGCTGCGGGATGCGACCGGCGGCGCCCAGTCCTACGTCACCGCCCACCCTCGCTACCTCGTGCACCTCTCACGCCGCTGCCCTGACTGCCTGATCTATCTACGGGCCATGGAGGACTCCCTCCTCGCACGGTTCGCTGACCGCGACGAGCTGATCGACTGCGGCTGGTACACCACCACCGCCCTGGGCCAGCTCGTGCACATCGCCGACATCCGGGGCGGCCGGTGATCCCCCGCCTGCACGAGCGGACCCACCGGCCCCACGACCCGCTCGAAGAGGCGCTGGGGCGGCCGGTCTCACCGAACGAGGGCCTGACGGAGCACACGATCATCGCCCACTGGCCCGGCCTGGATTACTTCACCCTGGACGACGAGCAGAGGATCTGGACGTCCGTCCAGTGGGCCGAGCACCTCGAAGACCCCTACCTGGAGCATCCGTTCGCCGCCAGCCCCGACGACGACCGGCGGGCGATCCTCCACCTCGACATCCGCCTTCACCCGGATGACCGGGAACTGACCGGACCGGAGTGGGCCGAGGTCGCTCAACGGCTCGCACGAGCCGCCGGCATCGAGATCCCCGGCAAGGAACATGGCTGCCGGTGGATCGCCGTCCAGGCCCAGCCCGGCCGCCTCGACCTGATCGCCAACCTGATCCACCTCGACGGCGCGTGGCACGCTCTTCCCGCGGACAATCTGCGGCGCCTGGCACAGGAGGCGCGTCGCATCGAACAGGACCTCCACCTGGTCCCTGTCCGATCCGACCCCCCTTCGCGGCCTGCTGTCCGCGCGGCGCTCACGGCGTCGGCCCAGCTCGCGACCATCCTCACGCAGCTCGCCGACGAACAGGCCGGCCCGCTGGCTGCGGTACGCGGACTCGTCGAGCACACCTCGCACCGGATCGCCCGCCAGCCGGGAGCAGCCGGCACCGATACGGCACACCGCCTGGAGCTGATTGCCCGCCGCCTCTACGCCATCCAGCAGGACCTGGACACCACCGCAAACCGCCTGGTCCAGCCCCGCGCCGTCCCGGCCCCGGATGCCGTCCGGCACAACGCCCACCGATCGCCGTAGGAGAAACGTCTCCTTGCCCCGAACCGACCGCTTCCTGGACATCCGCCGCGACCCGCACTCCGACGAACTCCTTGCCCGCGGCGGCGACTCCGAGGCACACAGCATCCTCCAGCGCGCGGGCTTCGTCGCCGTCGTCCGCGTCCATGAGACGTACCACCGCGCCCCGACCGGCCTAGCGGAGGACGACGAGTCCCGTCTCGCCACCGACGCCGTGGCCCGCCTGCGGGCGGCCGGATACCACGTCGACTGCGACGCGGACTTCGACACCGCCTCGCGTCCGGCCAGCTACCTGCCGCTGGGCTCCTCCGTTGCGCACGTCGCCGAGCGCCTTCGCGAGGCCGCCACTACGGGCGAGGCGGCCGATGCGCTGACTGAGCTGACCGCCGCCCACGACGGCGTCCTCGCCGCGCTGGAGGAAGTCCTCACCGCCACCGCCGACTTCCACGACGGGCTCGGCCAGGCGGCCGACCCCTACATCGCGCGGCGGCTGCGCTACCTCGCCGACGAGCACCTTCGCGTCATCCGTACCGACCTCTCCGAGACCCGCAACCAGCTCGCCGACCGGCATGCCCCGTACCCCGGCCGCAGCACCTGTACCGGGGAAGTCCCGTCAACCGAGCAAGAGCGCTCTGCTGTGTGCGCCTGCCCGCCACCGCCGCGCACCCTACCGGCCCCGCCGCCCCCGATGGCCGCCGGACTGCGCCGCTGACTCCCACCTCGCCCAAGGACACCATGCACGACCACCACACCTCCGAGCGCCTCGCCTCGTACGCCGACGTTCTCGCCGGCGAACTCCCCGACAGTTGGACCAGCTCCCACCTGCCAGAGGACGCCAAGGACGACCTCGCCGAACTCGCCGACCGAATCTGGGACCTGGACCTGGTCGCCGCCTCTCTCGCCGAGCACCCCCTGCAGCAGGCCGCCATCCTGAGCCGACAGGACGGTGCGCAGCTCGTCCTTCTGGACCGGAACGACGAGCGCGACGGCTTCCTCATCGCCGCCGTCGCCCCGCACGCCCTGCCCGACGAGGCGTTCCGCGGCGTTCCCGAGCCCAACGGCATCGCCCTGGCCGATGACCCGTTCCTGAGCGCCGAGCAGGTCACCGGCGACCTGCTCGCCCGCTACGACGCCGCCCTCGCCCAGGTCCGCCACAACGCCCTGGGCGGCATCCAGCCCTCCCAACCGGACCGGGTCGTCCTGACCTGGCAGCCGGACGGCAGCATCGCCACCGCCCCCGCCGACGACCGCGCCAGCGCGGTCCTCATGGCCCACGGCTTCGTCCAGGACCCGCAGAGTGGCATCTACCGCCTGGGTGGTGACGACACCCAGGCCCAGGCCCGCGCCCTGTGCGAGATCGGCCCGCGCCTCGACGCGCTCGGCATCGGCACCGCTCTGCAGCATCCCGCAGGCCGGACCGCGCCCACCACCGCCGCTTCCGTGCCGCACGTCCCGGCCGGTCCCCGTACCCCAACCACCCGGTCTCGGTGAAGCAGACGGAGCCCGACTTCTGGGTGCTGGAGTACGTCACCATCACCAAGGACCCCCGCACCGACCTGGTCGTGGCCATCGGCGGCACCGACAAGGCCGCGGACATCCTCCAGCGAACCGGCGGCTTCCTCTCCGCTCCCGGACCGCGCGGGGACTATCACCGGCTTCCACACGGCTTGCCCATCGAGCAGCAGCGCCGGAAGGCGACCGCAGCCTCGCACGCCCTGCTCGCCGCCGGTCACAGCGTCCACCTCGACCCCACGCTGAACATGCTGGTCGCACCGGACGGTGAACGTGAGGCCGCCCTGCGCTACCTGGCGGGCCTCGCTGAGCGAGCCGCAGCCGCCACAACCAGCAGCGAGGTGGCCGAGGTTCTGACCGAGGTCGCTGCCCCCGTCCACGGGCTGCTGCCCCTCGCCAGAGAGGTCGTCGTCCGCGCCTGGATCGCCGCCAGCGACTTCCAAGGGGCCGCGCCCACCGGGGAACCCGATCCCATCGCACGGCTCGGAAGCACCGTCACCTCCATGAGCGAGGCCGCTCGCGCCATCCTCCACGCCCGCAACCACGCCGCGCGCCCTGCGCAGCGGTCGGCCACTACCTCACCGCCGCCGAGCCGCGCCCAGCCCGCGAAATCCCGCCGCCGCTGACTTCGGAGAACCACATGGCCAACCTGGCCGACGAATACGGCACGGACGTCGAGATCTACATCAAGGCCCTGACGACCACCATCCACGCCGACACCCCAACGGGCGCCTCCGACCAGCTCCACGACCTGCTGGAACACCTCGGCCTGGAACGCCACGAGTACCCCGCCGACACGCCCATCTACATCTGGCACACCGTGCCCGAACACCTCGACGCCGACGAGCAGAAGCGGCTGGCAACCCGCGCCATCCCGGTCCTGCTCCTGGCCGGGTACGAGGTCAACTGCACGCCCGAAGTCTTTGACGAATCCGCCTACCGGCAGGCCGTGCAGGACCTGCGCACCCGAGCGGGCCGCCCTGCCGTGCGGCAACAGGCACCGATCGGCTCCGCCTCGCCTGCAGCTCCGGCCCGCCGCACCCCGTAAGGCGCCTGGGCGGTCCCGGCACCGCGCCGGGACCGCCCGCCTCACCACCCGAGACCCGGAGATACCCGTAGCAATCCGCACACCCCCACCGATCAGCAACCGGCTCAAGCCCCGACTCGCCACGGCCTTCTTCCGCCGCTATCTGCGCGCCTGTATTCCGACCGGCCCCGACCACGCCTCCCCGCTGGCCGGCGCCCGCCCGGAGGCCGCCCTCGCCGAGACGCAGCGCGTCGGGCATCGCCACCACCACTGACCGTCCACCGCCCGGAGGAGCATGTCCCACCCCACCCCCTACCCGGTGAGACTGGCCGACGAGATCACCCGCCAGCTCAGACAGCTCGCCGACCACCTCTCTCACCTGCCCCCGCCCCAGGCCGCTCAGGTCATCGCCCGCGTGCTCGACCCGGACACCGGAGTCCTCGGCGGTGTCACCCACCTCGTCGCCACCGGCAGCGTGTTCGCCAAGGACCAGGCAGAGCGAGGCGCGCTCCCCGCGGAGGTGTGGCTCGCCCTGGGCCGTGCCTCGAACGAACTCGGCGACATCACCCTCGACCTGGACGAACACAAAGACGCTCTTCAGCGCGTCGGCGCCCAGCCCGCCACTACGGCGGCGAAGCCCCCGGCACCCGCACCGCTCGTCGTCCGGCGCCGCCGGTGAAGAAGAAGCAGTGGCAGGGCTGGGGACCTGACGAGCAGGCCGAGCAGCACTACCTCGTCCAGCCCCGCGCCCTGGCCGGCGGCGGCGACGTCCGGCACGTCTCGGAGTTCCTGCGCGCCTCCGGCTGGAGGGACAAGTCCAAGACGGGCGGCCCCCTGCGCATGGAGAGCCCGGACCGCACCGTCCGCATCGCCTACGACCCCTACGTCCTCCCCGGCGGATGGACCATCCACGGCCACGCAGACGGAGCGAACGGCGAGTGGTCTGCCCACCTGGGCCGGCAGACGCCGGCGGAGATCGTCGCCGGCCTGACCGACGCCCTCACCCGCCCCTGCTCCGCACACGCCCCCAACGTCTGGGCCCCTCTGCAGGAGCAGAACTGGCACACGCGCTTCGAGGGCCAGGACTACATGGCGACGAGCCCCGACGGCACCGCGTGGATGCAGTACCGGCAGAGTCCCGACGGGGCGGCGATGTGGTGGACCGGAGCGCAGGACAAGCAGGGCAACGGCTGGACGGCCAACTTCACGCCGAACACCCCGATGCACCTGGTGCAAGCCTTCTCCACCGAACTCGCCAGCCCGGACCCCGTGATGCGCCCGCGCGGACGCGTGCCGCACAGCGCGCAGATCCGTACCTGGTCGATGTCCGTGAAGCCCTCCCAGCTCAGTGCGTGGCAGCAGGCCCGCATCACGGCCGCCCGCGCCGCCACCTGGGCCCGCAACAGCGCCCGTAGCACCAGGCCGCGCACCAGCGCCCGTCCCTACACCCCGGCCGGCGGCGCACGCACCCGCCGCTGACCGCAATAGCCCCGCCCCGAGGAGCCCGATGCCCGCACTCACCCCGGACACCATCCGCACCCTGACCGAAACGCTCGCGGACCTCACCGACTACTTGCGCGAGAACCCCGACCCCGCAGAAGCCCTCGCCCTCATCGAGCCCCTCCTCGACGAGTACACGGGCCTGCCCGTCCAGTTCGCCGACACGCTGCGCGCCCTCGCCCGCGCCGTTCAGGAGAGCCCTGACGCGCCGCGCACGGCGCAGGGCGACCTGCTGATCACCGAGCTGCGCACGGCCGCGTGGGAACTGGCCGACCAGCACACCCTCCACTACGTGCTGGACGATCTCCGTGACCTGTACGGCAGTTCGCCGACGAGCGAGCAGGGGTGCTGCTGGTGCCGCTGAGCGAACGGCAGCTCGCCGCCTTCGCCGACAAGCACGCCGTGCAGATCCCGTACGACACCAGCCCCCGCCACCTCGCCGGCCCCGGAGACGCCCGCCACGTCACCCACGGCCTGGCCGCCGCCGGATGGAACGCCGTCTCCGACCCCCTGAGCGCCGAGATCATCCTGGCAAGCCCTGACCTTCGCCACCGGCTCCAGTTCGACCCGCAGTCCCGCACCTCGGCGTGGTGGCGGCTACGGGCTGAGCCCGTCGGCACCGAGCCCGGTTGGTACACCGAGTTCGGCGAACTCGTACCCGCCGAGCTCCTAGCCGCCTTCACCGACGCCCTCACCGCCCCGCCGCCAAAGCAGCCGGACCCGTGGCAGCAGGTGACCTCGGCAGGATGGCACCACGAGCCAGACGGCGCGCGCTCGCCGGACTCCATGTGCCACATCGAACTGCGGCCGTTGAGCGAATTCCACGACCGGTCGTCCTGGCACATCGAGACCCGCGAGCCCGGCCACGGGGAGTTTCCCGGCC
Source organism: Streptomyces afghaniensis 772 (assembly GCA_000415505.1). Taxonomy (GTDB): domain Bacteria; phylum Actinomycetota; class Actinomycetes; order Streptomycetales; family Streptomycetaceae; genus Streptomyces; species Streptomyces afghaniensis. Next base: position 35,643 of record KE354103.1, read on the forward strand.
CGCGTATCTGGCACGCCTACCTCGACGAGCACACCCCCGCTCACCTGGTCAGCGCGTTCCTCACCGCGCTGACCGACCACAGCCCGCTCCAGCGCGGCATGTTCGAACGCACCGGCCACTACAGCGCCGTACAGGAGCCCAGCCCGCTGCGCCCGCAGCAGGTGGTCGACGCCCACGCCACGCGCATCAAGCATCTGCGCGCCCAGGCACGCTCAGCCCGCCGCCAGCAGACGAAACCCGCGACGATCCCGGCGCACGCCAGTACCGCGCAGCCGGCCGCTCGCCGCTGACCCGACAGGACCGCCCCCATCTCCCGAGACCACCACGCACACCGCGACTTCCTGCGCCACCTCGACCACTACGTGCGGGACAGCCAGAAGATCCTCGACGCCTGGGACGCCTACTCCGACGAGCACACCGGCCTCGACGGCTGGCCCTACGACGACCACGCCTACGGCATGCGCAAGAGCCAGCGCGATGCCGACACCGCCGAGGCGTTCGAGCCGCTCCGCTACGGCGCCCGGCACCTGCTGGCGACCGCCGAGACACATCTGGCCCAGCTGCCGGAGAACACGGTGCAGAGCCGCTGGGTCTACCAGCTGGGCGTCCTGCACACGGCCCTCGACCGTCTCGAAGAACTGCACGAGCAATGGCTGCTCACCCGCGACGCCCTGCCCGCCACCGCCAAGCCCGGCCCCGCCGAATTCGACGACGCCCTCGCCGAACATCACGCCGAATCCTGGAGCTACCTCGACGACTGGGCCACCCACGGCAAAGCGCTCCGGGAGATCAACACCGCAGCCCGCAAGGCCCCCTCATCCCTGGTTCCCATGCCTGCCCTCGCACCCGTGCGACGAACCGCGGCACGGAAGTGACTAGGGCCCCGACTCCCGAGACCCTCGAGGTCGACTTCATCACCCCGCTCCACCTCGCCGGCGGCGGTAACCCGCCTGGATCACCGTTCCCCTCCACCGTGCCTGCGGATGGAGCCACGGCAACGACCCCCTGATGCCACGCGTCCTGCTCTCCAGCCCCGACCAGAAGGCCACCTGCGCCGGAGCCCGACCCCGACGACCAGTGGTGGACCCTGCACCACGTCGCCGAGCCGGACCGGCCTGCCTGGTACGCCAGCTTCGGCGCCCGCACGGCCGTCAAACTGATCACCGCCTTCACCGACGCCCTCACCGACCCGGCCCCAGCCGCTGACGCGCCTTGCGACCCGTACGGAGCGCTCCGGCAGGCCCAGTTCGGTGGGCACACTCCGCCACACCTTGTCGCCGCGCTCACCGCCGCGCTCGGCGATCTGAAGCCCCTGCGCCGCACCGACAGCGGGCGCAGTCTGCCGACCCTCGACCCAAACGTCGTCATCCGCCGGACGACCGACGTGCTCGCCGTGTACGTCGCCGGCGCACTGGAAGACCGCGTTCACTCCCTCGCTGCCCGGCACACCACCACGCCGGCGGCCTCGATCCCCTCACGGTCAGCGCCGCCCAGGCACGGCCGCAGCCGATAACCCCCCTCCCCGCCCGGAAGCACATAGCCCTTGCCCCCTTCCTCCTCCAGCAGCAACACCGACGGATACGACCTCGTCCTGCGCCTCCTCCTCGGGGTGCTCGCCGTCGTCGTCCCCCTGTCCCACCTGGCCTGGCTGTCCGGCAACATCACCGCCTACCTCACCGGCACCAACTGGGCCCCCTACCAGCCGACCAACGCCCTGCTCCACCCCGAGCAGGTCTGGTCCGACGCAGGTGAAACGTCCCTGCTGATCGGTGCCCGTATCGTCCCAGTTCTCCTGCTCCTCGCTCTCGGGGCAGGGGCTGGCGTCCTGTGGGCCCAGCACAACAACCGAAGCGGCGGCCGGAAGAAGATCACCGACATGGCCAAGGCCCGGGACATTGAGCCGCTGATGGCCAAGGCGATCACCGACAAAGCCCGCTCCTTGCGCCCCAGCTTGAAGGACAGCAAGCACATCGACGCGAAGGACACCGGCATCCTTCTCGGCAACCTGCAGGGCAGCCGCCACGAGGTGCGGATGGGGTTCGAGGACGTCGCCGTCGCAATCATGGCGCCCCGGTCCGGCAAGACCACCTCGCTCGCCATTCCGTCCATGCTCGGCGCACCCGGCCCGGTCCTGCTGACGTCGAACAAGGCCGCCGGCGACGCCTTCACCACCGCCTACGAGGCGAGGGCCCGGGCGGGGGTGGTGTGGACCATGGATCCACAGCAGATCGCGCATGCCGCCCGAGAGATGTGGTGGAACCCTCTTGCCAGCGCGACCACCTTGGACGGGGCGAACCGTCTGGCCGGACACTTCCTCGCGGCCTCGGTGGACGCCTCCCAGCAGGGCGACTTCTGGTCGAAGGCCGGCAGCAACATCCTGTCGCAGCTGCTCCTGGCCGCGGCGCTCGACGCGCGGCCCATCACCGACATCATGCAGTGGCTCGCCTTCCCCGCCGACCGCACTCCGCTGGACATCCTGCGCGACCACGACTTCGCCGCCGTCGCCGCTCAGCTCAAGGGCACCGTCGAGGGACCGCCCGAGACTCGAGACGGCATCTACGAGACCGCCCGGCAGTACGCCTCCGCGCTCCTGAACGCGGAAATCGCCGCGTGGGTGACGCCGCAGAAGGACGTCCCGGAATTCCGGCCGGAGCAGTTCGTCACGTCCACCGACACGCTGTTCCTGCTCAGCAAGGACGGTGGCGGCGGAGCCTCGGCGCTCATCGCCGCGTGCGCGGACTCGGTGATGCGGGCCGCTATCGCGCAGGCCGAACGTGCCGGCGGGCGCCTGGATCCGCCCATGCTGGCGATCCTCGACGAGGCCGCCAACGTGTGCAAGATCAGCGACTTGCCGGACCTGTACTCCCACCTCGGCAGCCGCGGGATCATCCCGATCACGATCCTGCAGTCCTACCGCCAGGGCCAGAAGGTCTGGGGAGACGCGGGCATGGACGCCATGTGGTCCGCCTCGACTGTCAAGGTGATCGGCAGCGGTATTGACGACCCGGACTTCGCGGACAAGCTCAGCCGCCTGATCGGTGACCACGACGTGGAGACCACGTCCACCTCGCACTCAGAGTCCGGAAAGAGCACGTCGGTGTCGATGCGGCAGGAGCGTATCTTGCCCGCCGACGCGATCCGAGCCCTGCCCAAGGGAACCGCGCTCTGCTTTGCCACCGGCATGCGCGCCGCCATGCTCGACCTTCGGCCGTGGTACTGGGAGCCCGGCGCGGAGGAGCTGTCCGCGGCGTCCGCCCGCGCGTCGCAGGCAATCACCGCCCGCGCCGTGGCGAAGCACGCGCCGACACAGTCCGACTTCGGGCTGGCCACGTGATACTCGCCTCTTCGCGGGGCCGGGCGGCTGGAGCAGGGCGCTGCACGTCCTCGGCGTGCGCGACATCGGGCTGGAATGGGACGAGTGGGCGTGCAAGACCCGTGCTGCGGCTGGGCAGTTGACGATCCGCACCGACGTGGCAATGTATCCGACGTGGCCCTTCATCGGCCGCACCCGCGGAATGATCGCTTCCCCTCCGTGCCAGGCGTGGAGCATGGCCGGCAAACGCCTCGGCCTGCTCGACCAGCCGCTGGTGCACGCGGCGGTCGAGGACCTGGCCGCCGGACGTGACTCCCGCGAACGCCTCCTCGCCGCATGCCGTGACGAGCGCTCCCTGCTCGCAGCCGAGCCGATGCGCTATCTGTACGCCCTGAACACGGTCGGCGAGCCCGACTGGGTCGCCATGGAGGAAGTGCCGCACGTCCTGCCCTTGTGGAAGCAGTACGCGGCCGTCCTGCGCGGGTGGGGGTTCTCCGTCTGGTACGGGATCCTCAACGCGGCCGACTTCGGCGTCCCGCAGACCAGGAAGCGGGCGATACTCCTGGCCTCCCGCGTCCGTACGGCGCAGCCTCCTACCCCCACGCACTCCCAACTCGCCGAACCGGAGTCGCTGTTCGGTCCGGGCCGCGCCCGCTGGGTCAGCATGGCCGAGGCCCTGGGATGGGGCGCAACCGACCGGCCCGTCCCCACCGTCTGCGCGGACGGTGGACCCGGCGGCGGACCCGAACCGTTCCCGTCGGGCTCCCGCAAGACGCTGTCCGACGCCCGCGAGCGCGGCACCTGGATGCCCCGGCCGGACGGAGTGGTCCTGCAGTCCCGACTTGAAGGCGCCGGATGGGCGGCCCGGCACGGCACACGCGAGAACCGTGCCGCCGACGCTCCGACGCCGACGTTCACCGCTGAGGCCCACCGCTGGACCTGGTCCCTGCGCAGCAACAACCAGGCAAACGCCACCGTCCGTCCACTGTCCGAGCCGGCTGGCACGCTGTTCTTCGGGCACCGCGCGAACGAGTGCACTTGGATCGCCGAGCCCGCCTCGCCGGCCATGGATGTCGACGCGCCAGCGGTTCCCGAGCCGATCCGGATCACCGCCCGCGAGGCAGGCATCCTGCAGACCTTCCCCGCCGACTATCCCTGGGCCGGCAACAAGGGCCAGCAGTTCTCCCAGATCGGCAACGCCGTGCCCCCGCTGCTCGCCGGCCACCTCCTCGCCCCGCACCTCGGCGTCACCCTCGACCCCGACGACTTCACCCTCGCCGCCTGATGCCCCACGCCCCCGAACCCGACGAAGACGACCTCGACGCCATTGCACCGCCGGTGTTCCACGTGGAGCAGGCCCTCCTCGGCGCCCTCCTCCTCGATCCGCACCGCCTCAGCAACGTGACCGGCATCGCCGCCGACTCGTTCTCCACCGCCGCGCACGCTGCCCTGTATGCCGCGATCAGCACCCTGCCACTGCCGCCCCTGCCGAGCACGCAAAGAACACCAAGTGGCTCGACCGCGTGCTCGCCACGGGACGCGAACAGGCTCGCGGGCTGACCGCCTCGTACCTGCACACCCTTGTTCAGGTCTGTCCCTGGTCCCGCCACGCGCCTGCCTACGCACGGATGGTCGAGGCCGAACATGCCCGCCGCCGTCTGCAGACGGCCGCCGAACGCCTCGTCCAGACCGCCCACGACGTCTCCCTCCCGCACCCCGTCCAGGCGGTGCTCGCCGAGGCCGACGCGCTCGCCGCGGTCGTGGACGACATCGCAGCCCGCTTCCCGCCCCGCGCAGGCGTGCTGCCCCGCACCGCGGCACCATCGCCGCCCGTCGCGCCCGACTACACGGAGGCGGTCGAGGAGGAGCAGATGCTGCTCGCGACCGCCACCGCCAACCCCGCCGACATCGAGTCCG
>KE354104.1 GCA_000415505.1 Streptomyces afghaniensis 772
CGGCCCCGTCCTCGCCGAGCACGGTGTCCGCGCCCTCGGGCAGCGCGTCCACGAACTCCAGCGCCCCGGCGTCCCGCAGCGCCCGCCGTACGGCGTCGCCGTCGGCCTCGGGCCGCGCCAGCCGTACGTTGTCGGCGATCGTCCCGGCGTACAGATGCGGCCGCTGCGGCACCCACGCGATCCGGGACCGCCACTGCTCCAGGTCCACGTCGGCGAGGTCGGCTCCCCGACCCGCACCCTTCCCTCGGCCGGTGGCACGAACCCGAGCAGGACGTTCAGCAGCGTCGACTTGCCCGCACCGCTCGGCCCGACCAGCGCGACCGTCTCCCCGGGCTCGACGGTGAAGGACACGCCGGACACGGCGTCCGCCGACCGCCCCGGGTAGCGGACGGTCACTCCCTCGAAGGCCAGCCCACCCGTCGGCACGGCCCCCGAACCGGAGGCCGGAACGGGCGTCTGAAGAACCTCGAAGATCTCCTCGGCCGCGGCGAGCCCCTCCGCCGCAGCGTGGTACTGCGCCCCGACCTGCCGCAACGGCAGATACGCCTCCGGCGCCAGGATCAGGATGACCAGGCCGATGTACAGGTCCATCTCACCGTGCACCAGCCGCATGCCGATCGTCACGGCGACCAGCGCCACCGAGATCGTCGCGAGCAGCTCCAGCGCGAAGGAGGAGATGAAGGCGATCCGCAGCGTCCGCATGGTCGCCTGCCGGTACTCACCCGTGATCCGCCGGATCGACTCGGCCTGCGCCTTGGCCCGCCCGAAGACCTTCAGCGTCGGCAGCCCCGCGACGACGTCCAGGAAGTGCCCGGACAGCCGCGACAGCAGCCGCCACTGACGGTCCATCCGGGACTGGGTGGCCCAGCCGATCAGCACCATGAAGACCGGAATGAGCGGCAGGGTGCCCACAATGATGGCCGCGGAGACCCAGTCCTCGGTGACGATCCGCGCCAGCACCGCCACCGGCACGACCACCGCGAGACCCAACTGCGGCAGATACCGCGAGAAGTAGTCGTCGAGGGCGTCGACACCCCGGGTGGCCAGGGCGACCAGCGAACCGGTCCGCTGTCCGCTCAGCCAGCCCGGCCCCAGCTGAGCAGAACGCTCCAGCAACCGCCCCCGCAGTTCGGACTTCACCGCCGCGCTCGCCCGGTGCGCGGCGAGCTCGGTGAGCCAGCCGACCAGCGCCCGGCCTACCGCGACAGCGGCCAACAGCAGCAGGGGAGTGCCGAGCTCGGACACCGCCATGCGGTGCTGGAACGCGCCGACCACCACCTCGGCGATGAGCATCGCCTGCGCGATGACCAGCCCGGCCCCTACGGCACCCAGGGCGACGACCGCCACCAGGAAGACCCGGGTGGCACGGGCGTACCGGAGCAGACGCGGATCGATTGGTTTCACGTGAAACACACCTCAGTGCACGGTCTCGGCGATGTGCTGAGTACCGATCCGCTTGCGGAACACCCAGTACGTCCAGCCCTGGTAGAGCATCACGATCGGAGTGGCGACCGCTGCGCACCAGGTCATGATCTTCAGTGTGTACGGGCTGGAGGAGGCGTTGGTGACCGTCAGGCTCCAGTCCGGGTTGAGCGTCGACGGCATGACGTTCGGGAACAGCGTCAGGAAGAGCATCGCCACCGTGGCCACGATGGTGAGCCCCGACAGGGCGAACGCCCATCCCTCACGCCCCGCCCGCGCCGCGACCATGGCCACGACGAGCGACACCACCGCCACGGCCACCGCGACGAGTGTTGCCCCGTCACCCCGGTCGGACTGCGTCCACGCGAGGAAGGTGAGAGCCAGCAGCGCGGTCACCGACCCGACCCGAAGCGCCAGCTTCCGCGCCCGCTCCCGGATCTCCCCGACCGTCTTGAGCCCGACGAACACCGTCCCGTGGAAGGTGAACAGCGCGAGCGTGACCAGACCGCCGAGCAGGGCGTACGGGTTGAGCAGGTCCAGGACGCCGCCGGCGTAGTTGAAGTCCTGGTCGATCTTCACCCCCCGCACGATGTTGCCGAAGGCCACACCCCACAGGAACGCGGGGATCAGCGAGGTCCAGAAGATCGCCGTCTCCCAGTTGCGCTGCCAGTTCTCCTCGGGCCGCTTGGCGCGGTACTCGAAGGCCACACCCCGGACGATGAGGCAGACCAGGATGAGCAGCAGCGGCAGGTAGAAGCCGGAGAAGAGCGTGGCGTACCACTCGGGGAAGGCCGCGAAGGTGGCACCGCCCGCCGACAGCAGCCACACCTCGTTGCCGTCCCAGACGGGTCCGATGGTGTTGATCAGCACCCGCTTCTCGGGCCGGTTGCGGGCGAGCAGCTTCGTGAGCACACCGACCCCGAAGTCGAAGCCCTCCAGGAAGAAGTAGCCCGTCCACAGGACGGCGATCAGGACGAACCAGACGTCGTGCAGTTCCATGACTGTGCAGCTCCCTCGGCCTAGTACGAGAAGGCCATCGGCTTGTCGGCGTCACGGGTGTCGCCGCCGATCTTCGTGGGCGGGTTGAGGTCGGCCTCGGTGAGCTCGGGCGGGCCCGCCTTGACGTACTTGACGAGCAGCTTGACCTCGACGACGGCGAGGATCGCGTACAGCGTGGTGAAGACGACCATCGAGGTGATGACCTCGGCCTGGGAGACACCGGGGGAGACCGCGTGACGCGTCTGCAGCACGCCGTAGACGACCCACGGCTGGCGGCCCATCTCGGTGAAGATCCAGCCCCAGGAGCTGGCGATCAGCGGGAAGCCCAGGGTGAGGATCGCGATGCGCCAGTACCACTTGGTGAGGGTCGGACCGAGGGCCTTCTTCGGCAGGAGCACGAGATGCGGCACCTCGTCCTCACCCACCCGCAGATGCTGCGGCAGCAGGAACTTCTTGCGGGTCAGCCACAGTCCGGCCAGGCCGATGGCGAAGGACGTCATGCCGAAGCCGATCATCCAGCGGAAGCCCCAGTACGCCACAGGGATGTTGGGCCGGTAGTCGCCGGGCCCGTACTTCTCCTGCTCGGCCTTGTTGACGTCGTTGATGCCGGGCACGTACGAGGTGAAGTCGTCCTTGGCGAGGAAGGACAGCAGGCCGGGGATCTCGATGGCGACCTCGTTGTGTCCCTTGTCGACGTCGCCGATGGCGAAGACCGAGAAGGGCGCCGGCTTCTCGCCGTCCCACAGCGCCTCGGCCGCGGCCATCTTCATCGGCTGCTGCTGGTACATGATCTTGCCGAGGACGTCGCCGCTGACCGCGGTGAGCAGACCGCCGACGACGACGGTGACGAGGCCCAGCCGCAGCGAGGTCTTCATCACGGGGACGTGCTTCTTGCGGACCAGATGGAAGGCGGCGATGCCGACCATGAAGGCGCCGCCGGTCAGGAAGGCCGCGGTGAGGGTGTGGAAGACCTGGGCGAGCGCGGTGTTCTGGGTCAGCACCAGCCAGAAGTCGGTGAGCTCGGCCCGCCCCTTCGCCTCATTGATCCGGTAGCCGACCGGGTGCTGCATCCAGGAGTTGGCCGCGAGGATGAAGTAGGCCGACAGGATCGTGCCGATCGAGACCATCCATATGCAGGCCAGGTGGATCTTCTTGGGCAGCTTGTCCCACCCGAAGATCCACAGGCCGATGAAGGTGGACTCGAAGAAGAAGGCGATCAGGGCCTCGAAGGCGAGCGGCGCGCCGAAGACGTCACCGACGAAGCGCGAGTAGTCGGACCAGTTCATGCCGAACTGGAACTCCTGCACGATGCCGGTGACCACACCCATCGCGATGTTGATCAGGAAGAGCTTGCCCCAGAACTTCGTCGCCTGGAGGTACTTTTCCTTCTCCGTCCGCACCCAGGCGGTCTGCAGTCCGGCCGTCAGAGCGGCCAGCGAGATCGTCAGGGGGACGAACAGAAAGTGGTAGACGGTGGTGATGCCGAACTGCCATCGCGCCAGGGTCTCCGGCGCCAAAGCCAGGTCCACGTCGCCGCTCCTTACAACCGCTTGTGAAAGCGTTCACATTCACAAGCCATTATGCAGCACGTAGTTTCGAGCCCTGGAGGGGGTCCCCTGTCTCCCCCGTCACAGTCAACCCCTTGGCCGGAACTTCAACATATTGTTGAATCGACGGCATGCAGACACCGACATCGCTACAGATCCGGATCTCCTGGCCCTCGGGCCATCTCACCGCGTCGCTCGACGACACCCCGACCACCCAGGCACTCGCCAAGGCGCTGCCCTTCGTCTCGACCGCACGCACCTGGGGCAAAGAGGTGTACTTCGACACAGGAGTGTCGGTTTCACGTGAAACAGGCGGCGCCAAGGAGGTCGTCGAGCCCGGCACCGTCGCCTTCTGGACCGACGGCGCCGCACTCGCCCTCCCCTATGGAGCCACACCGATCTCCCGGGGCGACGAGTGCCGCCTCGCAGGCCCGTGCAATGTCCTGGGCCGCCTCGACGGCGACCCCGGTCTGCTCGCAACCGTGCGGGACGGCGACCCCGTGCGCGTGGAGCTCCTCGACGCCTGACCTGGCTCACGGAGCCCTACAGCTCCTTGCGAAACCCTTCCGCCACCTTCAGGAAGATGTCGTTCGCCTCGGTCTCCCCGACCGTCACCCGCACACCCTCACCCGGGAACGGCCGGATCACCACGCCCGCCTGATCACACGCCTCCGCGAACGGGACCGTGCGCTCCCCCAGCCGCAGCCACACGAAGTTGGCCTGGGTCTCGGGCACCGTCCAGCCCTGGGCACGCAGCCCGTCGACCACGCGCGTGCGCTCACACACCAGCGAGCCGACCCGGCCGAGCAGTTCGTCCTCGGCGCGCAGCGAGGCGATCGCCGCCTCCTGCGCAAGCTGGCTCACCCCGAACGGGACCGCCGTCTTGCGCAGCGCCGCGGCCACCGGCTCATGGGCGATGGCGAACCCGACGCGCAGGCCGGCGAGACCGTAGGCCTTGGAGAAGGTCCGCAGCACGCAGACGTTGGGCCGGTCGCGGTAGAGCTCGACACCGTCCGGCACCTCGGGGTCACGGATGAACTCGCGGTAGGCCTCGTCGAGCACCACCAGCACATCACCGGGCACACGGTCGAGGAAGCGCTCCAGCTCCGCCCGCCGCACGACCGTGCCCGTCGGGTTGTTGGGGTTGCAGACGAAGATCAGCCGGGTCCGGTCGGTGATCGCGTCGGCCATCGCGTCGAGGTCGTGCACATCACCGGAGGTCAGCGGTACCTGTACCGATGTCGCGCCGCTGATCTGCGTGATGATCGGGTACGCCTCGAAGGACCGCCAGGCGTAGATGACCTCGTCGCCGGGGCCGGAGGTGGCCTGGATCAGCTGCTGGGCGACACCGACCGACCCGGTGCCGGTGGCCAGGTGAGAGAGGGGCACGCCGAACCGGTCGGACAGCTCGTTCATCAGCGCCGTACAGGCCATGTCCGGGTAGCGATTGAAGGTGCAGGCCGCCGCCGTCACCGTCTCCATCACGCCCGGCAGCGGCGGGTAGGGGTTCTCGTTGGAGGACAGCTTGTAGGCCACCGGCCCACCCGCCGCGGCCGGCTTGCCCGGCTTGTAGGTGGGGATCCCCTCCAGCTCGGCGCGCAGCTTGGGGCTCGTCTCGCTCACCGCAGTCCTCCTCACGAAGACCGGCGGCCCATGACCGCCGCCGACATCCAATACTCCTCACCTTATGAGGATTCGGCGCCGCTGCGTATAGCCACGACGGCGTGACGAACGCCGACCACGTCCGCCCCACCGGCATCAGGGGCATCACCGCACGAAGGCGTACGAATTCAGGGGCGCGCCGCACATATATCTACGCGCCGGTGGTGCACGCCGTGGCGCGCATCCCCCGTGCAGGTGAGTTGAGACCTCTTCGCAACATCGGCCACTTGGCAGGCCCGTGCGGGCCGACAAGACACGTAGTGGCATGTGAGCGCTCAACGCCCTTGGTTTCCCAGGCAATTGGGCATGAATGATCATGCAGAAACGTGTCTGTCAACGCGTGCATATGCGTCCGCACTACCCCACCGCATGAGCCCTACTATCGGCTCGCCATGACAGCAGCAGGGAAGCACCAGGTGAGCCGCGCGGAAACCTCACGTCGAGGCAGTCGGCCGGGTCGGGCGGGTATCAGAGACGTGGCCGCCGCCGCCGGAGTGTCCATCACGACCGTCTCCGACGCCCTCAACGGCAAGGGCCGGCTCCCGGACGCCACCCGGCGCCATGTCCGTGAGGTCGCCGACCGGCTGGGCTACCGGCCCTCGGCCGCCGCCCGGACCCTCCGTACCGGCAAGTCGGGACTCATCGGCCTGACCGTGACCACGTACGGGGATGAACCTTTCACCTTCACCGAGTTCGCGTACTTCGCCGAGATGGCGCGGGCCGCCACCTCCGCGGCGCTCGCCCGCGGGTACGCCCTCGTCATCCTGCCCGCGACCTCCCGCCACGACGTGTGGTCGAACGTCGCCCTGGACGGCACGGTCGTCATCGACCCCTCCGACCAGGACCCCGTCGTCAGCGAACTCGTCCGGCAGGGCCTGCCCGTCGTCTCCGACGGCCGCCCGGCCGGCTCGCTGCCGGTCACGGCCTGGGTCGACAACGACCATGAGGCCGCCGTCCTCGGCATCCTCGACCACCTGGCCGACGCCGGCGCGCGCCGCATCGGCCTGCTGACCGGCACGACGACCGACACGTACACCCATCTCTCCACCACCGCGTACCTGCGCTGGTGCGAGCGCGTCGGCCAGGATCCGGTCTACGAGGCCTACCCGGCGCACGATCCGTGCGCGGGCGCCGTCGCCGCCGACCGGCTGCTCGCCCGACCCGACCGGCCGGACGCGGTCTACGGGCTGTTCGACCCGAACGGCACCGACCTGCTCGCCGCCGCCCGCCGCTACGGCCTGCGCGTACCGGACGACCTGCTGCTGGTCTGTTGCAGCGAGTCCACCGTGTACGCCCACACCGAGCCGCCCATCACGACGCTCTCCCTGAAGCCGCGCCGGATCGGCACGGCGGTCGTGCAACTCCTCATCGACGCCATCGAGGGAGCGGACTCGGACCGTCCGGTGGAGCAGGTGATACCGACGGAGCTGATCGTGCGCACCTCGTCCCAGCGGCGCCCGCCGCGCACGACGGTCAGCCCGCCGCGGTCACCCGAGAAGACGTAGGCCGGTACACCGGGTAAAGGGACGTTCGCACTCCTGGGGAGAAACGGGGCCGGTCCCCCGGAGAGAAGGGATCGTTCTCGCGAAGAGAAGGAAAGCGAGGACGGTCACACGGTGGTCAAAGCCCGGCTCAATCGGGGCGAAAGCCGCGGTGAACTGGACTCTTGCTCTGATTCACCACCCCTGGGTCATCACATGGCGCGATCCGCATTCCTATGATGGGCCCACGACACCCACGGGCCGCTACGACCAGGCAGTCCGATGCGGTGCAGATGCGGCGCGATGGTGGAGGGGTCGATGACTCAGGGGGCCGGTCAGGGACCCGAGGTGGAGCGGACGGCGACGCTGCGCGACTTCCGGGTGCCCGCGTACGTCCACGAGGCCGGTCCGTACGTCCACAGCGCCCAGCCCGGCGAGGTCGCCCCGCCGGCCGAGGAGACCTACCCCGAGGGGTACACGCCGACCGAGCGCGATCTGCCCGTGATCAACCGGGGCGACACTGTCCAGGTGGCCGTCGACCCCGAGACCGTCGCGGCCCCGCAGTCCGACACCGGGCAGGGCCCGCTGTACGTCGTGGGTGATGTGCACGGCTACCTCGACCAGCTGGTGGCGGCCCTCCAGGAGAAGGGCCTCCTCGACGCCGACGGCCACTGGTGCGCGGGCACCGCCCGGCTGTGGTTCCTCGGCGACTTCACCGACCGCGGCCCCGACGGCATCGGCGTCATCGACCTGGTGATGCGGCTGTCCGCCGAGGCCGCCGCGGCCGGCGGCTACTGCAAGGCGCTCATGGGCAACCACGAGCTGCTGCTGCTCGGTGCCAAACGGTTCGGCGACACCCCCGTCAACTCGGGCGCGGGCACCGCCACTTTCCAGGCGGCCTGGCTGCTCAACGGCGGCCAGAAGACCGACATGGACCGCCTCCAGGACCACCACCTGCAGTGGATGGCCCGTCTGGACGCCGTCGAGGAGGTCGACGGCCACCTGCTCGTCCACTCCGACACCACCGCCTACCTCGACTACGGCCGCTCCATCGAAGAGGTCAACGACACCGTCCGCGAGACGCTCACGCGCAACGACGCGGACGAAGTCTGGGACCTGTTCCGCAAGTTCACCAAGCGGTTCTCCTTCCGTGACGAGGGCGGCGCGGACGCCGTGCGCTCCCTGCTCGATACGTACGGGGGCACCCGCATCGTTCACGGTCACAGCCCGATTCCGTATCTGCTGGGCGAAGTCGGCTCCGAGGAGGACGACGACAGCACCGACCCCGTGGTCGAGGGTCCGCACGTCTACGCCGACGGACTCGCCATCGCCATGGACGGCGGCGTGACCATGGCCGGAAAGCTGCTGGTCCAGCAACTGCCGCTGGGTACATGAACGCTCACCGGGCAGGCGTTTCCCGTCATCGGACCGGACCGGTGAGGGGCCAATTTCGGTAAACCCCCTGTCACCGCCCACCTTCACGGCTCTACCATCGGCTTATCCGTAGCAGGCTCCCCTCCGTTTCTGCCCGACGGCTCGTCAGCATGCCGAGCCCCAAGCCCTACGGAGCATCGGGGGATGCACATGAACAGCGTTCCGCAGCACCTGCTGAGCGAGGACCGCCAGGAATACGAGCGGATCCTCGATGAGGCGCTGCGCTCCGCACCACACCGTCCGGAACTGACCGCTGTCGGACAGCGGCTCAACCCCGAACAACTGCGCACAATGGCGCTGAACGCCACCGCGCTCATCACGGCAGCCGCGTCGACCGAATACCAGCACTACGTCAAGGTCCGCGAGGAAATGCGCCAGCCGGCGCCGTCCAGCCAAGCGGGCGGGCGCGCGTCCGGCTCCTCCGAGCCGGGCACGGGCGCGTCGGGCCTCGCCGCCACCATGGGCGAGGTCGCCGAGACCGCCGGCGCGGGCGCCGTCGCCGTCGTCGCCGTCCTCGCTCCCGTCCTGGCCGGAACCGCCGCGGCGATCTTCCTGCTCGTCGGCTACATCCTTCAGATGCTCAACCCCGAGCAGACGTTCGCCCGGACCATGCTCACCACGGGCTGGGTGTTCGGCGCCGTGACCGCGGTCGCGATCCTCGTCGCCGCCGTGGGACTGTTGATCACCGCCCTGCGCAACGAGCCGACGGCCGAAGGCGGCCCGCACGGCGAACTGCAGGGGGAGGTGGACCGGGCCAGGGAGGCCTGGCGTGAGGCACTGCTGGAGCGCGGCATCGTGCCGTTCCTCCGGGAAGCCCTCGTCGATCCGGACGCGAGCGCGGCGCTGCGCCACACGTCCTCGTCCACACCGGTCAGCCGGATACCGCATCTCGGATACGACCGCCCGGGGTTCACCAGCCCGGAGGAGGGCCGGCACGGCTCGCGGCCCAGCTACAGCAGTCCTGACTACAGCAGCCCGGACTTCGGAGGACCGGAACACCAACCGGAGTAGCGGCCCAGCCGCCGCGCGGCGCCGGTCCGCGCAGTCGGCTTCCTCACAGGCGGCGGAGGATCTGCGCCTCGACCCGTTCGACCGTGCTGCGGCTGAAAGCACGGACCAGTGCCAGGTGGTACAGCGCCGGTACCGTCGCCGCCCAACGGTGGACGCGGTCGTCCCGCAGCAGGTACCTGACCACCGCCGTCGGCCGGAAGGGAACGAAGTCGACGGTCTGGTGCTCCCAGCGGTCGGCGACACCCCTGCTCATCCGTGCTTGCAGATCCGTGCTCTTGAGCTCCCGCAGCCTGGCGTAGAAGTGCGCACTCCAGCCCCTCCTCTCCACGTCCAGCACGAAGGCCAGCAGCTCGAGCGTGTACTCGTCGGCCTCCAGGGACAGTTCCTCCCGCATGCCGCGGCGGGCCACCGCGTGCAGGTCGGGTGCGTTCCTCCCCGAGGAGTCGATGTGGCGTGACAGTCCCTCGTTGACCGAGGAGTTCCACACGCCCGGCGCCGTACGGACCCGGTCGCTGCGCTGGGTCACGACGAGCATGTCGTCAGCGGTGACCACCGCGATGTTGACCCCCAGGCTGCACTGGAGGAAGGCCGGGGCCTTTAGCGGATCGTCCGGGTCGAGGTAACGCGACCTGGGCGTGGTGCCGTCCGGGAGCCGGCGGTCGAGTTGCTGGGCGGCGAGGAAGGTGTAGTAGTCGGTCGGGCGCAGCCGCAGGTGGACCTCGGTGCGTTCCTCGAGTGCCGTGCGCGAGATGTCGAGGGATTCGACCGCGTACCGCGGGCCGTTCCACAGCGGAGCGCGTCCCTCGGCTTGCAGGCGCTCGCTCTCCTCGTAGATCTCGTCCCGCCAGCCGGCCATGTCCGCGGGCAGCGTCACCTCCTCGTCGAGTACGTGTACGTGGACGGTTTCGGGCGATATGGGCAGCTCTCCGTCGCCCTCGACGATGAGGGCGGACGTCTGGAGCGGCCCGAGGGAGAACGCCCGCCAGGCGGGCGCCGACTCGTCACGCCGCCCCAGGCTCCGGACCGCGCTGGTGGAGCGTCTGCGCAGGCGGTACCACGCGTCCTGCAACGGCTGCTGGAACAGCACGGCGAACACCATGCCGAGTGCGGCGCCCACGACACCGTTGACCACATCGATCCCATCCATGCCACGACAGTAGGGATCTTGGACCGGACAGGCGACGCCGTGCTGTTTTCCGTTACGCGATCAATGCCGCGGGCCGCGTCAGTCCGCGATCGGCAGGTACACGCGGTTCCCGCTCGCCGCGAACTCCTTCGACTTCTGGGCCATGCCGTCCTCGATCTCGGCCTTGGAGCCGCCGTGTTCACGGCGGATGTCCTGCGAGATCTTCATGCTGCAGAACTTGGGACCGCACATCGAGCAGAAGTGAGCCGTCTTGGCGGGCTCCGCCGGCAGGGTCTCGTCGTGGAACTCCCGTGCCGTGTCCGGGTCGAGGGCCAGGTTGAACTGGTCCTCCCACCGGAACTCGAAACGGGCGTCGGACAGCGCGTCGTCCCACTCCTGGGCACCCGGGTGTCCCTTGGCGAGGTCCGCGGCGTGGGCGGCGATCTTGTAGGTGATGACGCCGGTCTTGACGTCGTCACGGTTCGGCAGGCCCAGGTGCTCCTTGGGCGTGACGTAACACAGCATGGCCGTGCCCCACCAGGCGATCATCGCGGCGCCGATGCCGGAGGTGATGTGGTCGTACGCCGGTGCGACGTCCGTGGTCAGCGGGCCGAGCGTATAGAACGGAGCTTCATCGCAGATCTCCTGCTGAAGGTCGATGTTCTCCTTGATCTTGTGCATCGGGACGTGGCCCGGGCCTTCGATCATGGTCTGTACGTTGAAACGCTTCGCGATCCGGTTGAGTTCCCCGAGAGTCCGGAGTTCGGCGAACTGCGCCTCGTCGTTGGCGTCCGCGATCGAGCCCGGCCGCAGGCCGTCGCCGAGGGAGTACGTGACGTCGTACGCGGCGAGGATCTCGCAGAGCTCCTCGAAGTTCTCGTACAGGAACGACTCCTTGTGGTGCGCGAGGCACCAGGCGGCCATGATCGAGCCGCCGCGCGAGACGATGCCGGTCTTGCGGTTGGCCGTCAGCGGCACGTACGGCAGGCGCACGCCCGCGTGGACCGTCATGTAGTCCACGCCCTGCTCGGCCTGTTCGATGACCGTGTCCTTGTAGATGTCCCAGGTCAGCTCCTCGGCCTTGCCGTCGACCTTTTCCAGGGCCTGGTAGAGCGGCACGGTGCCGATGGGCACGGGGGAGTTGCGCAGCACCCACTCGCGTGTGGTGTGGATGTTGCGGCCGGTGGACAGGTCCATGACCGTGTCGGCGCCCCAACGGGTCGCCCAGGTCATCTTCTCGACCTCCTCCTCGATGGAGGACGTCACCGCCGAGTTGCCGATGTTGGCGTTGACCTTCACCAGGAACCGCTTGCCGATGATCATCGGCTCGATCTCCGGGTGGTTGACGTTGGCCGGGAGCACCGCCCGGCCCGCCGCGATCTCGTCACGCACCACCTCGGGCGACACGTTCTCCCGGATGGCGACGTATTCCATCTCGGGCGTGATCTCGCCGCGGCGGGCGTACGCGAGCTGTGTGACGGCCTTGCCGTCCCGGCTGCGGCGCGGCTGGCGCGGCCGTCCGGGGAAGACGGCGTCGAGGTTGCGCAGGCCGCCGCGGGGTGAGGTGTGCTTGATGCCGTCGTCCTCGGGACGGACGGGGCGGCCCGCATACTCCTCGGTGTCGCCACGGGCGATGATCCAGTTCTCGCGCAGCGGCGGCAGGCCCCTGCGGACGTCGGTCTCGACGAGCGGATCGGTGTACGGGCCGGATGTGTCGTACAGCGTGACCGACTGCCCGTTGGTGAGATGCACCTGACGGACCGGCACGCGCAGGTCGGGGCGGGTGCCCTCGATGTACGCCTTGTGCCAGCCGATGGACTTCCCGGCCTCCTCGGACTGTGCGTCCTGAACGGAGGCAGGCGTGTGTGCGTCCTTGTTGGTCATGAGACCTACTCCCTACGCCGGCATTACCCGGTAACAGGTTCGGCGGTCGACGCAGCGGCTTCCGTCTGCCGACGTTCCGTGTGAAACATCACTCGACTTCGGTGATGTTTCATGTGAAACATCGCTGGGACGGAGGTCAGCGCCCTCTCAGCCCGGTGCTCCGAGCTCCCGCGTGTACAAAAGGTGCCTCCACGCTAGCGGCAATTCTGGCGCGGTGAACAGAGGGCCCCCCTCGTTCTTGCGATGATCGGTCGGTGACCACGACGCAGCGTCCTCCTTACCCACCGCCCGAACCGCCCCGCGGATCCGGCGCCGGCAACGGCAACGGCCGTGGACACGAGCACGATTTCGCCGCCGGGGGCGGGCAGGGGCCTGCCCGGGGACAGACACAGGGGCACAGGCCCGGTCCCGGCAGCGGCCACAGTGCCGGTCCGGCCGGTACGTACGGTGCCGGTTCCGGAGGCTGGCACGGCCCTGGCCCCGGAGAGGGCGACAGGCCCGGCGGAGGCGACGGGTACGGGCACGGAGAAGGCGACAGGCCCGGCGGAGGCCACGGGCGCGGCGGAGACGACGGGTACGGCGAAGGACCCGGTCCGGGCGGAGGCCACGGGCACGGTGGAGGCGACGGGCACGGCGGTGGCGACGACGGGCACGGTCACGGAAACGGACCCGGCTCCGCCCCGGGCGGCGGGCACGGGCACTCGCACAGCCACAACCATGGTCCTGCCACGCCCGTCTCCATGCACTTGCGCAAGGTCATCGCGGCGGTCCTGATCCCCTTCGCCGCCGCCGTGCTGGTCGGTCTCGCCGTGCTGTGGCCGGGCGGCGCCCCGCCGCACGAGCGCACCGGCGTCGGCTTCGACCGGCAGACACAGGAGGCCTCGGTCACCAAGGTCGTGTCGGTGAGCTGCAAGGAGGCCGGCGCCTCGGGCGTCCCGCCGACCGGCGACACCTCCACCGCCGAGGGCTCCTCCGCGGTGCAGCAGGAGAACGGCACCTGCAAGCGGGCGACGATCCGGGTCGACAGCGGCAAGGACAAGGGCCGTACCTTCACCGAGATCGTCCAGCCGGACCAGTCCCGCCAGTTGCACGAGGGCCAGAAGGTCGTGGTCGCCTACGAGCCCTCCGCGCCGAAGGACCTCCAGTACTCGGTCACCGACATCAACCGCCGCCTGCCCTTGGCGCTGCTCGCCGGTATCTTCGCCCTCGCCGTCGTGGTCGTCGGGCGACTGCGGGGTGTCATGGCCCTGGTCTCGCTGGCCATCAGCTTCATGGTGCTGAACTTCTTCATCCTGCCCGCGATCCTTCAGGGCTCGAACCCGCTGCTCGTGGCGGTGGTGGGCGCGAGCGCCATCATGCTCATCGCCCTGTATCTGTGTCATGGCCTGTCCGCGCGGACCTCCGTAGCGGTGCTCGGCACCCTGATCTCGCTGCTGCTGATCGGCGTTCTCGGCTCGCTGTTCATCGACTGGGCCGCGCTCACCGGCAACACCGACGACAACACCGGTCTGATCCACGGCCTCTACCCGACGATCGACATGAGCGGTCTGCTGCTCGCCGGCGTCATCATCGGATCGCTCGGTGTGCTCGACGACGTGACGGTCACGCAGACGTCGGCGGTCTGGGAGCTGCACGAGGCCAATCCGTCCATGGGCTGGCGTGGCCTCTACCGCGCGGGGATCCGGATCGGCCGCGACCACATCGCCTCGGTCGTCAACACCCTGGTCCTCGCCTACGCGGGTGCCGCGCTGCCGCTGCTCCTGCTGTTCTCCATCGCGCAGAGCGGTGTCGGGACGGTCGCCAACAGCGAGCTGGTCGCGGAGGAGATCGTGCGCACGCTGGTCGGTTCGATCGGCCTGGTCGCCTCGGTGCCGGTCACCACGGCCCTTGCGGCACTGGTGGTCTCGGCCGACCGCCCGGGAGCGCAGCCGGCCGCGGAGGCCGCCGCTGTCCCGGCACGCGGGGGGAGGGGCCGGCGCCGTAAGCGCTGACGCCTCTCGAACTCCGGAGCCATCTGCCCTGCCGCAGGGAAGCGTTCCTGCACGGCTCGGCGGGATCCGGTGAAGCGTTACTCCACCGTGCCGCCCGACGGGTGCCTCAGCCGGCGCCCTGTTCCGCGAGGATGCGGTCCAGGGCCTCGTCGAGATGGGCGTCGAAGTCGGCGAGCGAGCCTTCCTGGCCCAGTGGCACCAGCTTGTCGGTGCGGTCGAGGAAGGCGACCAGCGGGGCCGTCGACGACCGGAACAGCGCCTGGTCACTGCCCACCTGAAGCCGGATCAACACCTCGCCCAGCGAGTCCGGTTCGACGGGCGTGACCCGCACATCGCCCTCCCCGCACGGCCGGCCGACACCGTCGATCAGCAACTCCCGGCCGAAAGCCCACGTCACCGGGGCATCACCCGGCAAGTGGAAGGTCAGCCGGACGGCATAGGGATCACTGGTCTCATAGCGCAGCTCCACCGGAATGCGGAAGGAGAGTTCCTCGGACACGAGAAAGCTCATCATGACCTCTGCCTGTACGGACTCGCGCATCGCTAACCCCGTCATTCGCCGTGGACTGGCCGGGACCGAACCTCTGACACTTGATGGAATCTTGCTGAACGTACACAGCAGATCACAAGGAGTGAGTTTTCACATACTGATAGAGAGCGCGAGCGACCCGAGCAGACTCCCGATCTCGCTCTGCAACTGCCGGGCCGCCGGGAGCAGCCGGTGCTCCTGGTGGGCGGGCAGGGAGATGGCCATCGTCGCGGCCGTCGTGCCGAGGGTGAGCGGAATCGCCGCGCAGACGGCGCCCAGGGCGTACTCCTGACGCTCGGTCACCGGTTCCATTCGCCGCACCCGTTCGAGACGGCGCAGCAGGCTGTGGTTGTCCCGCACGGTGTAGGGCGTGAGGGCCTGCACCGGATAGCGGTCGAGGTGGTCCCGGCGGGCCTCCTCGTCCAGCTGGGACAGCAGGCACTGCCCGATGGCGTGCGCGTGCCCGGTCTCCCGGAAGTCGGCCCACTCCTCGACCGCGGGAATGCCCGGGGTGTCGGAGACGCACATGACCTCGATCTCGCCCTCGCGGTACACCGCGTAGTACACGGGGACGCCGAGCACGTCCCGCCAGTGCGCGAGCGCGTCGACGACCGTGCTGCGACGTTTCTGCCGTGCCCCGCTGCTGCTCAGCCGCTCGGCGGCGTCACCGAGGAAGAACAGGCCCTTGTCCCGGCGCAGATAACCCTCGTGCACGAGGGTGCGCAGCAGGTGGTACGTCGTGGGCAGGGCCAGCCCGGTCTCCCGGGCCAGCTGCTTGGCGGGGGCGCCGTACTCGTGTGCGGCGACGGTCTCCAGCAGGCGCATCGCGCGCTGCACGGACCCGATGAGGGTCGCCGGAGGGGGTGGCGTGGCGGGAGGCGGTTGCTCGGAGCGGGGCGCCGAGCGGGGTTGCGCGGGGACGGTGTGCAGGTGGTGGACAGGTGCGGTGTCAGCCGGAGCCAAGGGTCACTCCCGAAGCGCGAGGGGGCAGACCGTGCCGATGGGACACGGGTGGGGGTGTATGCCGCTCGCGGGGGATGTCCCCGCGTCGAGTTCCGGACTCTATTCGTCTGCCACCGCACGCAGACGGCCTGGAACGGAAACTTCCCCCGGCCGAGGGAACCGGTGACTCCGGGTGTTTCCCGCTACCCCCACCGGTTTCCCACCGGTCTCACCAGTCGCTGCGCGACGAGGAGCTCGACGTGAACTTCCGTACGACGTAGATAAGTCCGCCGACCAGCGCCACGAAGACCAGCACCTTGAAGAGCAGTCCGATGACGAAGCCGACCACACTGGCGATCAGCCCGCCGAACACGACCAGGGCGATGACCGGCACCGCGATCCACTTCACCCACCACGGCAGTCCCGTGAAGATCTCTCGCATCGCCCTCGTCCTTACCTCTCCACCCGTTCGAGTGCCGGGTCCTGTCGGTCTTTCCGGATCCTGATGTCCTGCACTCGATGCTAGGTCCGGGAGGGGGCCCGGCGGGGGCCTCGCATCCCTTGTCGTCCCCTGACCGATCCCCTAGGGAACCCTGAGGCGGCCCGTCAGCTCTCGGGCGGAGAGAAGACCACCAGCACCCTCAGGTCCTCGGTGATGTGGTGGAACTTGTGCGCGACACCGGCCGGCACATAGATCACGCTTCCGCGCGCCACCTGCGTCGTCTCCAGCCCGACGGTGACCGCGGCACGACCGCTCACAACGAAGTAGACCTCGTCCTGATTGTGCGGCTTCTGTGGATCCTGGTCGCCCGCATCGAGGGCGTACAGGCCGACCGACATGTTCTGCTCCCGCAGAAACTGCAGGTAGGCGCCCTCGTTGGCGGCGCGCTCCGCCTCCAGTTCGTCCAGCCGGAATACCTTCATCGTCTTGTCCGCCCCTGCCTCGTGTCCCCATGTCCGATCAGGTCTGCCACGATCAGACACATGATGAATTTTGTAGTCAAGACGATCGCCAACGCGGGTGCCCTGGCGGTCGCCGTATGGCTGCTCGACAAGATCACCCTGACCGGTGACAGCACGGGCAAGAAGGCCGGCACCCTGATAGTCGTAGCGCTGATCTTCGGCCTGGTGAACTTCCTGGTCAAGCCGGTCGTCAAGCTCCTCAGCCTTCCGCTGCTGATCCTGACGCTCGGCCTGTTCACCCTGGTCGTCAACGCGCTGATGCTGCTGCTCACCTCGTGGCTGGCCGACCAGGTCGACCTCAGCTTCCACGTCGAGGGCTTCTGGACGGCCGTCCTGGGCGGTCTGATCATCTCGGTCGTCTCCTGGGCGCTGCACGTCGTCCTGCCCGACAAGGACTGAGCGCGTATGACGTACCGCGTCTGCTTCGTCTGCACGGGCAACATCTGCCGTTCCCCGATGGCCGAGAGCGTCTTCCGCGCCCGCGTGGCGGAGGCCGGGCTCGACGGCCTGGTCGAGGTCGACAGCGCCGGCACGGGCGGCTGGCACGAGGGCGACGGCGCCGACCCGCGTACGGCGGCGGTCCTGGAGGAGAACGGCTACGCCACCGGCCACACGGCCCGGCAGTTCCAGCCGTCGTGGTTCTCCCGCCTCGATCTGGTCGTCGCCCTCGACTCCGGCCACCTCAGGGCGCTGCGCCGCCTCGCGCCCACGGAACAGGACGCGCAGAAGGTGCGTCTGCTGCGTTCGTACGACCCCGCCGCCGGTGACGACCTCGACGTACCGGACCCCTACTACGGGGGCGCCGAGGGCTTCGAGGAGTGCCTTGAGATGGTGGAGGCGGCGAGCGCCGGTCTGCTCGCCGCAGTGCGTGAGGACGTGGAAGGACAGGCTGCATGAGCGAATCCGCGACGGGTGACGCGCATCGGGTGACAGGCGACGCCGGCCGGGCGGATGCCGCGGGCCGGGTGGCGCGCGACGTCGGCCAGGCGGCCGCGGGCGCCGGTGACGGCACGCGCGCGGTGCGGGCCGGGCTGCCCGAGCCGGCCAAGTACGAACCGACCCTGCCGGGACCGGTCTTCGCCGCCCACTACCACCTGCCGGGCGAGCCCACCGGCCCCTACACCTACGGCCGCGACGAGAACCCGACCTGGACGCTGCTGGAGCGCGCCGTCGGCGAGCTGGAGGCGCCCGGCCAGGACGCCGTCGAGACGCTCGTGTTCGCCTCCGGCATGGCCGCGACCTCGGCGGTGCTCTTCTCCCAGCTGCGCGCCGGGGACGTGTGCGTCCTGCCCGACGACGGCTACCAGGCGCTGCCCCTGGTGCGCGCCCAGCTGGAGGCGTACGGCATCGAGGTGCGCACCGCGCCCACCCGTGACGACGCCCAGCTCGACGTCCTCGACGGCGCGAAGCTGCTGTGGATCGAGACGCCGTCGAACCCCGGCCTCGACGTGTGCGACATCAGGCGGCTCGCGGAGGCGGCGCACGCGCGTGGCGCCCTGGTGGCCGTCGACAACACCCTGGCGACACCGCTCGGCCAGCGTCCCCTGGAGCTCGGCGCCGACTTCGCGGTGGCCAGCGGCACCAAGCAGCTCACCGGTCACGGCGACATCCTCCTGGGCTACGTCGTCGGCCGGAACCCCGAGGCCATGGCCGCCGTACGCCGCTGGCGGAAGATCGTCGGTGCGATTCCCGGGCCGATGGAGGCCTGGCTCGCGCACCGTTCGATCGCGACACTCCAGATGCGGGTCGACCGGCAGAGCGCGACGGCCCTGGCCGTCGCCGAGGCGCTGCGCGAGCGGCCCGAGGTGACCGGGCTGCGCTACCCCGGACTTCCCGGCGACCCCGCCCACAAGATCGCCGCGCA
The DNA here is from genome assembly GCA_000415505.1 of Streptomyces afghaniensis 772. GTDB lineage: Bacteria > Actinomycetota > Actinomycetes > Streptomycetales > Streptomycetaceae > Streptomyces > Streptomyces afghaniensis. Next base: position 18,856 of record KE354104.1, read on the forward strand.
GCAGATGCGGCGCTACGGCTGCGTGGTGTCGTTCACGCTGCCCACGCGCGCGCGTGCCGACCGTTTTCTCGACGCCCTGCGGCTCGTGGACGACGCGACGAGCTTCGGCGGAGTGCGGTCCACGGCCGAACGGCGCGGACGCTGGGGCGGCGACGCGGTGCCGGAAGGTTTCATCCGCCTCTCGGTCGGCGCCGAGGACCCCGAGGACCTCGTGGCCGATGTGCTGCGCGCGCTGGAGGCGTCGGCAGCCTGACCATCCCCACGGACGGTCCGAGCCTCCCCCCTCGTGGCTCGGACCGTCCCCCGGTTCCGCGCGCAAGAACCGCGCGACCAAGGCTAGTTGACTCTCTGTCAGTGTCCAATCACAGTAGCGACAGAGACCTATCGACTTATTTATAGTTGAGCGCGGTCGGGAGGCCGGGAGCGGGGCCGAAGAGGGGAGAGTGCGCGGTGGATCTGGCCTTGCTGCGGACCTTCGTGACCGTGCACCGGGCCGGCTCCTTCACCCGCGCCGCCGCCCTGCTCGGCCTCTCCCAGCCGGCCGTCACCTCGCAGATCCGCACGCTGGAACGGCAGCTGGGCCGCCCCCTGTTCCTGCGGCAGGCCCGTGGCGTGACCCCGACCAGCATCGGCGACGAGCTCGCCCACAAGGCCGCTCCGCATCTCGACGCCTTGGTGGAGATAGCCGAGACCGGCCTCGACGACGACTCCTCCTTACGAACGCTGCACCTCGCCGGACCCCCGGAGTTCACCGCCGAACGAGCCCTGCCCGCCCTCACGGAGCTGACTGGAGAGGACGGCCAGGGCTTCGCTCTGCGCGCTTCCTTCGGGAACGCCGAGGAAACACTGGAAGGGCTTTCCGCCGGGCATCATGATCTGGCCATCAGCACGGCCCGTCCGCGCGGTGCTCTGCTCACGGCGACTGCGCTCTGCGACGAGGAGCACGTCCTCGTCGCCGCCCCGCGCTGGGCCGAACAGATCGGGGCCGGGCAGCCGGACCGCAAGCCGGAACCGGCGCTGGAGCAGGTGCCCGTGGTGGAGGTGCACGAGTCGCTGCCGTTCGTCTCCCGCTACTGGGCCTCCGTCTTCGACTCGCGCCCGGCCGCCCCGGGCACCGTCGTCGTCCCCGACCTGCGTGCGGTGCTGGCGTGCGCGGTCGCGGGCGCGGGTCTGGCGGTTCTGCCGCGCTATCTGTGCGCGGCCGCGTTGGAGCGGGGTGACGTCGTCGCTCTGCACGATCCGGCAGTGCCGCCGCTGCGCACGTACTTCCTGGTGGTGCGGACCGGGACGCTCGCGATGCCCCATATCGCGCGAGCCCATGAGTGGTTGCAGCGGGCGGCGGCCGACTGGTGCTGAGGAGGCGCCCGAGGGCGGGTGCGGGTTGCGCGGGCGCGTATGACGGCTGCCAGGGCAGGGTCTCACTCTGGGAGCTCGGCCGGTGACTTTTCGCGATGTTTCACGTGGAACCAGCCGGGCCACATTTCACCCATGACCGTCCGACCTGTGGTCAAGCGCACCGCCCGTGCCGTTCTGCTGGACGGTGACGACCTGATCCTGATCAAGCGCACCAAGCCGGGCCTGGATCCCTACTGGCTCACTCCCGGCGGCGGGGTCGAGCCCGACGACTCGACCGTTGTCGACGCCCTGCACCGCGAGGTGTACGAGGAACTCGGAGCGAAGATCACCGACGTGGTGCCCTGCTTCGTGGACACCGTGGAGCACATCGGGGAGGACGGCGGCGCGACCGGTGTGAAGGTGCAGCACTTTTTCGTCTGCCACCTGGAGTCCATGGATCCCTCCCTCCGCCACGGCCCCGAGGTGGACGAGCCCGTCGGCGAGTACGAGATCGTGCGCGTGCCCTTCACCCGGGTCGGCATCGCCTCGGTCCATCTCGTTCCGCTGTCGCTGCGGCACTACCTGGACGGCAACATCGAGGGCGTACGTGCCATGCACGCCCCCGACCTGGGCTGACGCCCGCGGCGGATCAGGGCGCGGCCGCGACCAGTTCCTCCACGGAGTCGTGCCGTATGCGCTCCGACGGGATGCCGATGTCCCGCAGGGCGTCCACACCGCTGCGGATCATCCCGGGCGGGCCCGACAGGTAGGCGTCGAACTCGTTCCACGGCCCATAGGCGCGTACCGCGTCCGGAAGCTGCTGGTGTGCCAGCTGGTCGATGATCGCGCGGACCGAGAGCCAGGGGTGACTCTGCTGGAGGCGGAGCATGGTGTCGATGTCGTACAGGTCATGGTCGGTGCGGGCCCCGTAGAAGACCTCGACCGGCCGGCGTTCCCCGTGTTCGGCGACGTCCTCGACCAGTGCCTTGATGGGCGCTATACCGGTGCCGCCGCCCAGGCAGAGCAGCCCGCTGTCGGTTGTGTGGTCCACGGTCATGGAACCCGCGGGCGGGCCGAGCCGGACGATGTCACCGGGGCGGGCGCGGTGCACCAGGGCGTTGGAGACCCAGCCCGCCGGGACGGCCTTCACGTGGAACGACAGCAGGCCGTCGGAGCGGGGCGCCGAGGCGAAGGAGTAGTGCCGCCATATCCGGGGCCACCAGGGGGTCTCCAGGCTCGTGTACTGCCCGGCGAGGAAGGGATAGGGCTGGTCGGGGCGGACGGTGACGACCGCGACGTCCGGGGTCCTGAGGTCGTGCGTGACGATCTCGGCGTACCACCAGGCCGGGGCACGCAGTTCGTCGGCGGCCGCCGCGTCGATCATGATCTGGGAGATCGTCGTGTACGTCCTTACCCAGGCCGCCTCCATCTCCGCGTCCCAGACCCCGGCGGCGTACTTGCTGAGCGCGCCGATCAGGCATTCGCCGACGGCCGGGTAGTGCTCGGCCCGCGTTCCGTACTTCCGGTGGCCCCGGCCGAGGTTCTGCAGGTAGTCGACCAGGACATCGGTGTTGTCGATGTGCTCGGCGGCCGTGAGCAGTGCCCTGAGCAGCCGGTCCCGCTGAGTGTCCATCGCGGCCGGGAAGAGCGAGCGCAGGTCGGGGTGGCGGACGAAGAGCAGGGCGTAGAAGTACGAGGTGACCTTGTCGGCCACGGGCGTGACCTCTGCCATGGCGCGGCGAATGAGGACGGCGTCCGGGGAGGCTTGGCCGGCCGGGGCGGAGGCGGCCGGCTCCGGGGGCGACACCGGTCCGGGCCGCTGGGCGGGTACACGCGGCTCGGCGGGAGGAGCCGCGGCGGAGGCGAAGGGCGCCGGGGCCGGTGTGCCCGTCGCGGGCGCGGGACGTGGTGACGAGGCCTCGGGAGAGGGGGCGGAGGGCGGTGCCGTTGTCGGGGCGTGCCCGGGTATCGCGTCCGGGGATCCGCGCTCCTGGTCCGGCACACCGGTGCTCGCGCTGTCTGTCGCCGAGGCCGGCGGGGCCGCTGTGCCGTCTGTCGGCGCGTGGGGGTCGGCCGCCTGCCGGCCCACCGGGCGTATCACCGCCGGGCGACGGCCGTCCGGTGTCCTGGACTCGTTGTCCGGTGTCCCGGACTCGTTACCCGGTGTACCGGGCTCGTTATCCGGCGTACCGGGCTCGTTGTCCGGCGTCGCCGTCGGCTTGTTGCGGGGCGTGAACCAGTCGCCCCCGCCGCCAGAAGTGCCGTTGTCGGCCGACGTGGTGGTCGGAGCGTCCATGGTGTGCCTCGCCTCGAGCATCTTTCGGTCGGTCTGCGCACTTCCCCAGTCGGAAGGTGCCTGCTTTCCCCCGTGGACGGACGGCGTTCCCATCCGGTGTCGTGGCCGATGCGGCCACATTCAACCCGTCTTCCAGCTCTGTACGGACAAGTAAGGCAAGAGTGTGACATTGGCCGCAGTACTCCCACCCGAGCTTCCCACCCGCCTGGGCGGCTCAGTCGCATAACCGGAAACGCGGGTTTTCGATCTCTCCGTCCCGTTAGGCTGCATTGCCCTGTACGCGGCCCACACAGAACGGGTCAGCCGCCCCGGATGTGAACCGGAGTCGACCCTACCGGCCACCGCTGTGCACACAAGTCCCCCCTTGCCCCGTCACGAATGAGGGCACTGCGCGAATCATCAGTGCGATCAACTGCCGGGTGACGCGCCTGTGTTTCACGTGAAACGTCCGGCGTATGTCCGCGCTCTGTGCAGTCGGCTACAACTGGCCAAAAGCTCGTGCGTGTCCAGGGAAAGAGGTGGACGTCAGGGGCTTCGGTCGGACAGCCTGACCTGCGTGCCGACTCCTTCCCTTGCCTCTTTGCCCATCCGCCGTCTGACGCTCCGCGATCTCGCCGCCTGCGCCGACTTGTCCGAGGACCGGGGGTGGCCACGGGAGGAGCACAAGTGGGGCTTCCTCCTCACGGCCGGGAAGGGCTACGGCATCGACGACCCCGACGGCGGCCTCGTGAGCGCCTGTGTCGTGACCGAGTACGGACCTCATGAGCGCCCCGCCCTCGCGGCAATCGGCATGGTCCTCGTCGCCGAACGGCACACCCGACAGGGCGTGGGACGTCGACTGATGCGTCACGTCGTCTCCGCTATGGGCACCACGCCCCTCACCCTGCATGCGACGCCGAACGGCCGACCCCTCTACGAGGAACTCGGCTTCAAGGTCACCGGCCGGGCGGAGATGGTGTGCGGTCGTTTCACTCCTGGCGGGCCGCGACCGGCGGTTGCCACCCGTGCCGCGACCGCCGAGGACCTCTCCGCGATCCTCCGGCTCGACGAGCAGGCCTTCGGGACCGACCGCACCCATATCGTCACCCGACTGCCGGCCTTCGCCGACCAGTTGCGCGTGGCGGAGGGGAACGGGCGGATCATCGGATACGCGGCTGCCTGGCCCAACATGGACACCCATGTCGTCGGTCCGCTCATCGCGCGTGACACGTCGGTGGCCCAGGCCCTCATCGCCTCACTCGCCGCCCACACCGACCGTCCCCTGCGCACCGACATCGACGTACGCCACACAGAGCTGCTCGCGTGGGCGAAGGAGCACGGTCTGGCGTCCGTTGCCTTCAACTCCGTGATGACCTACGGGATCACCGAACTGCCCGGGGACTGGAGCCGTCGATTCGCCCCGGTCACGGTCGCGGCGGGCTGACGGGCCCCGATACGACGACGCCGGTTCCTCTGAGGTTCGGGGAACCGGCGTCTCGTTGAAGGGGCCCGGTCAGGCGAGGGCCTCCACGGCGGCCGTGGCGAAGGCGTGGTCCTGCTCCGGCGCACCGCCGCCGACACCGATCGCGCCGATCAGCCGGCCGTCGCGGTGCACCGGCACGCCACCGGCGATGAACAGCAGCGGCCGGTCGAGCGCGGTGGGCAGGGTGTGGAAGAGGCCTCCGGGCTGCACGGCGTCGACGAGGTCGGCGGTGGGTGCGTTCAGCTGGAGAGCCGTGTACGCCTTGCGGGTGCTGGTCTCGCCGGAGATCAGCACGGCACGGTCGTCACGCCGGAAGGCGAGCAGATGACCACCCGCGTCCAGGACGGTGACGCTGACGGTGACACCTGCGGCCTCGGCGGCACGCCGGGCGGCGGTGACGAGGACGTCGGCGTCCTGGGTGGTCAGGGAGGCGACTGCGGTGATAGGGCTCATGAGGGGTTCTCCCAGGAAATGTGCGGATCGTGCTGATCGGGGTCGAGGGAAGGCGGTGAGCCTGGTCGGCCTCGCTGGCTCAGTGGTGGGCGGCGGTCCGCTGCTCGGTCGGCGCGGATCCCGTGACGACGGTGCTGGGAGCACCGGCGCGGCGTTCCAGGGCGGCTGAGAGGAAGGCCAGGACCAGGGCCCCCGCGGCCAGGGCGGCACCGACCCAGTTGGGGGCGGTGTAGCCGAAGCCCGCCGCGATGACGAGGCCGCCGAGCCAGGCGGACAGAGCGTTGCCGAGGTTGAAGGCACCGATGTTCACAGCGGAGGCGAGCGTGGGGGCGCCGTGCGCCTGATCGAGGACGCGCTTCTGGAGCGGCGGGACGGTGGCGAAACCCAGGGCGCCGATCAGAGCGATCGTGACGGTCGACAGCAGCTTGTCGTGCGCCGTGAGGGTGAACAGCGCCAGGACGACGGCCAGGGCACCCAGGGACACGTACAGCATGGGCATCAGGGCGCGGTCGGCGAACTTGCCGCCCACGAGGTTGCCGCCGACCATGCCGAGGCCGAAGAGGACCAGCAGCCAGGTGACGGAGCCGTCGGCGAAGCCCGCCGTGTGGGTCATCATCGGAGCGATGTAGGTGATGGCCGCGAAAACGCCGCCGAAGCCGAGGACGGTCATCGCCATCGCGAGCAGCACCTGCACGTTCTTGAAGGCGGCGAGCTCGTGCCGCAGGCGCACCCCCTCCGGCTTGGGCATGTCGGGGACCAGCCGGGCGATGCCGGCCAGGCCGACGAAGCCGAGGGCGGCGACGATCCCGAAGGTCACCCGCCAGCCGACGGACTGCCCGACGAGCGTGCCCAGCGGGACACCGACGACGTTGGCGACGGTCAGGCCGGTGAACATCATCGCGATGGCTCCGGCCTTCTTGTCCGGGGCGACGAGATCGGCCGCGACGACCGAGCCGATACCGAAGAAGGCGCCATGGGCCAGCGAGGCGACGATCCGGCCGATCAGCATGACGGCGAAGGCGGGAGCGAGTGCCGAGAGCAGGTTGCCGACGATGAACAGGCCCATCAGCAGCATCAGCATCCGCTTGCGGGAGATCTTGGTGCCCAGCACGGTCATCAGCGGGGCGCCGAACATGACACCGAGCGCATAACCGGTCACCAGATACCCGGCGGTGGGAATGGAGACCCCGTAGTCGCCCGCGACCTCGGGAAGCAAGCCCATGATCACGAACTCGGTCGTTCCGATTCCGAAGGCCCCGATCGCGAGGGCCAGAAGCGCGAGAGGCATGGAGGAGTACACCTTCCCAGACGATTGCAGGAGCGCTTTGCGTGCGTCCACAATAGTTGCACACGCGGGCTATAGGCAATCGCTGTCTATTGCGGACCTGCTCTATCCTGGATGTCAGCCGCTCCGGGACGGAGGAAACGCCAATGACAGCGACGGACCCCGCGCTCACCGCTCTCGCCCAGAGCTGGTGCGCCCTCTCCCTGCTGCACGGGAGAATCGAGGCGCACATCGAGCGCGCCCTGCAGGCCAAGCACGACCTGAGCGCGCGTGAGTACTCCCTGCTCGACGTGCTCAGCCGGCAGCACGACGGGGATGGAGGGCATCTCCAGATGAAGCAGGTCGCCGACGCGGTCGTCCTCAGCCAGAGCGCCACCACGCGACTGGTCACCCGGCTCGAGGACCGCGGTCTCCTCGAGCGCTACCTCTGCCCCACCGACCGCCGGGGCATCTACACGAACGTCACCGAGGCGGGCCTCAAGCTGCTCGAAGAGGCCCGGCCGACCAACGACGCGGCCCTGCGTGAGGCCCTCGACGAGGCTGCGAAGAACCCCGAGCTGGCCCCTCTCGTGCGGGTCGTGGAGACGCTGAAGGCTCCGGTGCCCGCCTGAGCGGGACTCTGCACAGGGCGTCTCTGCGTAGGGTGCGGTCATGGGAGATCTTGAGATACGTGCTGCCGTCGCGGACGACGTCCCGGCGATCGTCGCCATGCTCGCGGACGACCCCCTGGGCGCCCAGCGTGAGTCGCCTGACGACCTCACCCCGTACCTGACCGCACTGGAACGGCTCAGCGCCGACCCCAATCAGCGCCTGGTCGTGGCGGTCCGGGAAGGCCGCGTCGTCGGGACGCTCCAGCTCACGATCATTCCCGGGCTGTCCCGACGCGGTGCCACCAGGTCGATCATCGAAGGCGTACGCATCCATGCCGATGAGCGCGGCAGCGGCCTGGGGACACAGCTCATCGAGTGGGCGATCGACGAATCCCGGAACCTGGGCTGCCAATTGGTCCAGCTGACCTCCGACAACACCCGCACTGACGCCCACCGCTTCTACGAGCGACTCGGCTTCACGGCCTCCCACACGGGCTTCAAGCTCCCGCTGTGACCGGATGCGAGTGGGCGCCCTGTTTCACGTGAAACAGGGCGCCCACTCATGTCACCGCCTATCCGATGCCGCGCCACCCCTCGGGATCGACCCCGCCCGGCACTGGGGCCGCCTCGTCGTACGGCTGTCGCGTGAACACGAACGAGCCGAGGTCCAGATGGCTCACGGACCCGTCCGGCCGCCGTACGGCCTTCAGCAGCTCTCCGGCGTAGTAACCCTCCAGCCCGGTCCAGGTGCCGTCGCCGTTCGGGCGGAACCGCGAGCGTCGCCCGTTGCCGGACAGCGGCTCCAGCGAGGCGAGCCCGTCGGCCGTGAGCCGCAGGGCGAAGGCGTACGTTCCCCAGTACCACTGGCCCGTCAGCTCCAGCATCGACGGGTCGACGTCACGCAGTGGCCTCCACGGGGCGGGGATGCGCGGCTCCGCCTCGGCGACGATACGGACGAGGTCGGCGGAGACGCCGGACACCAGTGGGCCCGAGGTGCAGTTGGCCAGCACGACAGCCGCCACGCCGTCCTCCACGCTGATGCTCACACTCGCCAGGAAACCCGGCAGGGATCCGCTGTGCCCCACGAGCAGCCGGCCGTGCCGACGCTGAATCTGCATACCGAGGCCGTAGGCGTCACCGGACATCACGTCCGCAGCTTCCGCCGGCGCCGCCGGAGTCCGCATTTCCCGCAGGGACTCTGCACTCAGCACCCTCTCGTCGCCCTTCACCAGGAAGGCCGCGAACCGGGCCAGGTCGGCCGTGGTCGACCAGAGTTGTCCGGCGGGTGCCATACGACCGAGGTCCTCGGCGGGCTCGGGCAGCAGCACATCGGCCCAAGGGTGCACGGCCCAGCCACCCGCGTGCGGGGCCTGTGGTCGCACGCCCGTCCGGTCGAGCCCCAGCGGTTCGAGCACTTCACGCCGTAGTGCCTCCTCCCAGGAGGTCCCCCGCAGCTCCTCCACGAGTGCGCCCAGCAACGTGTAGCCGGGGTTCGAGTAGTGGTGCCGCCGGCCGACGGGGTGCAGAAGAGGCTGCTCGCCGAGCACGTCGGACAGTTCCGGCCGCAGGGATCCGGACGTGCGCTCCCACCACGGGCCGGGCGACTCGGCAGCCAGCCCGCCCGTGTGGGCGAGCAGTTCGGCGATCGTGGCCTCCCCCGCGCCGGTACCCGGCACGTACTTCTCCAGTGGATCCCCGAGCCCGAGCAGCCCCTCGTCCCGCAGGCGCATCACGAGAACGGCGGTGAAGGTCTTGGTGACCGAGCCGATGCGGTACTGGACGTTTTCGTCCGGCTCTTCCCCGTCCACCGATGTCCGCGCACCGTGCCACACCGCCCGGCCGTCCCGGACGACGGCCGCGACCAGCGACGGCGCCCGCCCCTCGGCCTGTGCCACGGCAATCCGGTGCAGCAGCGCACGACTCGTTGTGGGGAGCAGCTCTTCCTGAGGTGTCGTCATGGCCCAAGTCCACCTGGCCCGGGCCGGCGAGTCGACCTCATTTCGCCGTCGGCACCGGATCAGGTCTGCGCCATGTCCACAAACCGCGAGTAGTGACCCTGGAAGGCCACCGTGATCGTCGCCGTCGGACCATTTCGGTGCTTGGCCACGATCAGGTCGGCCTCGCCCGCGCGCGGCGACTCCTTCTCATAGGCGTCCTCGCGGTGCAGCAGGATGACCATGTCGGCGTCCTGCTCGATGGAACCGGACTCACGCAGGTCGGAGACCATCGGCTTCTTGTCCGTGCGCTGCTCGGGACCACGGTTCAGCTGGGAGAGCGCGATGACCGGGATCTCCAGCTCCTTGGCCAGCAGCTTGAGGTTACGGGACATGTCCGAGACCTCCTGCTGACGGCTCTCGGCCCGCTTGGAACCTCCGGACTGCATCAGCTGGAGGTAGTCGATGACCACCAGCCGGAGGTCGTTGCGCTGCTTGAGGCGGCGGCACTTGGCCCGGATCTCCATCATCGACAGGTTCGGGGAGTCGTCGATGTAGAGCGGGGCCGCCGAGACGTCCGGCATCCGCCGGGCCAGGCGCGTCCAGTCCTCGTCCGTCATCGTGCCGGACCGCATGTGGTGCAGGGCGACCCGCGCCTCGGCGGACAGCAGACGCATCGCGATCTCGTTGCGCCCCATTTCGAGCGAGAAGATCACACTCGGCAGGTTGTTCTTGATCGAGGCGGCCCGCGCGAAGTCCAGCGCGAGCGTCGACTTACCCATGGCGGGACGCGCGGCGATGACGATCATCTGGCCCGGGTGAAGCCCGTTGGTGAGCGAGTCGAAGTCTGTGAACCCCGTGGGCACGCCGGTCATCTCGCCGCTGCGCGAGCCGATCGCCTCGATCTCGTCGAGCGCGCCCTCCATGATGTCGCCGAGCGGCAGGTAGTCCTCGCTGGTGCGCTGCTCGGTGACCGCATAGACCTCCGCCTGGGCGCGGTTGACGATCTCGTCGATGTCGTCGTCGGCCGCGTATCCCATCTGCGTGATGCGCGTACCCGCCTCGACCAGGCGACGCAGTACGGCCCGCTCGTGGACGATCTCCGCGTAGTAGGCGGCGTTGGCGGCCGTGGGCACCGTCTGGACGAGGGTGTGCAGGTACGAGGCCCCGCCGACCTTGTTGATCTCGCCCCGTTTGGTGAGCTCGGCGGCGATCGTGATGGGGTCGGCCGGCTCGCCCTTGGCGTAGACGTCGAGGACGGCCTGGTAGATCGTCTCGTGGGCCGGCTTGTAGAAGTCGTGGCCCTTGAGGATCTCGACGACGTCGGCGATGGCGTCCTTGGAGAGCAGCATGCCGCCGAGGACGGACTGCTCGGCCTCGATGTCCTGCGGCGGGACCCGCTCGAACGCCGGGGCGGCGCCACCGTCCCACGCACCGTTGTCCCTGCCGCGCTCGTGTTGTTCGTCGCGGCCCCGAGCTCCGTCGCCACGGCGGCGGGAGGCGGGCAGACGATCACTGGGACCGCTGTCGGCCCACGGGTCGTCCAAGGGCTCGGAAATGCTCACCGAGCCACCTCCTCCCGTCCGCCGCAGCAGACCTCGCCGTGCCCCTCTGTTCTACGGCACGGCACTGACAAATGAGACGCCCAACTCCGGTTGGTCAACGCCGGTTTTGTGACGTTTTAAAAACCGGCAGACGGAGCGGGCGCCGGACCACGTTAGGCCTCTCGGCACCGTCAGCCAATCTGGTTATCCACAGGCCATGTGGACGACGGCCCAGATGCTGTGGAGAACTCCTCAAAACCTGTGCACGACCCGGTGGACAGGCCTGTGAACAAGCTTCCAGCCGTCACGAAGAGAGGACCCTGACCTGCGATTTTGCCGTCCACCGGCTGTGCAGAAGAAAAACTTCCCCAACCGGCGCAAGATCGCTTCGAACGGTGCACAGAAGTGCGCACCCCTGGACGGAAAGTAAGGGACGCAAAGCCTTTGCATCTCTTACCTGTGGACGATTAGATTGGTGCACATGACACAGGCCCCCGCGCGCCGCAGAACCGGCCGGAGACAGCACGACCGAGAGATCGTCGCTCTGGCCGTGCCGGCCTTCGGCTCCCTCGTCGCCGAGCCCCTCTTCCTCATGGCCGACACCGCCATCGTGGGCCATCTGGGTACGGCTCAACTCGCCGGCCTCGGCGTCGCCTCGGCCCTGTTGATGACCGCCGTCAGTGTCTTCGTCTTCCTCGCCTACGCCACGACAGCGGCGGTCGCCCGCCGCGTCGGCGCGGGTGATCTCCAGGCCGCCATCCGCCAGGGCATGGACGGCATCTGGCTGGCCCTGCTCCTCGGCGCTGCCGTCGTCGCCGTCGTCCTGCCGACGGCGTCCGGCATCGTGGACCTCTTCGGCGCTTCGGACGCGGCAGCTCCCTATGCGACCACGTACCTGCGCATCTCCACGCTCGGCATACCAGCCATGCTCGTCGTCCTCGCCGCGACCGGCGTGCTGCGCGGCCTCCAGGACACCAAAACGCCTCTCTATGTGGCCATCGCCGGCTTCGTCGCCAACGGCGCCCTCAACGCAGGGCTCGTCTACGGCGCCGACCTGGGGATCGCCGGCTCCGCCTGGGGAACCGTCATCGCCCAGTGGGGCATGGCCGTGGTCTACCTCGCCGTGGTCCTGCGCGGGGCGCGCAAGCACGGTGCCTCGCTGCGCCCGGACGCCGCCGGGATCAGGGCCTCCGCACAGGCTGGTGTTCCCCTGCTGGTTCGCACCCTCTCCCTGCGGGCGATCCTGATGATCGCCACGGCGGTCGCCGCTCGTCTCGGGGACGCCGACATCGCCGCACACCAGATCATCCTGTCCCTGTGGAGCCTGCTCGCCTTTGCCCTCGACGCCATCGCCATCGCGGGACAAGCCATCATCGGGCGCTATCTCGGAGCCGGTGACGCACAGGGGGCCCGCGAGGCATGCCGTCGCATGGTCGAGTGGGGGATCGCCGTCGGAGTCGTCCTCGGCATTCTGGTCGTCATCACCCGACCGGCATTCCTGCCCCTGTTCACCAGTGACTCGGCGGTCAAGGACGCAGCGCTGCCCGCCCTGCTCATCGTCGCCCTCTCACAGCCGATCTCGGGCATCGTCTTCGTCCTGGACGGAGTCTTGATGGGCGCCGGCGACGGTCCCTACCTGGCCTGGGCGATGCTGATCACTCTGGCGGTCTTCACCCCGGTCGCCCTGCTGGTACCGGTACTGGGCGGTGGGCTCACCGCCCTCTGGGCCACCATGACGCTGATGATGACCGTGCGGATGCTGACGCTGTGGCTCCGGACCCGCTCGGGCCGCTGGATCGTGACGGGCGCGACCCGCTGACGGCCGGCCTCGGCCTTGCTGACTGTTTCACGTGAAACATCGTGTTTCACGTGAAACGACGATGGCGCCGAAACGACGATGGGGCCGCACCCCGAAGGGTGCGGCCCCATCGCTCACTGCTTCAGCGAGCGCGGAACTCAGGCCGCGACGACCTCGATGTTGACCTTGGCGGCAACCTCGGGGTGCAGACGCACGGACGTCTCGTGAGCGCCCAGCGTCTTGATCGGCGAGCCCAGCTCGATGCGGCGCTTGTCGACCTCGGGGCCACCGGAAGCCTTGATCGCGGAAGCGATGTCGGCCGGGGTGACGGAACCGAAGAGACGACCGGCGTCGCCGGAGCGGACAGCCAGGCGGACCTTGACGCCCTCGAGCTGGGCCTTCACCTGGTTGGCCTGCTCGATGGTCTGGATCTCGTGGATCTTGCGAGCACGACGGATCTGCTCGACGTCCTTCTCGCCACCCTTGGTCCAGCGGATAGCGAACTTCCGCGGGATCAGGTAGTTGCGAGCGTAACCGTCCTTGACGTCGACGACGTCGCCCGCGGCACCGAGGCCGGAGACCTCGTGGGTGAGGATGATCTTCATGTGTCGGTCACCCTTCCCTTATCGCGCGGTGGAGGTGTAGGGCAGCAGCGCCATCTCACGGCTGTTCTTCACGGCCGTGGCGACGTCACGCTGGTGCTGCGTGCAGTTGCCGGTCACGCGGCGGGCACGGATCTTGCCGCGGTCGGAAATGAACTTCCGCAGCATGTTCGTGTCCTTGTAGTCCACGTACGTGACCTTGTCCTTGCAGAATGCGCAGACCTTCTTCTTCGGCTTGCGCACAGGCGGCTTCGCCATGGTGTATCTCCTGTGTGATCAAGAAGTTGGGGTGCGAACCCGCCCTAGAAGGGGGGCTCGTCCGAGTAGCCGCCGCCCTGCTGGCCGCCGCCGGAGCCACCGCCCCAGCCGCCGCCACCGCCCTGGTT
>KE354105.1 GCA_000415505.1 Streptomyces afghaniensis 772
TGAAGGAGAAGAACGGCAGCAGCACACCGCCGGTGACGTACATGTGGTGCGCCCACACCGTCACGGACAGACCCGCGATCGCGATGGTCGCGCCGATCAGACCCGTGTAACCGAACATCGGCTTGCGGGAGAAGACCGGAATGACCTCGGAGATGATGCCGAAGAACGGCAGCGCGATGATGTACACCTCTGGATGGCCGAAGAACCAGAAGAGGTGTTGCCACAGCAACGCGCCGCCGTTGGCGGAGTCGAAGACGTGCGCACCGAACTTGCGGTCCGCCTCCAGGGCGAACAGCGCCGCGGCCAGGACCGGGAAGGCCAGCAGGACCAGCACACCGGTCAGCAGCACGTTCCAGGTGAAGATCGGCATGCGGAACATGGTCATGCCCGGGGCGCGCATGCAGATGATCGTGGTGATGAAGTTGACCGAGCCGAGGATGGTGCCGAAGCCGGAGAAGGCCAGACCCATGATCCACATGGTCGGCGCCGAATGCCCGGGGAGCGGACCGCGTCCGAGAGCGGGCTGTAGGCGAACCAGCCGAAGTCGGCCGCGCCCTCGCGGCGTGAGGAAGCCCCCGACGGCGATGAGCGAGCCGAACAGGTACAGCCAGTAGGCGAACATGTTCAGCCGGGGGAAGGCCACGTCCGGCGCGCCGATCTGCAGCGGCATGATCCAGTTCGCGAAGCCGGCGAACAGCGGCGTCGCGAACATCAGCAGCATGATCGTGCCGTGCATCGTGAACGCCTGGTTGAACTGCTCGTTCGACATGATCTGCAGACCGGGCCGGGCGAGCTCGGCGCGCATGAACAGCGCCATCACGCCGCCGATGACGAAGAACGCGAACGACGTGGCCAGGTACAGCGTGCCGATCGTCTTGTGATCCGTGGTGGTCAGCCACTTCAGGTGCCTCATGCCCCGCCTGTGTCCGAGCCCCGCCCGGACGTCACACTTCATGGACGCGACGAGCATCACGAGAACCGGGTGTGACGATCGGGAAGGTGCCGGACACGAACGGGACATGAGCAACGACGAGATCTTCGCCGCTGCCTATCGCGAGCACTACTGGGCGGTCAGCCGCTATGTCGCGCGGCGACTGGACGGGCGGGCCGGCGAGGTGGAAGAAGTGGTGGCGGAGGTGTTCACGGTCGCCTGGCGGCGCCGGGCCGACCTGCCCTCCTCCCCGCTGCCCTGGCTGTACGGCGTGGCACGCAACTGCCTGGCCAACGCGGTGCGCGGCCACGGACGCCGGCGCCGGCTCGTCGACCGGCTCGGCAACGAAGACACGGCGCACGGACGGCACATCGCGGCGGGCCCCGAAGCCGACACGCCCGGCGGCTGGGTGCACGAGGCACTCGCGCGGTTGTCCGCGGCCGACCAGGAGGTGCTGCGCCTGACGGCCTGGGAGGAACTCGGCATCGACGAGGTCGCGATCGCCCTCGGCTGCGGCAGGCGGGCCGCCGCGATGCGGCTGCACCGGGCCCGCCGCCGCCTCAGAGCCGAGATCGACGGGATGCGTCCCGCGGGCATGGCGGGCATGGCGGGAACGGGACGCTCACTGGGCGAGGGAGAACGACGATGACCGACGTCCACTCCGCGCCCGGCGTCGCGACGGATGACTGCCCACCGACGGCACGCCTTGTCAGCGCATCGCACGCGCGTGCGCTGCCCGGGGCCGGGGTTGAGTGCGCCGCGTGCCTGCTGTCCGGGACCGGGGTTGAGTGCGCCGCGTGCCTGCTGTCCGGGACCGGGGTTGCTTGCTCCGTTGGCTCCGTTGGTGCCGTTGGTGCCGTTGGTGCCGTTGGTGCCGTGGGTGCGGTGGGTGCCGTGGCCGGGGCCGGCCGTGTCGCACGCGCCCTGTCCGGACATGTCGCACGCGCCCTGACCGCGCCCCCGGCCGGCCGCCGCACTCGGGCCCCGCGCCCTCTGTCCGCCGCCCACGTGAACGCCCCTAAGGAACACGGCCATGGCTGACGAACTCGAACTGCTGCGCGGTGCCAACCCGGTGCCGTCCGACGGCCCCCACTTCGGCGACGGCCCCCTGGACCACGGCGCCGAGCGCCGGCTGGAGCGGCTGCTGCGTGAGCGGCCCTCCCGGCGTCTGCGGGACCGGCTGCTGCCCGGCTCCGGCCGGCCCCGGCCGGCCTGGGGGCTCGTCGCCACGGCCGTCGTCGCCGCCCTCGCGCTGACCCTCGTACTGAGCGGCCCGAACACCACACCGGCGGTCGCCGCACCCCGACCGCTGGTCGTGCAGACCGGATCCACACCCCTGCCCCTGGGCCGGCTGGCCGAGCGCGCCGAACAGGCCGCCGCCGACGGCTCGCCCCGTCTGCGCAAGGGCACGCACGTGCAGTCCTGGAGCATGGGCATGTCGGACGACAAGCCCCCGATCACCCTGCCCGAGGAGCGCATCGTGCGCTGGCAGGCCGACGGCAGTCACACGGAGCTCGTCGTCGCGACCGACCCGAGACACCCGGGTCGCCCCGTCCTCTCCGGCGCGGGCGGCGAGCCGCACCTCGTCGACGACGGGCACGTCCTCAGCGACCAGACCTATCCGCCGAGCTGGAGCGACGCCCCGCCCCAGTCCCCGCCGCCGCACGACCTCGCCCGGCTGCGCGCCTATCTGACGGAGGCTCAGTACACGGACACTCCGCTGACCACGCCGCAGCTGCTGGACGCCGTCAAGGTGCTGCTCGACCACTGGACCCTCGGCGCCCGGGAGACCGCGGCCCTGGCCCGTCTCCTTGCCGGCGCCGAGGGGCTGCGGCCCGTCGGCCAGGTGACCGACCGCCTCGGGCGACGCGGTCAGGCGTACGTGTACGACGGCCCCGGCGCCCACCACATGCTGATCATGGACCCGGTCACCGGTGCCGTCCTCGGCCTGGAGACGACCTTCTCCACCGCCGAACCCGAGTACGGCGTCAAGAAGGGCGACGTCATGTCGTACAGCGCATGGATGCGCTGATCACACCCGGGCGGCAGCGTCGCGATGGCCATCGGGCCGGCGGTGACCCGGGCTCTGTCAGGCCGACGAGCCGTGACTGCCTACGAGGGGGTGGCGAGGAACTCGAGCGTGTCGATCACGCGGTTCGAGAAGCCCCACTCGTTGTCGTACCAGGCGACCACCTTGACGTGGCGGCCGTCGACGCGGGTGAGGGCCGAGTCGAAGATCGACGAGGCGGGATTGCCCGTGATGTCGGACGACACGAGCGGGTCGTCCGAGTACTCGAGGATGCCGGCGAGCGGCCCCTGCGCCGCGGCGCGGTACGCCGCCAGCACGTCGTCGCGCGTCACGTCGCGGGCGACGGACGTGTTGAGTTCGACGATCGAGCCCACCGGCACCGGCACGCGGATCGAGTCGCCCGACAGCTTGCCTTCGAGGTTCGGCAGCACCAGGCCGATCGCCTTGGCGGCGCCGGTCGTGGTCGGCACGATGTTGACGCCTGCGGCCCGGGCGCGACGGGCGTCGCGGTGCGGACCGTCCTGCAGGTTCTGCTCCTGCGTGTAGGCGTGCACCGTCGTCATGAACCCGTGCTCGATACCGGCGAGTTCATCGAGGACCGCGGCCAGCGGCGCGAGTGCGTTGGTGGTGCAGGAGGCGTTCGAGACGATCGTGTGCAGGTCCGGGTCGTAGGCGTCGGTGTTGACCCCGAACGCGAGCGTGACGTCGGCGCCGTCCGACGGCGCGCTGACGAGGACCTTCTTCGCGCCCGCGTCGAGGTGGGCCCGGGCGGCCTTGGCCGAGGTGAAGCGGCCGGTGGCCTCCAGGACGATGTCGACGCCGAGTTCGGCCCACGGCAGCTGCGCCGGTTCGCGCTCGGCCAGCACCGTGATCCGGCGGCCGTCGACGACGAGGGCGTCCCCGTCGGCGGTCACCGGGCGCCCGAGCCGGCCGGCCGTGCTGTCGTAGGCGAGCAGCCGGGCGAGAGTGGCGGGCTCCGTCAGGTCGTTGACGGCGACGACCTCGAGGGCGCTGTCGCGCTCCAGCAGTGCGCGCAGCACATTGCGTCCGATGCGGCCGAACCCATTGATGGCGATGCGAGTCATGTGTGATGTCCCTTCCCTTCCCCACCAGGCTCGCCCGCGGCCGGCGCCGCTGACAGTGGCGGAATCGCCACGGTTCAAAAGGATCCCGCCACAGCCCGCCACACGACCGCCACACCCCGTCACACGGTGCCGGGCGGGTCACTCACCCCGGGTGAAGGTCCGCCGGTACTCACTCGGTGTGGTGCCGAGGATGCGCTGGAAGTGCAGGCGCAGGTTCGCACCGGTGCCGAGCCCGACGTCGGTGGCGATCTGTTCGACACTGAGCTGCGAGCGCTCCAGCAGTTCGCGGGCCAGGTCGATGCGGGCGCGCATCACCCACTGCATCGGCGTGTAGCCGGTCTCCTCGACGAAGCGCCGGGAGAACGTGCGCGGCGAGACCCCCGCCTGCCGCGCCAGTACGTCGAGGGTGAGGGGCTCGCCGAGCCGGTGCAGCGCCCACTCGCGGGTGGCGGCGAACCGCTCGCCGAGCGGCTCGGGGACGCTGCGCGGCACGTACTGGGCCTGGCCGCCGCTGCGGTAGGGGGCGGCGACCAGACGCCGGGCCGCGTGGTTGGACGCGGCCACTCCGAGGTCGCCGCGCAGGATGTGCAGGCACAGGTCGATGCCGGAGGCGGCGCCGGCCGAGGTGAGCACGCTGCCCTCGTCGACGAACAGCACGTTCTCGTCGACCCGGACGAGCGGATGCCTGGCCATGAGGGCCCGCGTGTAGTGCCAGTGCGTCGTGGCACGCCTGCCGTCGAGCAGGCCCGTGGCGGCGAGCGCGAAGGCACCCGTCGAGATGGCGGCGAGCCGGGCGCCCCGGTCATGGGCGGCGATCAGTGCCTCGAGAACGGCCTGCGGCGGGTCGTCGCGGTCCGGGAACCGGTAGCCGGGGACGAAGACGATGTCGGCCCACGCCAGCGCGTCCAGGCCGTCGGCGACGTAGTACGCGAGGCCGTCGCCGCCGGTCACGAGACCGGGTGTCGCCCCGCACACCCGCACCTCGTACGGCATGCTCGCGCGGGTCGTGAAGACCTGCGCGGGAATTCCGACATCGAGCGGCTTCGCACCCTCGAGCACAAGGACGGCGACGCGATGCAGGCGGGAGGCTGGCACAGGAAGAGGTTACGTTGATCTCCTCCTGCTCCTACTCGTCCCAGGCCTGGACCAGGGTCTGCTCGGTGATCTTGCCGTCCCGCAGCGACAGCATGGACTCGGACAGGACGCGCACACCGTCCGCGTACTCGCAGCTCTCGCTGTAGGCGGCCTCGTCGCCCTGGATGACGCAGCGCTCCAGCTTGTGCGTCATGTCGCGGCTGTAGACGTCCTCCAGCATCCGGCTGATCTCGTCCCGGCCGTGCAGGACCTTGGGGTGGCTGGGCTGGGTCGTGTGGTCGACGATGCGGAACTCCGCGTCGTCCGCGTAGAGCGAGAGCAGAATGTCCGGGCTCTGTTCGACACCCTGGCGCAGGGTCTCTCTGTCGAAGGCGGGGTCTGCCGCGGTTCCCATGATGACCTCCTTCGAAGGGCCGCGACCCGGTCGGAAGCGGGCCGCGAGGGGTCCCTCCTGTCGAGGCTCCTCCCGTCCGGCGGGCTCGGCAAACGGAGCCGGACCACTGAGCCTGAGAGGGGAGCGGAACCGCCCGCCCGTGTCCCCGCCCGCAGTCTCAGTCCTCCGCGGCCAGGAACTGCGTCGCGGCCAGCTCGGCGTAGAGCGGGTCGGCGGTCACGAGCTCACGGTGCGTGCCGACCGCCCGGACCCGGCCCGCGTCCATCACCACGATCCGGTCGGCCATCGTCACCGTGGACAGCCGGTGCGCCACCACGAGGACCGTGGTCGTACGGGCCACGGCCGCGACGGTGTCGCGCAGCGCCGCCTCGTTGACCGCGTCCAACTGCGAGGTCGCCTCGTCGAGCAGGAGCAGCCGGGGGTGGCGCAGCAGCGCCCGGGCGATGGCGACCCGCTGGCGCTCGCCGCCCGACAGCTTGGTGCCACGATGCCCGACGAGCGTGTCGAGGCCGGCGGGCAGCCGGGAGACCAGACCGTCGAGACGGGTCGTCTTCAAAACCCGCGCGAGGGCGTCGTCGTCCGCCTCCGGGTTGCCCAGCAGCAGGTTGTCGCGCAGGGAGCCCGACAGGACCGGCGCGTCCTGCTCCACGTAGCCGATCGCGGCGCGCAGTTGCGTCAGCTCCCAGTCGGCGAGGTCGCGTCCGTCGAGCGTGATCACCCCGGAATCCGGCTCGTAGAACCGCTCGATCAGCGAGAAGACGGTGGTCTTGCCGGCGCCGGACGGGCCCACGAACGCCGTCATGCCCTGCGCGGGTACGGCGAAGGTCACGCCGTGGTGGACGTACGGCAGATCGTCGGCGTAGCGGAAGCGGACGTCGTCGAAGGCGAGGGCGGCGGGCCGCGCGCCGGGGGAGGGGAGCGGGGCGGACGCGGTCGTCGGCTCGGCGGGCAGCCGCAGCGCCTCCTGGATGCGGGTGAGGGCCGCGGCGCCCGTCTGGTACTGCGTGACGGCGCCGACGACCTGCTGTATCGGCGACATCAGGTAGAAGACGAACAGCAGGAACGCGACCAGCGTGCCCACGTCGATCGCGCCGGTCGCCACGCGCGCGCCGCCCACGGCGAGCACCGTGATGAAGGCGATCTGCATGGCGAGCCCCGCCGTGTTGCCCGCGGCCGCCGACCACTTGGCGGCCCGCACGCTCTGCCGCCACGACTCCTGCGCCGCCTCGTGCAGCGTGCGTTCCTCCCGGTGCTCGGCACCGGACGCCTTCACGGTGCGCAGGGCGCCGAGGATCCGCTCCAGCGAGGCACCCATGACACCCACCGCGTCCTGCGCCTGCCGGCTCGCCTTGTTGATACGCGGCACGATCACGCCGAGGATCACGCCCGCGCCCACGATCACGGCCAGGGTGACGCCCAGCAGCACGGGCTCCACGAGGCCCATCATCACCACCGTCGCGACGAGCGTGAGTCCGCCCGTGCCCAGCCCGACCAGCGAGTCGGTGGTGACCGCACGCAGCAGGGTGGTGTCCGAGGTGATGCGGGCCATCAGGTCGCCGGGTTCGCTGCGGTCCACGGCCGTGATCCGCAGCCTCAGCAGATACGACGACAGGGCGCGCCGCGCGCCGAGCACCACCGACTCGGCGGTGCGCTGCAACACGTACGAACCCAGCGCGCCGACCGCCGCGTTGGTCACGACCAGGGCCGACATCGCCAGCAGCGCGCCGGTGATCGCCCTGTCGTGCGCCAGATCGTCGATCAGGCCCCGCGCCACGAGCGGCAGCATCAGCCCGGTCGCCCCGGTGACCAGCGAGAGCACGGCACCGGCGAACAGGGAACGGCGGTGCGGCCGTACGTATCCGAGGAGCAGCCGCCAGGCGGGTGTCCCGGTCTCGGTCTCTGCGATGCTCACGTCGCTCCTTCGGCGTCGGGCGGAGCTGTCAGGTTAAGGGGCCCGCCAGGGGCGGTGCCCCGCCTTTTCGGGCACCGTGTGAGCTGGGGATACGGCGCCGCGGGTGGCCGATCCTCATCCCTTACCGATCAGTCGCGCGTAGGGTCGGAAAGGAAGGCATCCGGGCCGACGAAGGAGTCAGCATGGCGCAGGAAGTACGCGGTGTGATCGCACCGGGCAAGGACGAGCCGGTACGGATCGAGACCATCGTCGTGCCCGATCCCGGCCCGGGGGAGGCGGTGGTGCGCGTCCAGGCCTGCGGGGTGTGCCACACCGATCTGCACTACAAGCAGGGCGGCATCAGCGACGACTTCCCCTTCCTGCTCGGCCACGAGGCCGCGGGCGTGGTCGAGGCGGTCGGCGACGGCGTCACCGACGTCGAACCCGGTGACTTCGTGATCCTCAACTGGCGTGCCGTGTGCGGGAAATGCCGCGCCTGTCTGCGCGGGCGGCCCTGGTACTGCTTCGACACCCACAACGCCGGGCAGAAGATGACCCTGAGCGACGGTACCGAGCTGTCCCCTGCCCTCGGCATCGGTGCCTTCGCCGAGAAGACCCTCGTCGCGGCCGGGCAGTGCACCAAGGTCGACCCGGCCGTCGCCCCGCAGGTGGCCGGGCTGCTCGGCTGCGGCGTCATGGCCGGCATCGGCGCCGCGATCAACACCGGGAACGTCGGCCGGGGCGACACGGTCGCCGTCATCGGCTGCGGAGGCGTCGGCGACGCCGCCATCGCCGGCTCGCACCTGGCCGGAGCAGCGAAGATCATCGCCGTCGACATCGACGACCGCAAGCTGGAGACCGCCCGGACCATGGGCGCCACCCACACCGTCAACTCCCGCGAGACCGACCCGGTCGAGGCGATTCGCGAACTCACCGGCGGCTTCGGCGCCGACGTCGTCATCGAGGCCGTCGGCCGCCCGGAGACGTACAAGCAGGCCTTCTACGCCCGCGACCTCGCCGGCACGGTCGTCCTGGTCGGCGTGCCCACCCCCGAGATGAAACTCGAACTGCCGCTGCTGGACGTGTTCGGCCGGGGCGGGGCGCTGAAGTCGTCGTGGTACGGCGACTGCCTGCCCTCCCGCGACTTCCCCATGCTGATCGACCTGCACCTGCAAGGACGCCTGGACCTCGGGGCGTTCGTCACCGAGACCATCCAGCTCGACGAGGTGGAGAAGGCGTTCGAGCGGATGCACCACGGCGACGTGCTGCGCTCGGTGGTGGTGCTGTGATGGCCCCGCGCGTCGAACACCTCGTCACCTCCGGGCAGTTCAGCCTCGACGGCGGCACCTGGGACGTCGACAACAACGTCTGGATCGTCGGCGACGACCACGAGGCGATCGTCATCGACGCCGCGCACGACGCCGACGCCATCGCCGCGGCTGTCGGGGACCGCCGGCTCGCGGCCATCGTGTGCACCCACGCCCACAACGACCACATCGACGCCGCCCCCGCCCTCGCCGAGCGCACCGGGGCCACCATCTGGCTGCACCACGACGACCTGCCGCTGTGGGCGCAGACCCACCCGGACCGCGAGCCCGACGCCTGGCTGGTCGACGGCCAGGTGATCGAGGCCGGCGGCGCCGACCTGCGCGTCCTGCACACCCCGGGGCACGCGCCCGGCGCGGTGTGCCTGTACGACCCCGGGCTCGCCACCGTCTTCACCGGCGACACCCTCTTCCAGGGCGGCCCCGGCGCCACCGGCCGGTCCTTCTCGCACTTCCCGACGATCATCGACTCGATCCGCGACCGCCTCCTCACGCTGCCGCCCGAGACGAAGGTCCTCACCGGCCACGGAGACTCCACGACCATCGGAGCGGAGGCCCCCCACCTCCAGGAGTGGATCGCCCGCGGCCACTGACCGCGTGTCGCCCGTAAAAGGCGACAGAAGATGTCCGGCTTACCCGTCACCCTGGAAGCGACAAGCAGCCACGGTCACGGGAGGTCGGACATGTCAGCTCCACTGAAGGGCAAGGTCGCACTGGTCGCCGGAGCGACCCGGGGCGCGGGACGGGGCATGGCGGTGGAACTCGGAGCGGCAGGCGCCACCGTCTACGTCACCGGCCGCAGCACCCGCGCCCGCCGCTCGGAGTACGACCGGCCCGAGACCATCGAGGACACCGCCGACCTGGTCACCGAGGCCGGCGGGCAGGGCATCGCCGTACCCACCGACCACCTCGACCCGGCGCAGGTCCGCGCCCTCGTCGACCGCATCGCCGACGAACAGGGCCGCCTCGACGTCCTGGTCAACGACATCTGGGGCGGTGAGAAGCTCTTCGAGTGGGAGAGCCGGCTCTGGGAGCACGACCTCGACAACGGCCTGCGCCTGCTCAGACTCGCGGTCGAGACGCACGCCATCACCAGCCACCACGCCCTGCCCCTGCTGCTGCGCAACCCCGGCGGCCTGGTCGTCGAGGTCACCGACGGAACCGCCGACTACAACGGCGACCACTACCGCGTGAACTTCTTCTACGACCTCGCCAAGGCGTCCGTCCTGCGCATGGCCTTCGCCCTCGCCCACGAACTCGGCCCGCGCGGCGCCACCGCCGTCGCCCTCACCCCCGGCTGGCTGCGCTCGGAGATCATGCTGGAGACCTACGGGGTACGCGAGGACAACTGGCGCGACGCACTGGAGCGCGTCCCCCACTTCGCCATCTCGGAGACCCCGCGCTACGTGGGGCGGGCCGTCGCGGCGCTCGCCGCCGACCCGGACGTGGCGCGCTGGAACGGCCGCTCCCTCTCCAGCGGCGGCCTCGCCCAGGAGTACGGCTTCACCGACCTCGACGGCAGCCGCCCGGACGCCTGGCGCTACCTCGTCGAGGTGCAGGACGCGGGCAAGCCGGCCGACACGACCGGCTACCGGTGAGAAGCCGGCCGAGTGGTGAGGTATGTCACCGTTTCGTCGCAGGCTGGAACACCGCACAACCGAACGCCCCGCACGCCCGTCTAGCTGGCAGGGATCGCAGACCATGTGACCACTTCCGAAAGGGCATGACCAACCATGGGGGACGTACGCAGACGGGGCGCCGTCGCACTCGGGATCACCGCGCTGGTGGCACCGCTCACACTCGCACTCGGTGCCAGTCCGGCCGCGGCCGCGAGCTGCACCACGCAGACCGGGCCGTACCAGAAGCAGGTCGAGAAGTTCCTGGGCCGCCCGGTCGACGGCAAGCAGTCCGCCGCCGACTGCAAGGCGATCCAGGCCTTCCAGACCAAGCACGGCATCTCCCCGAACGCCGGCTACGCCGGGCCCGTCACCTGGGGCGTGATGGACCTGATGCAGAAGCAGAAGGCCGTCGGGAAGAACCCCAACAAGGACGGCAAGTGCCCGGTGAACAAGGGCCGGATCGCCTGTGTGAACCTGAGCCTCCAGCTGAGCTGGATCCAGGACGGCAAGAAGCTCGTCTACGGCCCCGTCCCCGTCCGCACCGGCCGCAACGGCTACGAGACCCGCACCGGCCTGAAGAAGATCTACTGGCGCAACATCGACCACGTCTCGTCCATCTACGACGTGCCGATGCCCTACGCCCAGTTCTTCGACGGCGGCCAGGCCTTCCACTCGGTCGGCGTCAGCATGTGGAACCCGCCGGGCTCGCACGGCTGCGTCAACATGACCAAGACCGACGCGAAGAAGTACTGGTCGCTGCTGAAGAAGAACGACGACGTCTTCGTGTACGGCCGCAAGCCGGGCACCTGATCCAGGCACCCGGCTCGGACCGGCCCCTTACTGCGGTGCGTCCCCGAAGTCCGGGATCTCCAGCCGTACTCCACCCTGCCGCGCGGACTCGTGCGCGATGATGCCCGGCAGGGTGTAGCGGGCGGCCACCCACGCGTTCACCGACGGCAGGGTGCGCGTGTTGACGGCGGTCACGAAGTCGTCCACCAGGAAGTGGTGGCTGCCCTCGTGGCCGTTGTGGAGATTGTCGAACTCCCTCGGCAGCCGCGCACGGTCGTGCACGGGAGCCGATCCGGAGGTGAACGCGGCCCGCAGCTCCGGCGCGATGTGCTGCAGCGACGGGTCGTCGGGCGCCATGGTGGGCTTGGGCTCCAGCAGTTCGCTGATGTCCTTCACGCCCTGTTTGTCCTGCCACAGGGCGACCGTGGCGAGCTGCTCCATGCTCGCCTCGGTCCCGAAGAAGCGGAAGCGCGACTCCCGTATGTGCGAGGGGTAGCCGACCCGCCGGAACTCGTTCGTCCGGAACGAGCCGCCGCCCGCCACCTCGAACAGCGCCGTGGCGTTGGAGAAGTCGTTGCCGAACTGGCTGATCTCCTTGTCGAAGACGCCGTCGCCGCGGTCGTCGACGACACCGATCGCGGACACGCTGACCGCGTGCGTCCGCCAGGCGCCCAGCACCCCGCCGACCGCGTGCGTCGGGTACAGCAGCGGGGGATAGCTGGCGGTGGCCTTCCAGTTCTCGCCGCCGCTGTACTGGTATGCCTCGTAGAACCCGAGGTCCATGTCGTGGACGTAGTCGCCCTCGGCGTAGAACAGCCGCCCGAAGGCGCCCTCGGCGATCTGGTTGCGGGCGTGGACCGTCGCCGGGTTGTACTCGCTGGTCTCGCCCATCATGTACGTCAGCCCGGTGGCCTTGACGGCGTCGATGATCGCCGCGATCTCCTCCGTGCTGATCGCCATGGGGACCGCGGAGTACACGTGCTTGCCGGCGTTGAGACCCTGGAGCACCAGCGGCCCGTGCGTCCACCGCTGGGTGAAGATCGCGACGGCGTCGACGTCCTCCGACTCCAGCATGGCCTGGTACGACGGGAAGGTGCCGGCGAGGCCCTGCGCGGCGGCGAGTTGTTCGGCCCTCTCGGGCAGCAGGTCGGTGACGTAGACGGCGCTGACGCCGGGATGGGCCTGGAACAGCGTGGCGAACTGGCCCGAGAACTGTCCGGCGCCGACGATGCCGATGGAGAACGTCATGTAAGGCGTGCCCTTCTTAGGTCGGTGGTGATCACTGCGAGAGGATCAGGTTGATCTGTTCGTTGGTCTCGTCGAGGCTGCTGACCGGCTTGCCGTTGCCGTAGATGTCCTCCATCGCCGGTGACATGAGCGCCGTCATGTCCGCCGAATAGCTGGCGATCGGGTAGGAGAAGGTCCGGAAGTTCTCCTTGTCGGCCACGGGCTTCGTGAACGACGAGACGTCGATGCCCTTCTTCCGGTACGCGGCGACGGCGGCCTCGGTCCCGGCCTTCGTCGCGGGGAAGACCACGCCGTAACGGCCGACGACCTTCTGGCACTCGTCCGAGGCCAGGTACTTCACCCACTTCTTGGCGCCCGCCTTGTTCTTGGAGGCCTTGGTGACGGAGTCGGCGAGCCCGTTCATCATCGTGGCGCGCTTGCCGGTCGGGCCGACCGGCGTCAGGGCGGTCTTGATGTCCCGGCCCTTGAAGCCCGCGTACGTGGAGATCATCCAGGCCCCGTCGAAGGCGGTGGCGGCCTTGCCCGCCGCGACCTGGGTGTTCGCCTGGTTGGACTGGACGTTGTAGTCGGACAGCGGCGGCATGTAGCCCTTCTTCGCCAGACCGAAGTACCACTGGACGACCGACTGGAAGGTCTTGCTGTCGTACTGGTACTTCGTGCCCCAGCGTGGCTTGTCCAGGTAGCTCCACCCGGCGGAGGCGGCGAAGTTGCTCCACTGGGTCTGGCCGTCGCCGAACCCGCCGCCGTTGGAGGCCAGGCCGTACACCTTGACGTTGTTCTTGTCGAAGCCCGGCTCGTCGCCCCGCTTGCCGTTCCGGTCGATCGTGAGGTGGGCGATGGCCTTCTCGAAGGTGCCGCCGTCCTTGGGGTTCCAGGCGAGGTTGTTCAGCTGCTCGGCGGTGAGCCCTGCTTCCTCCGTCATCTTCGAGTTGTAGAACAGCGCGACGGTGTCCCAGTCCTTCGGGGCGCCGTAGCGGTGGCCGTCCTTCCCGATCCAGTTGGCGGCGAGGCCCGGCTGGTAGTCGGAGTTCTCGATGCCGAGGTCGTCGAGCGGTTCGAGGACCTTCAGGTCGGCGTACTGGCCGAAGTTCTGGATGTGGTCGGTGAACACGTCCGGCTGGGTGCCGGCGATGAACCCGGCGGTGAGCTTGGTCCAGTAGTCGCTCCAGCCCAACTGGGTGATCTTGACGTTGAGTCCGGGGTTCTCCTTCTCGAACCCCTTGGCACAGGCCTGGTAGGCGGGCAGCTGGTTGGCGTCCCACAGCCAGTACGTGACCGTGTGCGCGGAGGACCCGGCGGCCCCTCCCTGTGCGCATCCGCTGACCAGGGACAGCGCCAGCGCTCCGGACGCCGCGACGAGCGTACGCAGACGAATTCGCATCACAGTCCCCTTACTTGATCCCGGTGAAGCCGATGGAGCTGACGATGCGGCGCGCGAAGCAGGCGAACAGCACCAGCATCGGCAGCGCGGCGATCAGCGTCGCCGCCATGAGCCCGGACCAGTCGACCCCGGTCGCCGGGGTCTGCGCCCGGAAGATCGCCAGCGCCACGGTCAGCACCCGCGAGCTGTCGCTGTAGGAGACCATCAGCGGCCAGAAGTAGTCGTTCCAGGAGGTGATGTACGTCAGCACGCCCAGCGTGACGATCGGTGTGGACGCCATCGGCAGCACCACCCGGAAGAAGATCTTGATCTTCCCGGCGCCGTCCAGCAGCGCGGCTTCCTCGACCTCCTGAGGGATGTTCATGAAGAACTGCCGCAGGAAGAACACCGCGAACGGGGTCATGAACATGGTGGGCAGCGCGATGCCGAGGAGCGAGTCCACCAGGTGCAGTTGCTTGATGAGTACGAAGTTCGGCAGCAGGGTGAAGATGGTGGGCACCATCATCCCGGCCAGGAACAGGCCGAACACCTTGTCCCTCCCGCGCCAGCGCAGCCGCGAGAAGGCGTACGCGGCCATCGCGGAGAAGAAGAGCTGACAGCCGGTGATCAGGGTCGATACCAGCACGGAGTTGAGCAGATAGCGCCAGAAGTCGAGCCCGCCGCCGGCACCACCCTGTTTGACGGCCTCCTCGGCCGACTGCATGCCGAGGGCCCGTTCGAAGCCGCTCGTGGTGAGGTCCACGGGCAGGGGGTTGGTCGGATCGGCGTTGAGCCCCGCGTTCGTGGACAGCGCGGTGCGCAGGATCCAGTAGAACGGCAGCAGGGTGATGAGGACGATCAGCCCCATCACGGTCCAGGCGGCGGCCCGCCCGAAGGGGAACCTGCGCCGGACCGGTCGCAGGGTCGTCGACGTCGTTGTCGTCACGGCAGCCATACCGGTGTCTCCTTTCCGTCAGCCGAGGTCGGTCCGGCCGGCCCGGGTGAGCCGGTACTGGAGGACGGTGATCGCGCTCAGCACGACCAGCAGGGCGACGGACATGGCCGAGGCGTAGCCGAACTGGAAGCGCCCGAAGGCGGAGCCGTAGATGTAGTACTGGAGCACGTTGGTCGCGTTCGCCGGACCGCCCGCGGTGGTCACGGCCACGGTGTCGAACACCTGGAACGAACCGATCACCGTCATGATCAGCACGACCGCGAGCACCGGCCGCAGCAGCGGCATGGTGATCCGCCAGAACATCCGCCACTCGCTCGCGCCGTCCACCCGGGCCGCCTCGTACATGTCGCCCGGGATCGCCTGGAGACCGGCGAACAGCAGCAGCGCGGTGTACCCGACGTGCCGCCACACGTTGATGAGCGCGATCGTCGGGATCGCCCAGGTCTCGTCGGCGAGGAACGGGATGCGTTCGACGCCCACGGCGCTGATGATCTCGTTGCCGATGCCGAGCTGGGTGTCGAGGATCCAGAGCCAGACGAGGCCGGCGACGACGTTCGACATCAGGTACGGCGTGAGCACGATGCCGCGCAGCATCGCCGACTGGGTCAGCCGCTGGAGGAGGACGGCGATGGCGAGCGCCGCGACCGTCTGCACACCGATGTTGATGACGACGTACTCGACGGTGACCGTCAACGAGTCCCAGAAGATGGGGTCGTTGACCATGCGGACGTAGTTGTCCAGGCCCACCCACTCGGCCGGCGTCAGCAGGTTGAAGCGGGTGAAGCTCAGGTAGATGCCCCGGAGCGTCGGCCAGAGCAGGAAGACGACGAAGCCGAGCAGCGCCGGCGCGATGAAGAGCGCGGCCAGCCGTCCGTCACCCCGGTTCTCGCCCGTCTCGGTCCGTCGTGTCCTGGGCTTGCTGTGGGCCTCCGCCGCGCCGCCCACGGGCAGACGCGACGGAGGGCTGCTGGAGGCGATGGTCATCGGGAGACTCCCTCGCTGCGGCGGCTCGTCCTCTGGCGGGACTTACTTTTGGCGCGAAACAATTGCCGCGTCAAGAGGGGTGCAAACATCTTTTCGCAGGAACCATCATCGCCTTAGAGTGGTCATGTTGGTTTCAGTGCGAAAGAAAAGGGCGAGGGGAGTCGCACCGACATGACCGCAGGCATCGCCAGCTGGCCGCCGCTGAGCCCGGGGGAGCGCTCGGTGGCGATCGAGGTGCTCGTGCACGGCCCGCTGTCGCGTACCGAACTCGCCCGCAGGCTGGGACTGTCGGCCGGCAGCCTCACCCGGCTGACCAAACCGCTGATCGAGTCCGGCCTGCTGGTCGAGGTGGCCGAGGCGGGCGTGCCGGCCGAGGCGCGCCAGGGCCGCCCCTCGACACCGCTGGACGTCGTCGCCGACTCCTGGTCCTTCCTCGGCTTCAAGATCACCGAGGACATGGTCTACGGGGTCGTCACCACGCTCAGAAGCGACATCGTCGCCCGCCACGACCGTCCGCTCACCACCCACGACCCCGCCGAAGTCGCCGACGTGCTCGGGGGGATGACCGCCGAGCTGCTCCGCGACCACCCCCGGCTCGCCGGGATCGGCATCGGAGTCGGCGGTTTCGTCCAGGACCGCGCCGTCGTCGGCGAGTCCCCCTTCCTGCTGTGGCGGGAGTCCCCCTGGCCGAACTCGTCGAGGAGCGCACCGGGCTGCCGGTGGTCGTCGAGAACGACGTCGCCGCCCTGGTCGAGGCCGAGACCTGGTTCGGCGCCGGACGCGGCCTGGACCGCTTCGTCGTCCTCACCATCGGCGCCGGCATCGGCTACGGGCTCGTCCTGGGCGGCGAGCGGGTGGCCTACGCCGAGGAGGACCGCGGCTTCGGACGGCACTGGATCGTCGACCCCAACGGCCCGCTCACCCCGGACGGCCGGCGCGGCAGTGCCGTCTCGCTGCTGACCATTCCCAACATCCGCTACCAGGTCCAGGCCGCCACCGGCCGCGACCGGACCTACGAGGAGATCCTCGCGGCGGCCGCCGCCGGGGACCCGATGCCCGCCCGGGTCGTCGACGAGGCGGCCCGGGCGCTGGGCACGCTCGTCGCGCAGATCTCCAACTTCGTGATGCCGCAGAAGATCCTGCTCGCGGGGGAGGGGGTCGGGCTGATGGACGTGGCCTGCAAGACGGTCGAGGACACCGTCCGCGACAACCGGCATCCCCTGGCCGCCCCGGTCGAACTGGAGACGAAGGTGTCCGATTTTCACGACTGGGCGCGCGGCGCGGCCGTCCTGGCCATCAAGGTGCTGGTGCTGGGATCGGCCGAAGCGTGAACAGGCTCACGTTTACTGGGAGATGGACGTGATCAGCAACACTGTCCGGAATGCCCGTTTAACTCACGATTACTCACATCGTCTTCACCTGCGGCGACGTATGCTTCACAGCATGTCCACCACTGTTGAATCCTCTTCCCAGCGCACGGCTGACGAGGTCAACGAGGAGATCCGGGCCCTGTGGCGCCGGTCGGGCGGGACACTGAGCGTCGAGCAGCGTGAGGAATACCAGCGGCTCGTCCTGGAGTGGGCCGCCGCGGCCCCGCAGTCCGCGCCCGCGGCCTGAGCGTCAGCCAGGTCCGCTGACGCATCGGACCCTCGTCCCTGGTCACCCCTGATCGAATGGGTGCCCTTCTCGCACTTTCCTCGGCCGTCGTCTACGGCATCGTCGACTTCGCCGGCGGCCTGCTGTCCCGGCACATCCACCACGCCGCCGTCACCTTCCTCGGCCAGCTCGGCGGATTGCTGCTCGCCTGCGCCGCCGCGCTCCTCATCCCCGCCGACACCGTACACACCGCCGACCTGCTGTGGGGGGCACTGTCCGGCGTCGGCAGCGGCGTCGCCATGCGGTTCCTCAACCGCGGGCTGAGCAGCGGCGCGATGAGCGTCGTGGTGCCCGTGAGCGCCGTCACCGGCGTCGCGC
Source organism: Streptomyces afghaniensis 772 (assembly GCA_000415505.1). GTDB lineage: Bacteria > Actinomycetota > Actinomycetes > Streptomycetales > Streptomycetaceae > Streptomyces > Streptomyces afghaniensis. The sequence continues at coordinate 17,680 of KE354105.1, forward strand.
TGTCGGTGCTGTGCGGGGTGCTCGTCCTCGGCGACCGCCCGGGGGCACTGGCCTGGCTGGGCATCGGCGTCACGGTGCCCGCGCTGTGGTTCGTCTCCGGAGGCAGGCGCGGTTCGGGCAAGGGGACGGCGGACGGACTGCTCGCCAGCGCGGGCGTGGCCGTGCAGTACCTCGCCCTCGGGCAGGCAGCCACCGCGAGCGGACTGTGGCCCGTCGCCGCGGGCCGTGCCGCCGCGGTCCTCGTCCTCCTCCCGGACGCCGCCCGCCACGCCCGCCGGCTGAGGCTGCCGCCGGGCCGCTGCGTCCAGGCCCTGCTCATCGGGGCCGGGCGGCCCTCGGCCTCGTGCTGTATCTGCTCGCCGCGCAGCGCCAGTTGCTCGCCATCGCCGTCGTCCTCGCGTCCCTCTACCCGGCCCTGCCCGTCATCCTCGGCCTCGCCCTCCTGCACGAACGGATCAGCCGCCGCCAGGCGCTGGGGCTGCTGGGAGCGGGGGTGGCGACAGTGCTGCTCACGCTGGGGTGAGGCAGAGCCGCACCGGTGTCGGCGTGCTCACGCGTCACCCTCGTCCTGCGGCCGCGCGTGGAACCGGAAGCCGACGCCGACCCCGTCCCGTAGCGCTGCCTCGTAGGCGGCCCAGGAGAGTGCGAGATCCTGCCAGGGCAGACCGACCGGGGTGTAGACGGTCACCTGCCCGGCATCGGTGCGCGCCGGGACGGTCCCGTCGACGACCCGGCCCAGTACGGCCGCGGCATCCTCCCGGCGCAGGCCCGCACTGCCCAGCGCGCCGGCCGTCATGGCCAGGTCGAGGTCGTCCACGATGACTCGCGCATGCCGCAACAGCCCGGCATCCAGTTCCGCCTTGCCCGGTTCGTCCGCGCCCAGTGAGGTGATGTGCGCGCCCGGCCGGACATCCGGACGGTGCAGCAGCGGGCGGCGGGACCAGGTCGCCGTGACGATGCAGTCACAGGTCCGGGCGACCTCCCGCGCACTGCCGACGACCTCGCATGCGAGTCCGGCCCGTTGCCAGACCTCGGCCATCCGGTGGGCCCGTTCGCCGTCGACATCGTGGATGACGAGTCGCTCGACCGTGCGCAACCGGGTCAGCCCGCGCAGCGCCATGTCCGCCTGGGCCCCGGCCCCGACGATCCCCACGGTGCGCGCTCCGGCCGGGCTGAGCAGGTCCGTGGCCAGCGCCGCCGACAGCCCGGTCCGCCACGCGGTCACGAAGGCGGAGTCCAGCAGCGCGAGCAACTCCCCGGTCTCCAGGTCGTGGAGACAGACGACGCCGGAGATCGCCGGGTCGGAGCCCGGGAACTTGGCGTTCACCTTGACCGTGTAGGCGGGGATGTCCGGCAGCAGCCCCGGAAGCAGCACGGCGATGCTCCCGGCGGACGTCGGCAGGCTCTGGCGCACGCGCTGCGGGGCCGTCTGAACGCCGAGGGCCGCGACAAAGCCCTGGCGCAGAGCTCGGAGCATGTCCTGCGGTCTTACCACCCGCTGAAGCTCGGTGGCATCGAGCAGTACGGTCATGAGGCGTCCTCACCCGAAGCGGGCGGCGTCATCCCCAAGTGGCCGAGTAGTGCTGCCGATACGCCTTGCGGTCCTGCTCCGCGCGGATCCACCGGGTCGCCACCAGGGCGACGAGGCTGCCCGCGATGACCAGCAGGCCGGGGCCCACGTTGCGCGGGTCGGTCAGGCGGGTCAGCAGGCCCGACACGTCCTCGCCCGTCACCGGCGCCGACGAGCCGGGCGAGGCGGCGCCCTGCGAGGCCGCCGGCGCGGGGGAGGCGCCTGTGCCGCCGGCCTGCTTGGCCACGATCAGCTTGACGCCCAGCTCGGTCAGCGCCTTCGTCACCGGTTGGAAGAACGTCGTACCGCCCGCCGTGCAGTCCCCGCTGCCGCCCGACGTCACACCGAGCGCGACGCCGTCGGCGAACATCGGGCCGCCGCTGTCGCCGGGTTCGGCGCACACGTTCGTCTCGATGAGGCCGGTGACCGTGCCCTCCGGGTAGTTGACCGTCGCGTTCAGCGCGGTCACCTCCCCCTCGCGCAGCCCGCTCGTGCTGCCGCTGCGGAAGATCTTCTGACCGACCTCCGCGTCGGCCACGCCCGTGATCCGCACACCCTTGCCGTCACCGACCGCCACGACGTCCGCACCCTCGCCCGCGCGGCCGCTGTCGTACTTCACCAGGGAGTAGTCGTCACCGGGGAAGCTCCCCTTGAGCGACGAGCCGACCTGCTCCCGGCCCCGGTCGTCGGCGAACCAGACGGAACCGTCGGGCCCGCAGTGCCCGGCCGTGAGGATGTAGTCCGTCGTCCCGTCGGTCACGTTGAAGCCCGCCGAACAGCGCCCGGCGGTCGACAGGATCGGCTGCGCGCCGTTGACCCGCGTCGTGAACGTGCCCTCGGTGCGCTCCATGCGCACGAAGCCGCCGATGTCCTCCGCGACATCGGTCAGCCGCGACCAGTCGGAGGCGGAGACGGTGCTGTCGCCCCGGACCACCACCTCGTTGCTCTTGTAGTCCAGGGCCCAGGCGGTACCGGGCACCCGGCGCGCCGAACGCAGCGTCGCCGTGGCGGACTTGAGGTCGCTCATGCTGTGGCGCACCATCTTCGCCCGCGCACCGGCGCGCTCGACCTCGTCGGCCGCCTTCTCGTCCGTGACCGCGACGACCGGCCGGCCGGCGGAGTCGACCCAGCTGCCCGCCGTACGGGAGGTGCCGAGCCGGGACACGAGATCGGTGCCCATGCTCGTGGCCGGTCGCGCGGAGTACGGGACGCCGATCGATGGGTCGGGGGGCTCGCTCGCCACGGCGTTTGTGACCATCGCTCCTCCGAGAAGGAGTCCGCCGACGGCCGCCAGCCGTGTCACTCGCCGGACGACCCGTCGTCGTGCGTGCCTCATGCATGGCTCCCGAACCCGAACATCACGGTGTGTACACCGCGGGGCACTCCTTGAGTTGAGTGCCCTCTTCCCATACGGGGCGCGGCCGCACCGTGTTCACCGCACGCGTGATCTCTTCACCGCCGGCCGGCAGCGGGAACGGTCGGATCCAGGTCCGCCGGGGCGGCGAGCAGGGCCCGGCTGCGCGCGTCGCCCCACACCGAGCCCGGATCGACGTAGGGCCGCAGCAGGGCGGTGAGCACGGGGTCCCCGCGTCCGTTCAGCACGTCGGAGGCGATCTTGCGGGCGATCCCGGCGAGGAAGTCCGCCACCTGCACGCGCGCGTCCTCGCGTGCGACGACCAGCCGCAACCCGGCCAGTCCGACCCCCGATCGCCGGGCCGTCTCCTCGATCCAGGCGATGCGGTCCGGCGTCAGCATGTTCTGCCGGTCGTGCACCAGACGGACCGGCCGCCCGTCGCCGCTCCACAGCGCTGCCGTCCGGACGATCGCCGGCAGCAGCGGGTTGAGCACCGGGATCAGGGGCGGCCCGTCCAGGAACGCCGCCCGATAGGACACCGCGCGGGCCCGGGTCGCGGCCAGCCGCTCCAGGATCGCTGTTGCGTCCGAATCCGGACGGGCCCGCCGCAGGGTGTCGACCGTGCCGTAGAAGACCTCCACGGGGGCGCCCGGTTCCCCGTTGTTGCGCACCCGCAGCAGCTGGTTGGCCGCCTCCAGGAACGCCCGCCAGCCGTCCTCGCCGAAGGTCCGGCGACCCCCGCGGAACAGGGTGAGGGCCGCGCCCGGGTCGCCCAGCAGCACACCGACGGCCCGGTCCACCACGAAGAAGGACTTCTCCATGAGATGCACCCGCGCCCGACCGTGGATCGGCCCGTCCGGCGCGAGCAGCCACTCCAGCACCGCGCGGTGCTTCTCCCGCAGCAGGTGGTTCGCCTTGTACTCCTCGGCCGGCGAGCGGATCCGGTCCCGGATCTCCCGCACGGCCGCGGCTGCCGTCGCCACCGACAGCGACACGCTGGCGTGCGCGAACACGTCGGTGTTCCCGGCGGTGAGGTTCTCGCCGTCCGACCCGGACTCGTCGCAGGCGATCTCCAGGAACGGGCCTTCGGCCCGTCCCCGCTCCCCGTCCTCACGATTCCCGCTCACTGCACAGCCCCCTATCGTGTGCCCATGACCAGGATCCCGCACGAGACGTCCGGTGAACCGAATCCCCTGCAAGCCCTCACGCTCGACCATCTGCGCCGCCGCACGAGCATGAAGTGGCGCACCTATCCCGAGGACGTGCTGCCGGTCTGGGTGGCGGAGATGGACGTGCCGCTCGCCGAGCCCGTCGTGCGCGCCGTCACCGACGCGCTCCGCCTCGGCGACACCGGCTACCCCGCCGGTACGGATTACGCGCAGGCGCTGGCCGGCTTCGCCGGGAAGCGCTGGAACTGGGACGGGCTCGCCGTGGAGCGCACCGCGATCGTGCCCGACGTCATGCTGGGCGTCGTCGAGATGCTCAAGCTGGTCACCGGACACGGGGACGCGGTGGTCGTGAACCCGCCGGTGTACCCGCCGTTCTACCACTTCGTCGAGCACATGGACCGGCGCGTGGTTCAGGCCCCGCTCGGGGCGGACGGGCGCATCGACCTCGGCGCCCTGGAGGAGACCTTCCGCCAGGTGGCCGCGGGCGGAGCACGGGCCGCCTACCTGCTCTGCAGCCCCCACAACCCGACCGGCACCGTGCACACCGCAGAGGAACTGTCCGCCGTCGCCGCACTCGCCGAGCGGTACGGCGTCCGCGTCGTCGCCGACGAGATCCACGCGCCGCTCGTGGTCGGCGGCACCGGCTTCGTGCCGTACCTCAGTGTGCCCGGCGCCGAACGCGGACTGTCGCTGATGTCGGCCTCGAAGGCGTGGAACCTGGCCGGGCTCAAGGCCGCCCTCGCGATCGCCGGTCCCGGGGCCGCCGACGACCTGGCCCGGATGCCCGAGGAGGTCGGGCACGGCCCGAGCCACGTCGGCATCATCGCCCACACCGCCGCCCTGCGCGACGGCGTCGCCTGGCTGGCCGCCCTGCTGTCCGGCCTGGACGCCAACCGGCGGCTGCTCGCGGACCTGCTGGCCGAGCATCTGCCCGAGATCCGCTACCGCCCGGGCGACGCCACCTACCTCGCCTGGCTCGACTGCCGCGCCCTCGGCCTCGGCGACGACCCGGCGGACGCCTTCCTGCACCGCGGCCGGGTGGCCGTCAACTCCGGCCTGCCCTTCGGCAGGGGCGGTGCCGGACACGTCCGATTCAACCTGGCGACCTCGCCCGAGGTGATCGGGGAGGCGGTACGGAGAATGGCCGCCGCGCTGCACTGAAAGCCGGGGGCACGCCGCGCGGGACGCGCTCGTAGACTGCCCGCCATGGACGACAGTGCGCTGGACGACCTGGGCGCGGGCAAGTACCTGCTGATCACCAGCTACCGCAGGAACGGTACGCCGGTCGCCACCCCGGTCTGGGTGGTGCGCGACGGGAGCGCGCTCGGCGCCTGGACGCCGGCCGACTCCTGGAAGGTCAAGCGGATCCGCAACCGCGCCGACGTCCTGGTCGGCCCCTGCGACCTGCGCGGCAACCCCACCGGCGAGCAGGTGCCCGCGACGGCGGAGATCTGCGACGCGGCCACCACCGCCCGCTACCGGCAGCTGATCGCCCGCAAGTACGGCCTCGTCGGCCGGCTCACCCTGCTCGGCAGCCGGCTGCGCCGGGGCGTGGACGGCACGGTGGGCATCCGCCTCACTTTGACGCGCTGACCCCGGCTTGGGCACGCGCCTTCCCGCGCTGACCCCGGCATCGGCGCGCGGGATTCCCGCCCCGCCCGCCTGCCCGGCCCGCCTGCGGTGACGCCGTACGAGGCGATGCCGTACGGGGCCCCGCTTCGCCGCACGCGCCCTGTCGCGCTGCCCCCGGCTTCGGCACCCGCCCTGTCGCGCTGACACCGCTTCGGCACACACTTCCGGCAAGCGCTTTCCGCGCCGAGGGAGTGGACGGCCCGCCCCCGGGACAGATCACCTGTCATGAGCCGAAATCCCGTCCTGCGCGCAGCCGTCGTCGGCACGGGCCACCGGGCCCAGCTGTTCACCAGGGGCCTCGCCGAACGCCCTGGCCACCGCGTGGCCGCGCTGTGCGACCCCAGCCCGACCCGGATGGCCTTCCACAACCGGCTGCTGGCCGAGGCCGGCGCACCGCCGGCCACCGAGTGGGAGCCCGACCGCTTCACCGACCTGCTCACCGAGGAGGACATCGACGAGGTCGTCGTCACCACCGTCGACGCCGAGCACGACCGCTACATCGTCCCGGCGCTGAAGGCGGGCTGCCGGGTCGTCACCGAGAAGCCGATGACCGTCGACGCCGAGCGTTGCACCCGCATCCTCGACACCGTCCGCGAGACCGGCAACTGTCTGACCGTCGCCTTCAACTACCGCTTCAACCCCGTGCACGAGCAGGTCCGCGCCCTGCTCGCCGACGGAGCGATCGGCGAGGTGCTCTCCGTCCACTTCGAGTGGCTGCTCGACGTGCGGCACGGCGCCGACTACTTCCGCCGCTGGCATCGCGAGAAGCACCACAGCGGCGGCCTGATGGTGCACAAGTCCTCGCACCACTTCGACCTGGTGAACTGGTGGCTCGCCGACGAGCCCCGGGAGGTCTTCGGCTACGGGCGGCTCGGCTTCTACGGCCGTGAGGCGGGGGAGCGGCACGGACTGCGCCGGGAGTACGACCGCGCCCACGGCGCCGACCGGGCCGCCGACGACCCCTTCGCCCTGGACCTCGCGGCCAACGACACCCTGCGCGCCCTCTATCTGGACGCCGAACGCGACGACGGCTACCTGCGCGACCGGACGTCTTCGACGGGCCATCCACC
>KE354106.1 GCA_000415505.1 Streptomyces afghaniensis 772
GGAGCCCAGCACCGACGTCAGGAACTCCCCGACCCACGCCAGCAGATCGCGCCCGACCAGCGGCTTCCCGCCGACCTTCGCGGTCTTCGGGCGCGGTACCAGCACCTGGTGCGTCGCCGGCTTGATGACGACTCCGGGGTACAGGCGCTTGACCCGCAGCTCCTGCGACTCGCGCAACTCCACGGGCGCGAACCGGATGTTGGTGCCCTGGAGCACGATCTCGCCGACGCCGCACGCCCGCGCGAGCATCCGCAGCCCGGCCACGAGCAGCAGATTCTCCACCGGCTCGGGCAGCTTGCCGTAGCGGTCGACGAGTTCCTCGCGTACGGCCTTGATGTCCTCCTCCGTGTTGGCGGAGGCGATGGCGCGGTACGCCTGGAGCCGGAGCCGCTCGCCGGGCGCGTAGTCGTGCGGGACGTGCGCGTCGACGGGCAGCTCGATCTTGACCTCGAGCGGCGGCTCCTCCTCGATCTCGCCGGTCTCCAGCTGGCGCCGGTAGTCGGCGACGGCCTCGCCGACCATCCGTACGTACAGGTCGAAGCCGACGCCCGCGATGTGGCCGGACTGCTCGCCGCCGAGCAGGTTGCCCGCGCCACGGATCTCCAGGTCCTTCATCGCCACGTACATGCCGGCGCCCATCTCCGTGTGCTGGGCGATGGTCGCGAGCCGCTCGTGCGCGGTCTCGGTCAGCGGCTTCTCCGGCGGGTAGAGGAAGTACGCGTAGCCGCGCTCGCGGCCACGGCCCACCCGGCCGCGCAGCTGGTGCAGCTGGGACAGGCCGAAGGTGTCGCCGCGCTCCACGATGAGGGTGTTGGCGTTGGAGATGTCGATGCCGGATTCCACGATCGTCGTGGACACCAGCACGTCGAACTTCTTCTCCCAGAAGTCGACGACGACCTGCTCCAGCGCCTGCTCTGACATCTGGCCGTGGGCGGTGGCGATGCGCGCCTCGGGGACGATCTCACGCAGCCGGGCGGCGGCCCGGTCGATCGACTCGACGCGGTTGTGGATGTAGAAGACCTGGCCCTCGCGCAGCAGCTCGCGGCGGATGGCGGCGCCGATCTGCTTCTCCTCGTAGGGGCCGACGAAGGTCAGCACCGGGTGCCGCTCCTCCGGCGGTGTCGTGATCGTGGACATCTCGCGGATGCCGGTCACCGCCATCTCCAGCGTCCTGGGGATCGGGGTGGCGGACATGGTCAGCACGTCGACGTTGGCGCGGAGCTTCTTCAGCTGCTCCTTGTGCTCGACGCCGAAGCGCTGTTCCTCGTCGACGATGACCAGGCCCAGGTCCTTGAACTTGGTCTCCGACGAGAACAGGCGGTGGGTGCCGATGACGATGTCCACCGAGCCCTCGCGCAGGCCTTCCAGGACCGCCTTGGCCTCGGTGTCGGTCTGGAAGCGGGACAGCGCCTTGACGCTCACCGGGAACTGCGCGTACCGCTCGCTGAACGTCCCGAAGTGCTGCTGCACCAGCAGGGTCGTGGGCACCAGGACGGCGACCTGCTTGCCGTCCTGGACGGCCTTGAAGGCGGCCCGGACGGCGATCTCGGTCTTGCCGTAGCCGACGTCGCCGCAGATCAGACGGTCCATCGGGACCGACTTCTCCATGTCCTCCTTGACCTCGGCGATGGTGGTGAGCTGGTCGGGCGTCTCCGCGTAGGGGAAGGCGTCCTCCAGTTCCCGCTGCCAGGGGGTGTCCGACCCGAAGGCGTGGCCGGGGGCCGCCATGCGGGCGCTGTAGAGCTTGATGAGGTCGGCCGCGATCTCCTTGACGGCCTTCTTCGCGCGGGCCTTGGTCTTCGTCCAGTCGGCGCCGCCGAGGCGGTGCAGGGTGGGGGCCTCGCCGCCGACGTACTTGGTGATCTGCTCCAGCTGGTCGGTGGGGATGTAGAGGCGGTCGCCGGGCTGGCCGCGCTTGGCGGGCGCGTACTCGACGACCAGGTACTCGCGGGTCGCGCCCTGCACGGTGCGCTGCACCATCTCGATGTAACGGCCGACGCCGTGCTGCTCGTGGACGATGTAGTCGCCCGGCTCCAGGGTGAGCGGGTCGATGGTCTTGCGGCGGCGGGCCGGCATCCGGGCGCCGTCGCGGCCCGCCGCCCGCTGACCGGTCAGGTCCGTCTCCGTCAGGACGGCGAGTCCGAGGGCCGGGTCGACGAAGCCGTGCTCGATCGAGCCGCACGTCACGTGCACGACCGACGGGGAGATCTCGGCCAGGTCGGCGTCGTGACGGGCCGCGATGCCCTCGCCGCCCAGCACCTCGACCGTACGGGCCGCCGGGCCGTGCGCCTCGGTGACGAACACCGTGCGCCAGCCGTCGGCGAGCCAGCCCTTGGTGTCGGCGAGGGCCTTGGCGGTGTCCCCGCGGTAGGTCTCCGGGGCGTGCATCCCCAGCTTCAGGGTGTCCGCGTCCAGCTCCTCGTCCGCGGCGAACGGCGACACCGACCACCACATCATGTCCAGCTCGCGGGCCCGGTCCCGGACGTCGGCGATGGACCACAGGGAGGCCGCGCCGACGTCGATGGGCGCCTCGCCGCCGCCGGCGGTGGCCGCCCAGGAGGCCTGGAGGAACTCCTGCGACGTGGCCACCAGGTCCGACGCGCGCGTGCGCACCCGCTCCGGGTCGCACACGACGGCCATGGCGCCCTTGGGCAGCACGTCGAGCAGCAGCTCCATCTCGTCGACGAGGACCGGCGCGAGGGACTCCATGCCCTCCACCGCGATCCCCTCGGCGATCTTGCCGAGCAGTTCACCGAGCTCGGGGTGCTCCTCGGCCAGGGCACGCGCACGGGCGCGGACGTCCTCGGTGAGCAGCAGCTCGCGGCACGGCGGCGCCCACAGGCCGTGCTCGGCGACTTCGAGGGAGCGCTGGTCGGCGACCTTGAAGTAGCGGATCTCCTCGACGTCGTCGCCCCAGAACTCGACGCGCAGGGGGTGTTCCTCGGTGGGCGGGAACACGTCGAGGATGCCGCCGCGGACGGCGAACTCGCCGCGCTTCTCCACGAGCTCCACGCGCGCGTAGGCGGCGGCCGCGAGGGCGTCGACGATCTCGTTCAGATCGGCGGTCTGTCCCGTCCTCAGGGCGACCGGCTCCAGGTCGCCGAGGCCCTTGACCTGCGGCTGGAGCACGGACCGCACGGGCGCGACGACGACGGAGACCGGGCCGGTCTCGGGGTCGTCGGGGCGGGGTGGGCCAGGCGGCGCAGCACGGCCAGGCGGCGGCCGACGGTGTCGCTGCGGGGGCTGAGCCGCTCGTGCGGGAGCGTCTCCCAGGACGGGTACTCCACGATCCCCGTCCGGCGGGAGGAGGGAGCGCAGGGCCGCGGCCAGGTCCTCCGCCTCGCGGCCCGTCGCCGTCACCGCCAGCACCGGGCGGCCCGTGTCGCGGGCCAGGGCGGCGACCGCGAAGGGGCGGGCCGCAGGGGGGCCGACCAGGTCGACATGCATGCGGTTGCCGTCTGCGGCCGCGTTGATCGCTTCCGCGAGGGCGGCGTCCTTGGTTACGGCGTCGAGCAGACCGTGCAGGCTCATTCGGGGATTTTTCCGTCCAGGGGTGGGCAACACGACGGGCCCGACGCGCGCCGCGGGCCGGGGGTCTCCAGCGTACGACGATGCGCGTCCGTGCGGCGGGGCTGTGGACAACGCCTCTTCCGGTCGAGCGCGTGCGGGGTCAAGAGGGAATCAGCCGCCCAACCTTCACAACATCACCCCCACCCGTTGATTTCGCCACGGCATGATCGGTCCGGTCCCCCGAGCGGTACCCCCCACCCGTAAGGCCCGGCATGCCCGCGTCCACCCTCCGGGCCTCAGAGCCCCAGCCCCACATACCGGCTCCTGTCGGCCTGACCCGCGACTATCCGGCCCCGGACCGCGCGCGGTGGGACCCGTGGATCCTCGCCGCCGCCCTGTGCGCCGCCTACGCGGCCGTCTCCGTCGGCCGTTACCGGCACATGACGACCCTCTCCTGGGACCTGGGCATCTTCGAGCAGGTCGTGAGGGCGTACGCGCATCTGCGGGCGCCGGTGGCCGACCTCAAGGGGCCGGGCTTCGACATCCTGGGTGACCACTTCAGCCCGGTGACGGCCCTGCTCGCGCCGGTGTACCGGCTGTTTCCCTCGCCGGTCACGCTGCTGGTCGCGCAGGCCGCGCTCTTCGCCCTGTCCGCCGTACCGGTCACCCGCGCCGCCGCCCGGCTGCTCGGCCGCCGCCGCGGTCTCGCACTCGGCCTCGCCTACGGACTGTCCTGGGGCGTCCAGCGCGCCGTCGACTTCGACTTCCACGAGATCTGCTTCGCCGTCCCGCTGATCGCCTTCTCCCTGGAGGCCCTGCTCGCGGACCGCCGGCGCGCGGCCCTGTGCTGGGCGCTTCCCCTGGTGCTGGTGAAGGAGGACCTGGGGCTGACCCTGGCCGCGATCGCGCTCGTCGTCGCGTGGCGGGCACGCGGCTCGTCGCCCCGGACGGTTCCGTACGCGCTCGGTGCCGCGGTGTTCGGCCTGGCGGCGACGCTGCTCGTCCTCACCGTGGTCATCCCGGCGTTCAACACCTCCGGGACCTACGACTACTGGACCAAGGTCAGCGAGTCGGGCAGCCCCGTCGACGGCCTCGGCACCAAGCTGCGCACCCTGGCCTGGCTGCTGATCCCCACCACCGGACTGCTCGCCCTGCGCTCCCCGCTGCTGCTGGTGGCCCTGCCGACGCTCGGCTGGCGCTTCCTGTCCGGGGACGAGCACTACTGGGGCACCGACTGGCACTACAGCGCGGTCCTGATGCCGGTCGTCTTCCTCGCCCTGGCCGACGCCCTCACGACCGCGCGCACGAGTCCCCGCCCGTGGCTGAGCTCGTACGCCGCCCAGCTGCCGGCCGCCGTCGCCGCTGCGGCCCTGGCGCTGACCACCTCGCTGCCGCTGGCGCAGCTCACGGAGGCCGAGGTCTACCGCAAGCCCGCCCCCGTCTCCGGCGTCGAGCGGCTCCTGGCCCGGATCCCCGACGGCGCCACCGTCGAGGCCAACGTCGGCCCGATCAGCCGCCTGACCTCGCGCTGCCGGGTCCTCTGGCTCGGCGGCACCCAGGGCATCACCCCCGGGTACATCGCCCTGGAGAACACCGACGGCAGGTACCGCGACCCCGTGGGCTACGCCCGGCGGCTGCACCCCGGCGCCGAGTACGCCGTCGCGGGCAAGGCCAACGGGTACGTGGTCCTGGAGCGGCGCACGGCGAGCTGATACCGGACGCTGCGGCCCCCGGCCGCGCAAAGGGCCCGCCCCGGAGGCGAAAACCTCCGGGGCGGGCCCGTCCTCCGCAACCCCCGTGTGCGGTGGTCCTGGCCGGCTATTCGGTCGCGATCGCGTTCAGGACGTTCATCCGGCCCGCCCGGAACGCCGGGACGAGCGCCGCGAACAGCCCCACGAACGCCGAGCTGATGAAGACGCCGATGATCGTCGGCCAGGGGATCTCCAGGACTCCCAGGCCCTCCAGGGCGAGGAGCTGCTGTGCGGTGGCGCCCCAGCCCATGCCCAGTCCGAGGCCCAGCAGGGCACCGAAGAGGGCGATGACGACCGACTCCATGCGGATCATGCGGCGCAGCTGGCGGCGGGAGAGGCCGATCGCCCGCATCAGGCCGATCTCCCGGGTGCGCTCCACCACCGACAGGGCCAGAGTGTTCACCACGCCCAGGATGGCGACGATGATCGCCAGGGCCAGCAGGCCGTAGATCATGTTGAGCAGCTGGCCGATCTGGTCCTTCAGGGCCTCCTTGTAGTCGGTCTGGTCGCGCACGGTGTACTGCGGGTAGTCGTGCAGCGCCGACTTCAGGGACTTGTAGGCGGCGTCCTGCTGCCCCTCCTTGGCGCTGGCGAAGAGCAGCGAGTCCAGCGGCATCTTGTCGGCCGGGACGTACTTGGCCATCGTGGCGATGGACGTGTACATCGCGCCCGCGTCGATCACGACGTCACTGCTGGTGATCGCCCGGACCGTCAGGTCGGCCGTGGAGCCGTCCTTGAAGGCGACCTTGATCGTGGAGCCGAGGCTGATGCCGTGGTCCTTGGCGAACTTCTCGTGGACGGACATCGAGTCGGGCTTGTAGGCGTCGGGCAGCTTGCCGGCGACCGTCTCGGTGCGCAGGTCGGTCGCGTACGACGGGTCGGCCGCCGTGATCGCCGTGTCCTTGAGCGTCTTGCCGTCGGGGGTGGTGAAGTCGGCCTTGGTCCACTTGTACTCGGTGACCCGCTCCACGTCCGAGGCCGACTTCGCGGCCTTGACCGCCTGCGGGGTGATCAGCTGGCCGCTGTCGGACTGGATGATGAAGTCCGTGCCGACGGTCTTGTCGAGCTGGTCGGTGGCGGACGCCACCATGGAGGAGCCGACCACGGACAGGCACGCCACCAGGGCGAGGCCGATCATCAGCGCGGCGCCCGTCGCGCCGGTGCGGCGCGGGTTGCGCAGGGCGTTGCGCTCGGCCATGCGGCCGACGGGGCCGAACATCCGCAGCAGGACGGCGCCCAGGACGCGGACCACGCCGCCGGCGAGCAGCGGGCCGATGACGACGAAGCCGATCAGCGACAGCACCACGCCGAGGCCGAGCCACAGCGAGCCCTCGGTGGCCTTGTCGGCCTGTGCCGTCAGGTACAGGGCGGCACCGCCGGCACCGGTGAGGACCGTGCCGATCACACCGCGGATCCAGCCGGCCCTGGCGTCCGCCGGGGCTCCCGCGTCGCGCAGTGCGGCCATCGGGGAGATCTTGCCGGCGCGCCGGGCGGGCAGGTAGGCGGCCAGGACGGTGACGACCACGCCGAGGACGAGGCCGACCACCGGGGTCGTCCAGGCCACCGTCAGGTCGTCGGTGGACAGTTCCATGCCCATCTGGCCCATGAGCTTCATCAGGCCGACCGCGAGGCCGACGCCCGCGCCCACGCCGAGCACCGATCCGACGAAGCCGAGCAGCAGCGCCTCGGCCAGCACGGAGCGGTTGACCTGCTTGCGGGAGGAGCCGATCGCCCGCATCAGGCCGATCTCGCGGGTGCGCTGGGCGACCAGCATGGAGAAGGTGTTGATGATCAGGAAGATGCCGACGAGGAAGGCGATCCCGGCGAAGCCGAGCATCGCGTACTTCATGACGTTCATGAAGCCCTCGACGTCCTTCTGGTTGGCGTCGGCGGTCTCCTTGGCGGTCTGCACCTGGAAGCCGGCGCCCAGTTCGGCTGCGACGTTCTTCTTCAGCTGCGCGTCGCTGACGCCGGAGGCCGCGGTGACGTTGACGTTGGTGTAGACGCCGGTCTCGCCGACCAGGGTCTGCTGGGCGGTCTTGGTGTCGAGGTAGAAGATCGCCGCGCCGGGGTTGGTGACGGTGAAGTCGGCGATGCCGGAGATCTTCGCGTCGTGGGTGCCGACCGCGCTGATCACGCCGATCTCGTCGCCGAGCTTCAGGTCGTGCTTGTCGGCGGTGTCGGCGTCGACCATGATCTGTTCGGGGCCCTTGGGCGCCACACCGGAGGTGATCTTCATGGTGCGGGCGTCGTTGCCGTTCCAGCTGCCGACGATGGTCGGGGCGCCGCTGGAGGGCGACAGGTTGTCCTTGTCGCCGTCGACGACGGTCACCGAGGTGGAGAACACCGTGCCCTCGGCGGACTTCACGCCCTGCGCCTTGCGGACCTCGCCCAGCACGGAGGCCGGCATGACCGGCGGCTTGCCGTTGTCGGCAGTCGTCTCACCGCTGTCGGAGGCGCCCTTGGCGCTCACCGTGACGTCGGAGGAGGTGGCCGCGAAGAGCTTGTCGAACGTCGTGGACATGGTGTCCGTGAAGACGAGCGTCCCGCAGACGAAGGCAACCGACAGCAGGACGGCGATCGCCGACAGCGCCATGCGTCCCTTGTGCGCGAGGAAGTTGCGCATCGAGGTCTTCATGACGGTCATGACGTGCGCCCCCGGGCGTCGAAGTCCTTCATGCGGTCGAGGACGGCCTCCGCGGTCGGCTTGTACATCTCGTCGACGATGCGGCCGTCGGCGAGGTACAGCACACGGTCCGCGTAACTGGCGGCGACCGGGTCGTGCGTGACCATCACGATGGTCTGGCCCAGCTCGTCCACGGACCGCCGCAGGAAGCCGAGCACCTCGGCACCGGCGCGCGAGTCGAGGTTTCCGGTCGGCTCGTCCCCGAAGATGATCTCGGGCCGGGCCGCCAGCGCCCGTGCCACGGCGACGCGCTGCTGCTGGCCGCCGGACAGCTGGGTCGGCCGGTGCTTGAGCCGGTCGGCGAGCCCCACGGTCTCCACGACCCGCGCCAGCCACTCCTTGTCCGGCTTACGGCCCGCGATGTCCATGGGCAGCGTGATGTTCTCTATCGCGTTGAGCGTCGGCAGCAGGTTGAACGCCTGGAAGATGAACCCGATCCGGTCCCGGCGCAGCTGCGTGAGCTTCTTGTCCTTCAGGCCGGTGATCTCGGTCTCGTCGAGGTAGATCTGCCCGCCGGTGACGGTGTCGAGCCCGGCCAGGCAGTGCATGAGCGTGGACTTGCCGGACCCCGAGGGGCCCATGATCGCGGTGAACTGGCCGCGTGCGATGTCCACGTCGACGTGGTCGAGCGCGACGACGCGGGTCTCACCGGTCCCGTACGCCTTCACGACCTGCCGCGCCCGCGCGGCAACGGCCGTACGCCCTCCAGTACCCCCGTGCCTGGGAATGGTCACAGCCGATGTCACGGTATGTCTCCTATATCGGTCAGCAGATGGTGAAGGCGGTCGCCTGATCGACAGCCGCTTTACGCGAGTCCGGACGACGAATCCGTCCGACGCGTTTCAGTCTCGCGGCGGGGAGGGGTCCCGCGCCCTGGTGCTCAGCGCAGTCTTTTCCTGTGGAAAACCCCACCCCCGCCGGTGTGCACAACCGCCCCCCGGCGGCATAAAGCCAGGTTAAGGACCGCCCCCCGCGCGTCTCGTCCTCCGCCGGTACGAACCCTCCCCAGGTCGTAGTACGGAGGTACCCCTAGGGGCAGTCCACCGGAGGGTGGAGGCCGTCTCAGGGTTGGCTCCACCCGTCGGCTCACTCAGGCTCCACCCTCCCGCAGCGTCAGGGTCAAGTGCGAAGCTGTCGGGCGGCAGGTAGGTGCAAGGGGCAGGCAGACACGAGGGGGAGGACCCGGGGTGGGAAGCACCAGTTCCGCGGCACGTGAGGCCGCACGTCCCGCCGCGACGGGCCGACGCGGCGCGGTCGTCGCCGCGCTGATGCTCTCGATGGCGCTGGCGGCGCTCGACGCCACCATCGTCTCGACCGCCGTCCCGCAGATCGTCGGGGACCTCGGCGGTTTCTCCGTCTTCTCCTGGCTGTTCTCCGGCTACCTGCTGGCCGTGACCGTCACCCTGCCCGTCTACGGCAAGCTCTCCGACACCTTCGGCCGCAAACCGGTCCTCGTCGCGGGATCCGTGGTCTTCCTCGTCGGCTCCCTGCTGTGCGCGCTGGCCTGGAACATGGGGGCGCTCATCGCGTTCCGCATCGTGCAGGGGCTGGGCGGCGGCGCGCTCCAGGGCACCGTGCAGACGCTCGCCGCCGACCTCTACCCGCTGAAGGACCGCCCCAGGATCCAGTCGAAGCTGTCCACGGTGTGGGCGGTCTCGGCGGTCGCCGGCCCGGGTATCGGCGGTGTGCTCGCCGCCTACGCGGACTGGCGCTGGATCTTCCTGGTCAATCTGCCGATCGGCGCGGTCGCGCTGTGGCTGATCGTCCGTCACCTCCACGAGCCGGAGCGGGAAAGCGGCGGGCACGCGCGCGTGGACTGGGCCGGCGCCCTCGCGGTGTTCGCCTGCGGCGGCGTGCTGCTCACGGCCCTGGTCCAGGGCGGGGTGGCATGGCCGTGGCTGTCGGCGCCCTCACTCGCCCTGTTCGGTACGGGACTTGCCCTGGTCGCGGTCGTGGTGCTGGTGGAGCGCCGGGCGGCGGAGCCGGTCATCCCGGGCTGGGTGTGGCGGCGCCGTACGATCGCCGCGGTCAATCTCGCCCTGGGCGCGCTGGGCCTGCTGATGGTGGCGCCGGCGGTGTTCCTGCCCACCTACGCCCAGTCGGTGCTGGGCCTCGCGCCGGTGGCCGCCGGATTCGTGCTCTCCGTATGGACGTTGAGCTGGCCCGTATCGGCGGCGCTGAGCCAGCACGTGTACCGCAGGATCGGCTTCCGCAACACCGCGATGCTGGGCATCGGAGCGGCCGCGCTGATCCTGTTCGCGTTCCCGTTCCTGCCGTATCCCGGGCAGGCCTGGCAGCCGACCCTGCTGATGCTGCTGCTCGGTGCCGCGCTGGGACTGTTCCAGTTGCCGCTGATCGTCGGCGTGCAGTCGACGGTGGGATGGGCGGAGCGCGGCACGACGACCGCGTCCGTGCTGTTCTGCCGCCAGACCGGCCAGACGATCGGCGCGGCGGTCTTCGGCGCGGTCGCCAACGGGGTGCTGGCCGCCCGGCTCGGCGGTGCGGGCGACCTCGACTCGGTGACCCGGGCCCTCGGTTCGGGCACCGCGCCGGAGGCGACCCGGCGGGCGATCGCCGACGCGGTGCACGCCGTCTACCTGGGCGCGTCCTGCGCGGCGGCCCTGGCGTTCCTGGTGCTGCTGTTCCTCGCGCCCCGGAAATTCCCGGTGCTCAAGGACTGACCGTACGTATCCTCCCGCCCATGCTGACTTTGGAACGGCTCCGGGCGGATCACGCGGACGCGCTGCTGGCCTTCGAGCTGGAGAACCGGGCGTACTTCGCCCGCTCGGTGCCGGACCGCGGGGACGCCTACTTCACGGCGGACGGGTTCGCCGAACGCCTCCGGGCGCTCCTCGCGGAGCAGCACGCGGGCGTGTGCCGCTTCCATGTCGTGCTGGACGAGGAGGGGACCCTGGTCGGCCGGGTCAATCTGGTCGACTTGGCGGACGGCTGCGCCGAACTCGGCTACCGGATAGGCGAACGGGCCGCCGGCCGGGGCGTGGCGACCGCGGCCGTCGCGCAGCTGTGCCGCCTTGCCGCCACCGACTACGGGCTGACCTCCCTCACCGCGGTCACCACCCTGGACAACCACGCCTCCATGACGGTCCTGGCCCGCAACGGCTTCACACGCGTCGAGGACACCACCGTGAGCGGCCGCCCCGGAGTCCGCTTCGTGCGGCGGAACTTGGACTTCGCGCCATCGGCACCTTCGGCGAACATGGGTTGACGCCGGTAACACCCGAGGTCAAAAAGGTAAGCGCGTACCGACCGATCAGTTTGCCGAAACCCTCGCGCAGCCCGGGTACTCCGAAGTAACGTGCGTGGCCGCCCGCCCCCCAACCTCCCTGCGGCCCGCCGCACCGGAACCGACCCGCGCAAGGAGCACCGGGATGTCCTACGACCCGCCGCCACCGTCCTACCCGTACCGCCCGCCGGAATCCTCGCCCTCCTACGACACCTACCCCTGGGTGCCGCAGCAGCCGCCCCAGCCACCCGAACCGGCCGGGCGGCGCCCTCAGCGCCACACCGCGCTCGGGCACCACAGCGACCTGCGGGTGCTGCGCAGCGCCTACCGCTGGCAGCGGCGGGTGGCCACGCTCACGGCGCTCGGCTACTTCGTGCTGTTCCTGATCCTTTCGGCGTTCGCACCGTCGTTCATGACGAGCACCGTCACCGACGGCCTGCCCACCGGTCTGCTGCTCGCGCTCGTCCAGGTTCCCGTGACCTGGCTGGCGATCGTCCTGTACGAGCAGACGGCCCGCCGCCGCGTCGACCCGATCGCGGACCGGATACGCAAGCAGTCCGAACTGGACGCCAGGCGGGAGGGAACGCGGTGACCACCGAGTTCAGCGGCAACGCCCAGTCGATGTCGCTCGTGGGGTTCACGGCGGTGGCCACGATCACGCTCCTGCTGTGTGTCATGACGGGCCCGGACCGGGACGACCTCGACGAGTTCTACACCGGCTACAGCTCCCTGTCCCCCATGCGCAACGGCCTGGCCATCGCCGGCGATTACATCTCCGCCGCGACCGTCCTCGGCACGGGCGGAGTGATCGCCCTGTTCGGCTACGACGGGACCGTACTGGCCCTCAGTACGGCGCTGTCCCTGATGCTGCTGATGTTCCTGCTGGCCGAACCGCTGCGCAACGCGGGCCGGTTCACCATGGGCGACGCGCTGACCCGCCGTATGCCGGGACGCGGCGTCCGGATGACGGCCTGTGCGGTGACCCTGGCGGCGCTGCTGCCGCTGATGGTCGTGCAGTTGGCGGGGACCGGGCAGCTGATGGCGTTCGTCCTCGGCTTCTCCGGCGAGTCGTTGCAGACGGGCTGCATCATCGGCGTGGGCGCGCTGATGATCAGTTACGCGGCGATCGGCGGGATGAAGGGCACCGCCCTCATCCAGATCCTGAAGATCGTGATGCTGCTCGGCTCCGGCATGGTGGTCGCGGTGCTGATCCTCAACCGGTTCGACTGGGACCCGGGGGCCCTGTTCGACGCGGCCGCCGCGAACAGCGGTGTGGGCTCGGCGTTCCTCTCCTCGGGCCTCCAGTTCGCGAGCGGCCCCAGCCCCGACCTGGACATGATCACCGCGCAACTGACGGTCGTCCTCGGCGGTGGCGTACTGCCGCACGTCACCATGCGCATGTACACCGCCTCCAGTGCCCGGCAGGTGCGGCGTTCGATGTCCTGGGCGGTGTCGGGTGTGGCGCTGTTCGTGCTGATCATCACGGTCGTCGGCTTCGGCGCGACCGCGCTGGTCGGCCGGGCGGTGATCGCCCAGGTCGACCCGCAGGGCAACACGGCGTACCTGCTGGGTTCGCAGGCGGCGTTCGGCGCGGACGTGTCGTCGGCGGAGACGTTCCTGTTCACGACCGTCACCACGGCCGTCTTCCTCACGCTGCTCGCCTCGGTCGCCGGGATGATCCTCGCCTGCGCCAACTCCCTCGCGCACGACGTGTTCGCGGCGCGGGTGCAGGAGATGTCACCCCGCCGCGAGATGACGCTGGCCCGCCTCTCCGCACTGGCGGTGGGCATCCCGGCGATCCTCCTGGCCACGCTCGTCCAGCACCGCAGCCTGCAACCCCTGGTGACGCTGTCCTTCTGCCTGGGCGCCTCGGCCATCGCGCCCGCGCTGGTCTACAGCCTCTTCTGGCGCCGCTACACCCGGACGGGCCTGCTCAGCACCCTCATCGGCGGCTCCCTGGCGGTCCTGCTGCTGATGCCGGGCACCAACCTGGTCTCCGGCTCGCCCGTCTCCGCCTTCCCCGACTCCGACTTCAACTGGTTCCCGTTCACCACCACGGGCCTGCTCTCCATCCCCCTGGGCTTCGCCTGCGGCTGGCTGGGCACGCTGGCCTCCGGCCGCCGCAAGTCGGAGGAACAACGCCACGAGTACGAGGCGGTGGAGGGCTGGATCCTGGCAGGCGCGATACGCAGGAACCGCTGACACGGAGAACACGACGACCGCCGGCAACGCCGACGGCGGCCCCAACAGGCGCCGTCGGCCGGTGGCCGGCGGCGCCCCGCCGACGGCGCGCAGAAGCGACGGCCGGCGGACGACAGACGGATGGCGTCGGCAACTCGCGCTGATCGGCCGACAGCCGGAGGCGGCCCCGACATACACCCGCGAGCCGGCGGACAGCACGCCCCGCGGACGCGACGGCCAGCGGACGACAGGCGGCAGCCGCGGCAAACGCCCGCTGGTCCGCCGACGATCGGCGACGGCCCCAACCCGCACGCGTCGGCCGGGCGGCAGGCAGCGTAACGCACAAGGGACGGCCAGCGGACGGCAGACGGCACCCTCGACAACGCCCGCTGGTCCGTCGACGGCCAGCGGCGGCGCCAACACGCGGCCGTCGGCCGGTGGTCGGCGCCGCCACGGTTGCGTTGGACCGACGGCGCTCCCATCCGCGGCGGCCGGCGTCGCCGTCCCGCCCCCACCACGCCGCACGCCCGACTCACTCCGCCGTCGCTCTCCCCGCCCACGCCGTCAGGCTGGTG
Source organism: Streptomyces afghaniensis 772 (assembly GCA_000415505.1). GTDB lineage: Bacteria > Actinomycetota > Actinomycetes > Streptomycetales > Streptomycetaceae > Streptomyces > Streptomyces afghaniensis. Next base: position 13,948 of record KE354106.1, read on the forward strand.
TGGACGCGGTCGATGTGTGCCCGTACGTCGTCCGCGCGCTCGGCGTGCTCGCGCAGCACTCGTTGTGTCTCCTGTTCGACGGACTCCGCGTGGGCGCGGGCCTCGGCGAGCAGCTCCGCGGCGCGTGCGGATGCCTCTTCCTGCCGGTGCCGGGCGGAGTCATCGGCGTCGGCGAAGGCCTGCTCCGCCTCGGTCAGCGCGCCCTCGGCGCGGGTCACCGCTTCCGCGTGGTCGGCGTCCAGCGCGGCCGCCCGGGCGGCATCCTCCTCGTCCGACTCAGCCAACCGCTCGGCGTGTTCCTTGGCCTGTTCGGCCGCCATCCCGGAGGTGCGCCGCCGCACCTCCCGCAACGCGGCCAGCGCCTCGCCCCGCTGCTCCTTCGCCTCACGGTCGGCCGCGGCCCGGATCTCGTCGGCCTCGGCGCGCGCCGCGAGCAGCCGCTGCCGGGCGCGTTCGTCGCCGTCGGCGCGTACGGCATCGGCGTACGCCTGCGCGGACTCGCGCGCGCCGGCCGCGGAAGCGCACGCCTCGTCCACAAGCTGCCGCGCCTCCCGCCGCGCCCCCTCCCGCACGGCCGCCGCTTCCTCCTGGCCGAGTTCGAGGAGCCGCCGCGCCCGCTCCCCGAGCGACTCGTAGGTCTGCGGGACCAGTCCCGCGACGGCCTCCCGCAGCCGCTCCAGTTCCGCGTCCATCTGCCGGGCGAGCACCGTCAGCCGGGCGGCCCTCTCCCAGGCCGCGTCACGGTCGTCGGAGAGGGCCTCGGCGTACTCGTCGACCTGCTCCGGACGGTAACCGCGTCCCCGCACGGCCTGGAAGCCGTGCGGGGACGCCGATGCGCTGCTCATGCTGGGGCCCCTCTCCACCACGCCGACGCGCGATCGAGCACGAAACGGGATGATTTCGCGCACATCTTGGTGGATCAGACGGAAGCGTTCCTAACACGACACTCCGCACAGAGGCCCCGGGCCCCGGCCCGGCCGTACGGCCGTCAGCCCCACGTGGTGCCCGCGGGCTCCTTGATGGTCGTGTTGATGCGGTTGAACATGTTCGTCACCGAGACGGTCAGGATCAGCGCGGAAATCTCCTTCTCGTCGAAGTGGTCGGCCACCTCGTCCCACAGCGCGTCCGGAACCGACTCCTCCGACAGATCCGAGAGCCGCGTCATCGCCTCCGTCAGCTTCAGCGCGGCGCGCTCGGCGTCCGAGAAGAACGGCGCGTGCCGCCAGGCCGCGACGGCCGCGATGCGCTCCTCGCTCACCCCGGCCTTGCGGAGGTTGGCGGTGTGCCCGTGCACACACGCACCGCAACCGTTGATCTGACTGGCCCGCAGCCCGACGATCTCCGCCACGTCCTGCCGAAGGCCCCCCTCGCCGATCGCCTGGAAGAGGGTGCCGATGCCCTTCATCGCGCCGGGAAGGACGTACGCCGGGTTGGTCATCCGTGCCTGCATGATCTCTGCCTCCTGCGTCGGCGGTGAATCGCTGTCACTGCACTGACGGAACGGCGCAGGAAGATGTGACAGCCCGGCGCGAAAAAGCCGGGCCCGGCGGCCTCACGACCGACCCGGACCCGGCTCCTCAGGACACGTCAGCGACGGCGCGTCACAGCAGCCCGTCCCACATCTGCTCCAGCAGCACCGACCACCAGCTCTCCGGCGACCCGAGCGCCGCCGGGTCGAGCGCGGCCAACTGCGCCTGGAAGTCGACGGTCCAACGGCCCGCCTGCTCCTGGTTCAGCCCGAACCTGAGCCGCCACATCCGCCCGAGCAGCGCCAGGCAGCGCGCGAACTCCGGCAGCCCGGTGTTCACGAACTGCGGCGGTACGGGCGCCCCGCCCGGCCCCGCCTCCACCGGCACCGCGACGATGTTCGCCGTGCCGTACTGCACGCAGATCGCCTTGCCGAAGTCGCTGCCCATCACCAGGTAGGAGCCCGCGTCCGGGGCCGGCTGCACACCGCGCTCGGCCGCCAGCTCCGCCAGCGTCGGCACGGGCCGGCCCGGCTGCGCCTGCGCCCAGAAGAAGGGGCCCATGTCCATCGGCAGGCCCGCCGCCACCAGCGTGTGCGCCACGACCGGCGGCACGCCCTGCCGGGACACGGCGGCCTGCTCGAACCGGAACACCCCCGGCCCGAACGCGGCACCCAGCTCCTGCGCGATGCCCTCCGGCGGGATCGGCGGCATCGCCTGCACCGGCGGCAACGGCGCCCGCACCGGAGCCGGACGCGCCGGGCCGTCCGCCACCTGGTGCAACTCGCCCTGGTGAGCCAGCAGTTGCTGCATACCCTGCTGCCGGCTCGCGTGGTCCGTACCGTACGGCGCGATGCTCGTGATCCGCGCCTGCGGCCACTGCTCCCGGATCATCCGCGCGCAGTACGCACCCGGCAGCTCGCACGACTCCAGCTCGGTGTGGAGCTCCAGCACCTGGTCCGGCGGCACGTTCATGGCCCGCAGCTCGTGGAAGATCTGCCACTCCGGGTGCGGCGTACCCGGCGCCGAACGCCGGATCAGCTGCTGCTCGGAACCGTCCTGCGCGCGGTAGCGCAGCACGGCCTGGTAGCCGGGGCCGACCGTCGGCTGCCCGGTGGGCTGCTGCGGATAGCCGTACGCCGGAGGCTGCCCGGGGGCGGGCTGTGACCGGGCGGCGGGCGATCGCGCCGGGCGGCATCCACCCTGCGGCATCGCACCCGGCAT
>KE354107.1 GCA_000415505.1 Streptomyces afghaniensis 772
CTGGTGCTGGTCAAGGAGCTCAGCAACGGCTACGGCTGCTCGTCCACTGCACGACGGCAAGGACGTTTGGGCCACGATCCTGCACTCCTCGTAGCCAGACCTGCCCGTCTCACAAGAGCCGCGAAAGGCCACCACCGATGTGCCGGCACTCGCTCGCCGTTGCCCAGGGCCGACAAAACCGATCCGAAGACCGACGGGATTTCATCGGCGGTGACGATGCGTTCGGAGAACCCGGGTGAGGCTTCGGTCCCGGCCCGGCCCCGTGCGGAACCTCTCCGGAGAGGGAATCGTTAGCGAGGACGACCGTGCCGTCCGGGGCTACCC
>KE354108.1 GCA_000415505.1 Streptomyces afghaniensis 772
CTCGACGAGCGCGCCGAGCACGGCGTCGACGGAGTCGGGCAGGGCGTGGCAACGAGGAGGCGGGAACGGCGAGTTGTTCCGCCAGCGCGCCGGGCAGGCCCCCGCGGATGCCGACCTCCCGACGCTGCTCGCACACGTGCCGGCGGCCGCGCCGGCAGCGGCGGCAGGAGCCGCAGCCGAGCATGGTGTCGCCCATGACACGGCGGCCGAGCCAGGCGGGATCGACACCGTCACCCACCGCCGCCACCCGCCCGGCCCACTCGTGGCCCGGCCGCATCGGGTAGGTGGAGTGGCCTTGGTGGAGGTAGGCCATGGCGCCGGTGAAGAACTCCGCGTCCGTGCCGCACACACCGGCCCGCTCGACGTCGACGACGACCTCACCGGGACCGGCCACCGGCGCCGGAAGCTCCTGGACCTCGTACGCGCCGGGCCCGGTCAGGACGAACGCGCGCATCACAGGGCGGCGCACGATGGGCGTTTCGCGCGGTCGACCGTCTGCCTATGCTTCATGACGTTCCGGAATCTAGACCGCTGTACCGTCCATTGGAAGGGCTCCATGGAGAGACTCCGCAGCGCGCAGTGGTACGAGGGACAGGATCGCAACGCCTACATCCACCGGGCCTGGATGCGGCGCGGCGTGCCCGGCGACGCGTTCACCGGCCGGCCGCAGATCGCCATCGCCAACACCGCCTCGGACCTGACTCCTTGCAACGCGCATCTGAACGAGGTCGCGGCCTCGGTGCGCAACGGCGTGTACGAGGCGGGCGGCATCCCGCTGGACCTGCCGGTGGTGTCGCTGGGTGAGACCCAGGTGCGGCCCACCGCCATGCTGTGGCGGAACATGGCGGCGATGGCCACGGAGGAGATGCTGCGGGCCAACCCCGTCGACGGCGTCGTCCTGCTCGGCGGCTGCGACAAGACGATCCCGTCACTGCTCATGGCCGCCGCCTCGGTGGACCTGCCGGCGGTGGTGGTCCCCGGCGGACCGATGCTCAACGGCACCTTCCGCGGCGGTCTGCTGGGCTGCGGCACCGGTGTGTGGCAGCTGTCGGAGGAGGTCCGCGCGGGCACGCTCTCCCAGGAGGAGTTCACCCGCTCCGAGTCGGCGATGATCCGCAGCCGCGGCCACTGCAACACGATGGGCACGGCCTCGACGATGGCGCTGGTGGCGGAGGCGCTCGGCACGGTCGTCCCCGGCACGGCCGGGACCCCGCCCCCGACAGCCGGTTGCTGGAGGCCGCGCACCACACCGGGCGGCTCGCGGTGGACATGGTGGGTGCCGGCCGGCGGCCCGCGACGTTCCTGACCGAGGCGTCCTTCCGCAACGCGATCGTCGCGCTGGCCGCCATCGGCGGCTCGACCAACGCCGTCGTCCATCTCCTGGCCGTCGCGGGCCGGCTGGGCGTCGACCTCTCGCTCGACGACTTCGACCGCATCGGCTCCCGCGTGCCGGTCCTGGTGGACCTCCAGCCGGCCGGCCGCTTCCTCATGGAGGACTTCCACCGCGCCGGCGGCCTGCTCGCCGTGCTGCGCGAGGTACGCGACCTGCTCGACCCCGACGCGCTGACCGTCACCGGCAGACCGCTCGCCGCCTGCCTCGACGACGCCGAGATCTGGGACGGCGAGGTCATCCGCACCCGCGACCGGCCGCTGGTCGCCGAGGGCGGCATCGCCGTCCTGCGCGGCAACCTCGCACCCGACGGCGCGCTCGTCAAACCGGCCGCCGCCTCCCCGCACCTGCTCCGGCACCGGGGCCGGGCCGTCGTCTTCGACAGCATCGAGGACTTTCGCGCCCGGATCGACGACCCCGGTCTCGACGTCGACGCCGACTCCGTCCTGGTGCTGCGCGGCTGCGGCCCCAAGGGCTATCCGGGCATGCCCGAGGTCGCCAACATGCCCCTGCCGAAGAAGCTCCTCGCTCAGGGCGTCCGGGACATGGTCCGGGTCTGCGACGGCCGGATGAGCGGCACCGCCTACGGCACGGTCGTCCTGCACGTGGCCCCCGAGGCGGCGGCCGGCGGGCCCCTCGCCCTCGTACGGACCGGGGACTTCATCGCCCTCGACGTCGAGGCACGCCGCATCGACGTCGACGTGCCGGACGCCGAACTCGCCCGCAGGGCCCCCGCCAAGGCCACCGTCACCGGCTTCGCCGCTCCCCGGCGCGGCTGGGAACGCCTCTACGTCGACCACGTCCTGCAGGCCGACACCGGAGCCGACCTCGACTTCCTCGTCGGCTCCAGCGGCTCCGAGGTGTCCCGTGAGTCGCACTGACACCGGATCACCCCGGGGATTCACCACGTCACGGGCAGCTCCGTGACGCCACCGGTGAGGGTGGTGCGCACCTCCAGCTCGTCCAGCTCCTTGGCGAGCCGCAGCCCGGGCAGACGGCGGGCCAGCGTGGCGAAGACGATGCGCAACTCCACCCGGGCCAGGCTCGCGCCGATGCAGAAGTGCACGCCGTGGCCGAAACCCAGGTGCGTGCGCTCGGGGCGGTCGGGGTCGAAGGTCTCGGCGTCCGTGTAGACGGAGGCGTCGCGGTTGGCGGAGTTGACCGAAAGGATCACGGCGTCGCCGCGCCGGATGGTGACACCGGCGACGTCGACGTCGGTGTGCGCGTACCGCAGCAGCCCGAGGTCGCCGGGCGCGCCCAGGCGCATGATCTCCTCGACGGTGGCGTCGACCCGGCCGTCGGGGTCGGCGGTCAGCGCCTGCCACTGGTCGGGACGAGTGAGCAGGAAGAGCGTGCCCAGGCCGATGCGGTTGACCGTGGTCTCGTGGCCGGCGAACAGCAGCCCGACGCAGAGCTGGATCATGTCGGCGTAGTCGTAGTCCGCGTCGGTGCTCTGCGCGCGCACGAGGTCGGAGATCACGTCCTCGCCCGGCTGCGCGCGCTTGGTCTCGGCGAGTTTGGTCATGTACGCGTTGAACTCGTCCCGCGCACGGTGGGCTTCGTCGCCGATGGCGTAGTTGGACATGCGCTCCGACAGCGACGCGAAGAGCTCACGGTCGCTCTCGCGCACTCCGAGCAGCCGGCAGATGACCGCGACCGGCAGCGGGAAGGCCAGCCCGGCGTGGAGGTCGACGACCCGGTCGGGGGCGGCGGCGTGCTCGGTGATCAGCCGGTCGACGCACGTGTCGACCAGGTGCTGGACGTGGTCGGAGAGCATCCGCATCCGCTTGGCCGAGAACGCCGGGGTCAGCAGCCGGCGCATCCGGGTGTGGTCGGCCTCCTCGGTGTCGTAGTTGCCCGTGGGGCCGTCCAGGACCGCGGCGGACGTCAGTCGTGAAGCCCGGTCCGGCTCGGGGTGGGAGCGGCCGAGTCGCTTGTCGCCGAGCAGGTCGCGCACCTCCTCGAAGCGGGTGACCAGCCAGGCGGGGTCACCGGCCGGTGTGGTGACCGGCGTGACCGGTGCCTCGCGGCGCAGTACGTCGTACAGCGGCGCGAGGTCGAGAACGTTGGGCCTCGGGAAGGGCAGTTGCTGACGCTCGGCGGCAACGCTCATGGCGCTCCTCCTGTGATCTCCGCATGCGATCTTCGAGCCGCCCCGACCGTAGCAGTTTATTGGCAGTAACTGTCATTAAAGTTTCGGCCAGTCGTCGCCCCTGTCGCACGCGTGTTTAGATCGCCTGATGGAGGACGTCAGGGTGGACAGCGCTCGTACATCCCGCCGGGGCCGGCCGCCGGTGAGCGACGAGCAGCGCGGGCGGCAACGCCTCGACATCTCCCGCCACGCGGTCCGGCTGTTCGCCCAGCAGGGCGTGGCCGCCACCTCCGGCGAGCAGATCGCGCGGGCCGCCGGGGTCTCCGAGCGCACGCTGTGGCGCTACTTCCCCACCAAGGAGAGCTGCGTCGAACCGCTGCTCACGAAGATGCTCGACGCCTTCCGCACGGTCCTGCACGCCTGGCCGCCCGGAGCCGGCCTGATCGAGCACCTGCGCGCGGCCTACCGGCCCGTCCTGGACTCGTCATCCGGTGAGGACGTCGAGGCGGTTCTCGCAGTGGTCCGGATGACCCATGACGAACCCGCGCTGCGCGCCGCCTACCTCGTGCTCCGGGAGCGCGCGGAAGAGACGTTCACCGAAGTGCTCGCCGCACGCATGGGCTTGCCGCCCGAGGCGTTCGAGGTGCGCGTGCAGGCCGCCACCATGAACGCCGTGCTCAAGGTCGCCGCCGACGAGTTCGCCCGTGTGACGGCCGGCCGGGGCATCACCCCCGAGGTGCTGAACGATCACCGCGAACAACTCGCCCACGCGCTCGGCCTCGTCACCAGGAGACTCTCGGGCACGGACACCGACTGAGGAGCCGTGCACTTGGCCTCGACCCGGCCCCGACCGTGGTACCCGGTGGTGCCGAAGCTCAGGCGGTGGCCTGGGGCCCGGCCGGGCTGAGGTAGTGCACGGCGGTCCGCGCGGTGTGCGGGGCGAGCAGGCCCTGCAACTCCTCCGCCGCGACCTTGAGGAGGTCGCCGTCGCGGGTGGCGTGGAGCGTTTCGAGGACGAAGGCGACGTGCGCGGAGTCCTCGGTGACTCGCGTGCGGTGGGCGTCGCGGTGGTTCCAGTGGCGCGTCAGGACGCCGGTGGCGTCCGCGTAGACGACCTCGCCGGGCTTGGGGTGCTCGACGGTGCCGGGTTCGCCGAGCGGGGTGAAGGACTCGCTGCCGTCGGCGTGACGGATGGCGACGTCCCCGGCGACGTGGTCCAGGTCGAAGGCGCCGGCGGGCAGGCCGTGGCGGACGGAGACGGCGTTGTAGGAGTCGACCGCCGGGTTGATACGCGGCAGCGTTCCCTTCTTGGCGAGGCGGCGGCCGAGCGCGTCGACGCTGGGGCGGATGCGGCGCGGGTTGGTGCCGAACGAGCGGTAGGCGGTGTGCCAGGCCTCGATACGCGGGTCGGTCTCGTCGGCGGGCTGCCACGTGCCGTCGGCGAGTTGCTGCTCGAGATCCTCCAGGGCGGTGGCGGTGTGCGGCCAGGGTTCGCGGCCGCGCAAGCCGGTGGCGGTGACCAGGGCGATGAGGGTGTCGGGGAACGCCTCCGCTACGGCGGGGGTGAGGTGGAAGGTGGGCACGGCGGTTTTCCGTTTCTCGACTCGGGGGCGGGCCTTGGTTCGGTGGTGCACGGGAGCGGGGCCGCTCAGGGCCGGGGCTGCTCAGGTCAGGGCGAGGAGGCTGACCGCGACGGCGGCCGTGCCGAGGCCGACGAGCTGGCCCCGGTGGATCCGTTCGGCCAGCACGCCGCGGGCGAGCAGGACCGTACCGGCCGGGTAGAGGGCGGTGATCACGGCGACGACGGCGAGATCCCCGCTGCGGGCGGCCAGCAGGAACAGCAGGTTCGCCACGGAGTCCAGCGCACCCGCGGCGGCGGACATGGCGTACGCGGGCCGCTCGGCGCCCAGCCTGCGGTACATCAGCCCCGCCGCGGCCAGGGTGACGGCCGAGGAGACCGCCCGGCCGACGATCAGCGGGGCGACCCCGCTGTCGGACGGCGCCTGGTGCAGGCAGACCAGCTGGAGGGCGATGGCGGCGCCCGCGCCGAAGGCCGACAGCAGCGCCCTACGGGAGGGGCGCGCCGTGCCCGCGCCGTGCCCGGCACTGACCAGCACGACCGCCACCAGCGCGAGCGGCAGTCCCAGCAGCCCCGCGGCGGCCAGGTGCTCGCCCTGGACCAGGCCCACACCGACGGGCAGTGCGGCGGACACCAGGGCGGTCACGGGCGACAGCACGTTCATCGGACCGATCGCCAGCGTGCGGTAGAGCAGGGCGAACGCGGCGGCGGAGGCGACCCCGGACGCGGCACCCCAGCCGAGGGCGCCGGCGCTGAACGAGGCTCCGAGCACCGGCCACAGCAACAGCTCGACCGCGAGGCTCGCCGGAGCAGCGATCATCACGGTGCGCAGCACATGAGCCCTGCGGGCGCCGAGGCCGCCGAGGAAATCGGCGCATCCGTAGGCGAGCGAGCTGCCCAGGGCCAGCAGCAGAGCGATCACGGCACATCCCTTACCATTCAGTGGAACGACCAGAACGTACAACAGAACGACCGTCCTGTGTCAACCAAACGACCGGACGGTGCAGTCGAATGTTCCAGCCGGCAAGGATGGTGATCAGGTGGCCGAGACAGCCGCAGCCCTGCGGACGGTCGCGCACAACGTCCGGGCGGCCCGTATCCGCGCGGGCCTCACGCTGGAGGAACTCAGCCGGCGCGCCCAGGTCAGCAAGGGCGCCCTGGTGGGACTGGAGAAAGCGCAGGGCAACCCCAACCTGGCCACCCTGGTCCGGCTGGCCGACACCCTCGGCATCTCGGTGTCCGCCCTGATGCAGGGATCGCCCGAAGGCCGTGTCCGTGTCGTGTCCGCCGAGGCCGTGGCCCCCCTGTGGACCGGGGAGCGGGGCAGCGAGGCCCGGCTGATGCTGACGACGTCGGGGCCGGCGCCGGTCGAGGTCTGGCGCTGGCGGCTGGAACCGGGTGAGGAGTACCCCAGTCACCCCCACCAGGGCGGCGTCGTGGAAACCGTCAGCGTCACCTCCGGCCGGATGACCCTGATCGTCGACGGCACCGAGCACATCGTCGAGGCGGGCCAGACCGCCACGTTCGACGGCGACACCCGCACACCTATCGCGGCTCGGGCACCGAGGCCTGCCACCTGATCATGACGGTCCATCTGCCGCCGGGCCCGGCCCGGCGAGCTGACGAGGACCCGGCGAACGCCGGAGGACTCTTCGCGGAACTCGTCTCCCTGTCGCAGGACCGGTGACGCACCACCGCCCCGCACCGACGTGGACGGACCCGTCGGAAACCGGGTGCGGACCGTCGGTGCGGTGGTGTGTGATCGGGGGCATGGCGATCGTGTTGGGCAAGCCGGGAGTCGACGGGCTGAGCGAGGCCGTGGGCGTGCTGCGGGACTGGCAGTACGACGGGGCGCCGATGCAACTGCATCCGGGGGACCTCGGATGGTTCTGGCGGTCGGGTGCGGAGGCGACCGCCGAGGCGGTCAGGACGTGGAGGCGGGACGGACGGATCCTCGCCGTCGGGCTGCTGGACGGTCCCGGGCTGCTGCGGCTGACGATCGCGCCGGACGCTTGGCGGGACGAGGAGCTGGCGCAGCGGCTGGTCGACGACGTGACCGGGCCGGAGCACGGCGTGCTGCCCGCGGGGGAGGCGAACATCGAGGCGCCGATGGGCGCACTGGTCCAGGATCTGCTGTCCGAGGACGGCTGGGACGTCGACGAGCCCTGGACGCCGCTGCGCCGTGACCTCACGGAGCCGGTGGGGGACCCGGACGTGCGGATCGAGGTGGTCGGGCCGGAACAGGCGCACGTGTTCGCCGCCGTGCATCGGGCGGCGTTCGAGGGGTCGAGGTTCACGCACGAGCGCTGGCACGCGATGGCGGCCGGTTCGCCGTACGCCGACGCCCGGTGTCTGGTCGCGTACGACGACCAGGGCAACGGCGTGGCGGCGGTGACGGTGTGGTCGGCCGGTCCGGGGAAGCCCGGGTTGCTCGAACCGATGGGCGTGCACCGGGACCATCGCCGTCTCGGCCACGGCGGGGCGATCACCGTCGCCGCGGCGGCCGCACTCCAGGAGCTGGGCTCGTCGAGCGCACTCGTCTGCACCCCGAGCTCCAACTCCGGCGCCGTCGCCACCTACACGTCAGCCGGCTTCCAACGCCTCCCCGAGGTCCGGGACCGGCACCGGACCTCCTAGGTGTATTGACCCGGGGCGTTGTTCACTCGGGCCTGACTGCCGCCTGTGACGCGAAGAAGGTCCAGTTTCCCCGCGCCGCTGCTTCCGGCCGCCGCCGTGTAGGTGACCATGCGCAGGTCGGCGCCGGGGACGATGAGGACGTCGCAGTCGAGCAGGATGTCGCCGATCCGCGGATGCCGGATCGTCTTGCGGTCGGTCGTGTGCTGCGCGGCGGCCGTAGGGGTGGCCCACTGGTGAGCGAAGGCGTCGGATGTTTCCCGCAGTTCCCGCACGAGACGATCGAGCTGGGCGTCAGCGGGGTAGCGGGAGGCGGCGTCCTTGAGGTCGGCGACGATCGACGCCGCGAGGGCGTCCGGTCCACGCTCGGACCGTACGGGGAGCATCGAGGCGCGTGCGGCGCCGTCGCCGAAGAGTGCACGGGCGAGGTTGCGTTCGGCGGTCGGGAGAACGGCCGGGTCCCCGTGCAGGGCGCTCCACATGGTGTTCCACCACACCAGGGTCCAGTCGGCGGTGAACACGCCGATCGGAACGTCGCCGAGGCGAACGGCGAGCCGTTGGACGCCCGCGGGCACGTGGGTGCTGACCGTCCCGTCCTGCGGCGGCAGGAGCCCGGCGCCGCGGTACAGCTGGTCACGCTCGGTGCGGGAGAGCTGAAGGGCCCGGGCGAGAGCGCCGACGACCTGGGACGAGGGGTTCTTCGCGCGTCCCTGTTCCAGGCGCAGCACGTAGTCGACGGAAAGCCCGGCCAGTTGCGCCAGTTCCTCGCGGCGCAGACCCGGGGCACGGCGGCCGTCCGTCACGGTGAAGCCGGCGTCCGCCGGGGAGAGGCGGTCGCGCCAGGCGCGCAGGAGTCCGGGGAAGCCGGATCGGGAGGGAGCCATGGGGCCATTCTCGCCGCGCGGCGGCACATCAGCCTGGGTACTGCCAGTCCTGGTGACGGGGACGGCACTGGCTGGCAGTGGCACACCCGGCGAACGTGGACATGCGCCCGAGCCGGGCGCCGACGCCGTTCACTGAAGGAGCCCCCATGAAGCACACCATCGTGATGACGGGCGCGAGCCGCGGGATCGGCCGCGTCGCCGCGGGGCACATCCTGCGCCGGTCGACGGACGTGCACTTCCTCGTCGTCGCCCGCGGATCCTCCGGTGCACAGCTCGCCGCGGAACTCGCCACGGGTGGGCACGAGGTCTCGCACGTCCCGGCGGACCTCGGCTCGCTGGACAGCGTCCGCTCGGCCGCCACCGGGATCCGTGACCGGCTCGATCACGGTGAACTGCCGCCGCTGCGCGGCTTCGTGGGCAACGCGGGCATCCAGTACACGAACGCGCTCACCGAGGGACCGGAAGGGCTCGAGTCCACCTTCACGGTCAACGTGCTCGCCAACCACCTGTTCGTCCGCCTGCTCCAGGACCGCTTCGCCGCTCCCGCCCGGATCGTGATCACCGCCAGCGACACCCACTTCGGCGACTTCAGGCACAACCTGGGCATGGTGCCGGGCCCGGCCTGGAGGTCCCCGGACGTTCTCGCCCGCACCGGTGCCTTCGCCGAGCCGGACACCGCGGCCGCCGGTCGCACCGCGTACTCCACGAGCAAGCTTGCCGTCATCCATCTCGTGCACGAGTACGCGCGCCGCCTGCCGGCCGGGATCGACGCGGTCGCCTACAACCCGGGCTTCGTCCCCGGCACCGGCCTCGCCCGCCACGCCGACCCCGTCTCCCGGTTCGCGATGCGGCGCATCCTGCCGATGATGACCCTCACCCCGTTCGCCACCAGCCGCGACGCCGCAGGCCGTTACCTCGCCGACGTCGTCCTGGGCACGACCGTGGCGCCCACCGGCTCCTACGTCGACCGCAACCGTGTGGACCGCTCGTCCGAGGAGTCCTACGACCCACGGCGCGAAGGCGAACTCTGGGCTGCCGCCGAACGGTTGACCGCAGCCTGAGCAAGTCCCGGCCGCGGGTATGGCCCTCGACGGCCGCCCGCCCAACACTGGGGGAACGCGGGCGAGTCGGGGGAGGAAGCGGCATGGCGGCGAGTACGGAATCACCGCAGGCGGCGTTACCGGAGCGGCGGCGGCCGGAGTTGGACGCGATGCGGATGCTGGTGGTGATCGGGCTGGTCTTCTTCCACTCGGCGCTGGTGTTCGCGACCGAGGGCGACTTCTACGTCAGGAACACCGAGACCACCGAAGCCATCACGGTCATCGCCGGGTTCGGGGTCGTCTGGGCGATGCCGCTGCTGTTCCTGATCTCCGGTCTGGGTGCCTGGCACTCACTGCAGCGCCGTGGCGCGGGCACCTTCGCCACAGAGCGGTTGCTCCGGCTGGGCGTCCCCCTGCTCGTCGGGACCCTCCTTCTGAACCCGCTCCCGCAGTGGCTGCGGCAGCGCTCGACCGACCCCGGCCACGGCGAGTCGTACGCCGACTTCCTGCCCCGCTTCTTCGACGTGCGCGTGGAGTTCGACGAGTTCCCCTTCTTCGTCCAGGGTGAGCACTTCGAGACCGGCCATCTCTGGTTCGTCGTGCTCCTGCTGGCGTTCTCCCTGATGCTGGCGCCCCTGCACCGCTTCCTGCCCCACGAGCCCTTCCGCCGGCTCGCCGACCGCGTGGCCGCCGTGACCCTGCGCCGACGAGGCGTCGTACTGCTCCCGGCCCTCGCCTTCGCCGCCATCTGCGCCTTCGCCGGCATGGAGGAGGACTACGCGGGCTGGCACCGCTGGTCGTACCTCCTCTTCTTCGCCGCAGGCTTCACCCTCGCCACCGACACCCGCTTCCGCGCCGTCATGCGTCGTGACGCACGCGCCACGGCCTGTCTCGGCGCCCTCCTGTTCACGGCAGCCGCCCCCGGTTTCACCACGGCCGACGACCCCTTCACCGCGACGACCCCCCTGGCCGTCGTCTCCCGGGCCCTGTTCGGGGCGGCGGGCTGGTGCCTGGTGGTCGCCATCCCGGGCCTCCTCGACCGCCCCCGACAGCCACCCCAGGAGCCCCGGACTCCGACGGCTCCGACGACGCGTCAGCGCATCTACGGGTACCTCGCCGCCGCCGTCCTTCCGCTGTATGTCCTCCACCAGCCGATCGTCGTCGCCGTCGCCTACTTCGTGGTGGGCTGGGCGGCGCCGATTCCGGTCGAGTACGTGGCGCTGGTGACGATCTCCCTCGCCCTGACGCTGGCGGCGTACGAACTGCTGGTGCGCAGGACGCGGGTGACGCGATTCCTGTTCGGGATGCGGGGCTGAGGAGGCCGCCTCGTCAGTCCGTGGCCGCCACGGGTGCGGTCCTCCTGCGGGCGCGGTACGCGGCCGCCTTGATCTTGTTGCCGCAGGAGTCCATCCCGCACCACTGCCGTCGCATGCCCCGCGAGCGGTCGAGGTAGACGCGGGTGCACTCCGGGTTGCCGCATTCCTTGAGCAGGGGCACATCCGGCCCGCTCAGGAGCTCGACGGCGTGGCGCGCCACCATGGAGAGGGCTTCGTCCGGCGTCGCCTGCGTCCATCGGCCCGAGGGGTGAGCTGCGGCACCGCGGGCGGCTTGCGTGCCGCGTCGTTCACGAGGGTCAGCGCCGTCCCGTCGTACCCCTGACCGAGCCGGCGGGCGGTGACCAACAGGTAGATCGCTTCCCGTACGGTCTTCGCCCGCTCGACGTCGGCCTCCTGGCCGGGGGAGACCGCGTCGACGATGCCCGATTCCACGTACCAGGCGTTCAGCCTCTCCGGCGTCACGAACATCTCGGAGCGCGCCGAACGGCGCGCCCGGAGCGTGGCGGCGAAGTCGAGTGCCGGGTTCCCGCATACGAAGACATGGTCGAGGTTCACCTCACCATTCTGGCCGGTGCGGTACCGGGCGGGCGCTGCGACTCAGAGGGTGGTGAAGGACCGTGTCAGGCCGCTGTGCCGACCGGCGAGCCCGCCCGGGCCGACTGCCCTACGACGTGACGGCGGCGGGTCGGCAGGCCGAGCGTCGGGTTGGCGACCCCCAGACCGCTCCCTTGCAGACCAGTTCCTTGTAGACGGCGGCGAGCCGGCCCGTCAGGGCCGCCCGCACGGCGCGGTCGTCGGCGGTGACGTACTGGATCAGACCTTCCCTGCGGCCCAGCGAGATGCACTGGTTGAAGTAGCGCAGCGGCGCGTTCGGGAGCTTCCCGCCGGTCAGGCGGGCCGCGATGGCGTCGGCTGCCTGCCATGCCATGGGGGTGCCGGAGGCGCACGACATCCGCAGCGGCTTGTCTCCCGGGCCCATGGCCAGGGCAGCGTCACCGATGGCGTACACGTCCGGGTGCGAGACCGAGCGCATGGTCCCGTCGACCACGATCCGGCCGGTGTCGGTGACGTCCAGGGTGGTGGCCTTCGCGATCGGGTGGACGGCGAAGCCGGTGGTCCACAGGGTGACCGCGGCGGGGATCGTCGCGCCGTCGGCGGTGGTGACGCGGTCGGCCTCGACGGCGGTGACCAAGGCGTGCTCGTGGACGGTGATGCCGAGCCTGTCGAAGACCTTCCGCAGGTGCCCGCGGCCCTTGGGCGAGAGCCAGTCGCCGAGCTCGCCGCGGGCGGCGAGGGCCACGTCGAGGTCCGGGCGGGCCTCGGCGATCTCGGTCGCGGCCTCCAGGCCGGTGAGTCCGCCGCCGACCACGACCACGGACTCCCCGGCGTCCAGGCGGGCCAGGCGCTCGCGCAACCGCAGTGCGCCGGGCCGGCCGGCGATCTGGTGGGCGTGCTCGGCGGCGCCGGGGACACCCTGGTCGTTCCAGCCGCTGCCGAGGGCGTACACGAGGGTGTCGTACTCCAGTTCCTCGGCCTCCGGTTCTCCGGGGCCGTCCTCGCCGACGACGGTGACGGTCCTGCGGTCGACGTCGACGCCGATGACCTTCGCGAGCCTCAGTTCGACGCCGGTGCCGGCGAACATCTCGCGGAAGGGCCGGGCCTTGAGGTCCTGGCCCGTCGCGAGCTGATGCATCCGGACCCGCTCGACGAAGTCGGGCTCGGCGTTGACGAGGGTGATCGCGACGTCTGCACGGTGCAGCCGCCTGGCGAGGCGGCCGGCGGCGATGGCTCCGGTGTAGCCGGCTCCGAGGACGACGATGCGGTGCTGCATGTCCGGGCTCCTGTCTCGAGCTCTTGAGCGGGATTCGCCCCTTGAACCGGGCAGCCCGCCGTTTCCTGACAGGAACGTGGTGTGAAGCACGTCACATCGTGGTCGGCGGGGTCAGAAGACCCTGAGCAGGGGATCGCCGTGGTCGGTGGCCGCCCACCGCCTGGTCGCGCGTTCGAGCTTGTCGGGGTTGACATGATTGCGGAACGCGGCGATGCCGTCGGGGGTGACCTCCAGGCACATGACGCCGATGACCCGGCCGTCGAGCACCACGACGAGGGCGGGGTCGCCGTTGGCGCTCGTGGCGTAGACCTCGGGCGAGCCGCCGACCAGGGCGCGCTTGGCCTTGCTCGGTTTGAACAGGCCCCGCATGAACTTCGCGACCGCGAGGGCGCCCTCGAACGCCTTGGCGCGGGCCGGGACCTTCCCGCCGCCGTCGCCGACCGCGATGGCGTCCTGGGTGAGCAGCCGCACGAGCGGCTCGGTCCGGCCGCTGGTGGCGGCCGCGAGGAACTCGTCGACGATCCGCCGGGCGGCGGCCTCGTCGACCTCGGTGCGGGCCTTGCCCTGCGCGACGTGCTTCTTGGCGCGGTGGAGGATCTGCTGGCTGGCGGC
Organism: Streptomyces afghaniensis 772; assembly: GCA_000415505.1. Taxonomy (GTDB): domain Bacteria; phylum Actinomycetota; class Actinomycetes; order Streptomycetales; family Streptomycetaceae; genus Streptomyces; species Streptomyces afghaniensis. The sequence continues at coordinate 13,400 of KE354108.1, forward strand.
CTCGGTGATGTCGAGGATCTCGGCGATCTCCCGGTGCGGGTAGTCGAACGCCTCCCGCAGGACGTACACCGCCCGCTCGTTGGGGGACAGCCGCTCCAGTACGGCCATGACCGCGTACGAGACCGATTCGCGCTGTTCGGCGGTGTCGGCAGGGCCGAGCATGGGATCCCCGGCGAGCACCGGCTCGGGCAGCCACTGGCCCACGTAGGTCTCCCGCCGCGCGCGGGCCGAGGTGAGCTGGTTGAGGCACAGGTTGGTGAGCACCTTCGTCAGCCAGGCCTCGGGGACCTCGACGCGGTCGACGTCGGTGGCCTGCCAGCGCAGGAAGGTCTCCTGCACGGCGTCCTCGGCTTCGCTCGCGGAACCGAGGAGACGGTAGGCGATGGCCTCCAGGCGGGGCCTGGCTGCCTCGAACCGGTCCACGTCGTTCATGGTCAGGGCCATGACCAGGATCCTAGCGTTGCTAGCCGTGCAGTTCGCGATAGGCGGCGACCGCCCCCGGATGAAGGGGGACGGCGCCCGTGGAGATCAGGCTGCGGGCGTCGAGGAACTGGGTGCCGAGGGCCGGGGCGGGGACGAGGCGGGTGGCCCGGCGGACCAGGACGTGGGTGAGGGCGGCGGCGACGGGGGAGGGGAGGCCGGGGCGGCAGAGCAGGAGGTTGGCGACGCCGATGGTGGAGACCTCAGGGGTCTCCCGGTACGCCCCGGCCGGCACCGTCACCGCCTCCAGGCCCGCCCCTTCCGGGCCGAGGCCTGCGCGCAGCCGGGGCAACAGGCCGGACAGGGGCAGCAGACGGATGCCGGGGCGGGTGTCGAGCCCGGACAGCACGGGGAGCGGCACACCCCCCGCGACCAGCAGCGCGTCGATCGCGCCGGCCCGCATCGCGCGGGCCGCCTCCGGCATCAGCAGATGCCGGACCTGTACGTCCGTGCCGGGGGTCAGGCCCGCGACGCGCAGCAGACGGTCGCCTAGCACGGCACCGCCGGACGCGGGCGCGCCCAGCGAGACCGTGCGGCCCGCCAGGTCGGACACGGTGTGCAGGGGTGCCTCGGCGCGCACGGCCAGCTGGACGTAGTTCTCGTAGACCCTGCCGATCGCGCACAGCGGGACGCGGCGGCCGAACGGTGCGGTGCCGCCGTACGCCGCCCACGCGATGTCCGACAGGGCCAGGGCCACGTCGGCCCGGCGGGCCCGGAGCAGCCGTACGTTGGCCACGCTGCCCTCGCTGTTGACCACCTCGCAGGACAGCCGGGGGTAGGCGGCCGTGACCTGGGCCGCGAGGAGTCGGCCGAAGGCCGCGTAGAACCCGTCGGTCTCGCCGGTCGCGATCCTCACAAGGCCCTCCGGGCCCCTGTCCGCATGCCGCGCGTCCGCCGCCGCGGAGCCAGCGAGCAGGCCGGTGCCCGCCGCGCCGAGTGCGGCGCGCAGCACGGTGCGACGGGTCGTGGGGCGGGCGGGGCCGGTCATACCGCGTGCCCCTTCGGAAGCACGACCCGGACCCGCAGGCCGTGCGGTTCGGCCGCCGTGAACGCGACGTGTCCGGCGTGACCGGCCACCAGCCGCTCGGCGATCGCCAGGCCGAGGCCGCTGCCGCGTACCTCGCGGTGGCGCTCCGAGCGCCAGAAGCGGGTGCCCGCCCGGGAGAGTTCACCCGAGTCCAGGCCCGGTCCGTCGTCCTCCACCTCGAACACCGCGTCCGCGCCCTCGGTGACACAACGTGCCTCCACGCGGGCGCCGCTCCCGGCGTACTTGATCGCGTTGTCGAAGAGGATGCCGGCCACCTGGGCCAGCTCTCCCTCCGGGCAGGCCATGAGGACGGCGGGGCCGGGGGCGAACTCCAGGCGGACCCCGGCCTGTTCGGCCACCGGCTGCCACAGCCGGACCTGGGCCGCGGCGACCGCCGTGGCGTCGCAGCATGATGCCCGCGCCTTTGTGACGGCCAGTTCGCCGGCGCGGTGCTCGGCGTTCGCCAGGGTGAGCAGGTCGTCGAGGAGGTGCTCCATGCGTTCGAGCTCGGCCGTCACCCCGGTGTAGGTGCGGCCGGCCGAGGCACGCAGGTGGGGCTGGAGCGAGTCGATGCGCAGCCGCAGGGCGGCCAGGGGGTTGCGCAGCTGGTGCGAGGTGTCGGCGACGAGCCGGCGCTGCTGTTCCAGCGCGGTGCTGACCGCGTCGGCCATACGGTTGAAGCCGGTGGCCAGCTGGCGCAGCTCCGGCGGACCGCCGGCCCGCGCGTGCTCGGGCGGCAGACCGGCGGCCAGCGTGCCGACCGCACGGTCGAGACGGT
>KE354109.1 GCA_000415505.1 Streptomyces afghaniensis 772
CTCGTGGTGGTCGTACCGGGGGCGGGCTTTCGACAACGACACCGGCTGGCGGATCGACTATCACGTGGCCACCCCGGGGCTCGCCGGGCGGGCGGTCAAGGGGTTCGTGGAGCGGGCGGCGACGCATGCGGAGCGGTGGTCCGACCATGCGCCGGTGACCGTCGTCTACGACCGCTAGGACCTGCGCATCCTGCGGTCCATGGCCAGTGACAGCTCCGCCTCCACCACGCTGCGGGCCAGCGGGCGCAGGCGGGGCAGGTCGGCCTCGGAGGCGTGGCGCAGGACCAGGCCGGTGAAGAGTTCGGCCAGGGCGTCGGCGTGGCTGCGGACCTGCTTGGCCGCGCTGAGCACCTCCGCGAGGGGGATGCCCTCGCGCACCAGGGCCGAGGAGACGTCCAGGAGGCGGCGGCTGATGTGGACGATCTCGTCGCCGTCGGTGCCGAGGTAGCCGAGCTCCATCGCGGCGGCGAGGTTCTCGGGGGTCGCCTCGCCCGCGAAGTGGTCGGCGAGCTCCTCGGGGGTGAGGTGGACCGGCTCCTCCTCGGTGGGGGCGCCGACGCCGAGCAGGTCGCCGACGTCCCGGCCGTGGTCGAAGGCCTCCGCCAGCTCCGCGATGCCGCTGAGGGTGTGGCCGCGTTCCAGCAGGGCCGTGATCGTGCGCAGCCGGTTCAGGTGATGGTCGTCGTACCAGGCGATACGGCCTTCCCGGCGAGGCGGCGGGATCAGCTTGCGTTCGCGGTAGAAACGCAGGGTGCGCACCGTGATCCCGGCCAGGCGGGCCAGCTCTTCCATGCGGTATTCACGCTTCTCGGCCACCTGGGCACCTTAAGGCGTACCGAGGGTTACTTTCCTCGACCGCCCCCTACCCATCAGTACGCCACTGCCCTACTCTCCCATTGCGCCAGTGTTCACTGGCATGGTTCTCGTGGTGTGTGGAGGTGTCGGCATGGGCGAACGCGAACACGAACGCGAGCATGTGCGGGTCGCGGTGGTCGGGTCCGGGTTCGGCGGGCTGGGGGCCGCCGTGCGGCTGCGCCGCGAGGGCGTCACCGACTTCGTCGTCCTGGAGCGGGCGAGCAGCGTCGGCGGAACCTGGCGGGACAACAGCTACCCGGGGTGCGCGTGTGACGTGCCGTCGCATCTGTACTCGTTCTCCTTCGCGCCCAACCCCGACTGGCCGCGCACCTTCTCCGGGCAGGAGCACATCCGCGCCTACCTGGAGCACGTGACCGACACCTTCCGGCTGCGGCCGCACATCCGCTTCGACTCGGAGGTGAAGCGGATGACCTGGAACGCCGAGCGGCTGTGCTGGGACATCGAGACCAGCAGCGGGAGCCTGTCGGCGGACATCGTCGTCTCCGCCACCGGGCCGCTGTCCGACCCGAAGGTCCCGGACATCCCCGGGCTGGACTCCTTCCCGGGCAAGGTCTTCCACTCGGCCCGCTGGGACCACGACTACGACCTGCGCGGCAAGCGCGTCGCGATGGTGGGGACCGGCGCCTCGGCCATCCAGATCGTGCCGGCCGTGCAGCCCGAGGTGTCACGGCTCACCCTCTTCCAGCGCACCCCACCGTGGGTGATGCCCCGCGTCGACCGGGCCATCAGCGACGCCGAGCGGTGGCTCCACCGGCAGCTGCCCTTCACCTCGCAGCTGCGCCGCGGACTGCTGTGGGGCATCCGGGAGTTGCAGGTCCAGGCGTTCACCAAGCGCCCGAACGAGCTCGGCTTCGTCGAGCAGCTGGCCAAGCGCAACATGGCCCGCGCCATCAAGGACCCGGCCCTGCGGGCGAAGCTCACCCCCGACTACCGCATCGGCTGCAAGCGGATCCTGCTGTCCAGCGAGTACTACCCGGCGCTCGCGCAGCCGAATGTGGACGTGGTCGCGAGCGGGCTGGCCGAGGTCCGCGGCTCGACCCTCGTCGCCGCAGACGGCAGTGAGGCCGAGGTGGACGCGATCGTCTTCGGCACCGGGTTCCACGTCACCGACATGCCCATCGCCGAGCGGGTCGTGGGCGCCGACGGGCGGACCCTCGCCGAGAGCTGGAAGGGCGGCATGGAGGCCCTGCGCGGCGCCTGTGCCGCCGGGTTCCCCAACTGGATGACGATCATCGGGCCCAACACCGGCCTCGGGAACTCCTCGATGATCCTCATGATCGAGTCCCAGTTGAACTACCTGGCCGACTTCGTCCGCCAGGTCGACGTCCTCGGCGGCCGCGTCGCCCTGGACGCCCGGCCGGACGCCGTACGCTCCTGGAACCACCGGGTCCAGGAGCGCATGAAGCGGACCGTGTGGAACACCGGCGGCTGCACCAGCTGGTACCTCGACGCGAGCGGCCGCAACACCACCATCTGGCCCGGTACGACAGCCGAGTTCCGGCGGGCGACGCGGCGGGTGGACCTCGCGGAGTACGACGTCCTGCGGGCCCCCGTGGCGGAGACCGAGAAGGCCGCCGGGCAGAAGGCCGGGGCGGACGCGTGAGCCGCCTCCTGCCCGTCGACTCCGGGCCCTACGCCCCGCCCGCCCCCGCGCGCGAACTGACCGCCGTCTCCGCCGACGGCGCCCGGCTGCACGTCGAGATCCACGGGCCCGGCACAGCCCCCGCCGTCGTCCTCGCCCACGGCTGGACCTGCTCCACCGCCTTCTGGGCGGCCCAGATCCGCGACCTCGCCGCCGACCACCGGGTCATCGCCTACGACCAGCGCGGCCACGGACGCAGCCCCGCCAGCCCCGCGTGCACCACCGACGCCCTCGCCGACGACCTGGAAGCCGTACTCGAAGCCACCCTCGCGCCCGGCGAACAGGCCGTGATCGCCGGGCACTCCATGGGCGGCATGACCGTGATGGCGGCCTCCGGGAGAACCGCCTTCCGCGAGCACACCGCCGCCGTCCTGCTGTGCAGCACGGGCAGTTCGCAGCTGGTCGCGGCCGCCACCGTCGTCCCCCTGCGGCCCGGGCGGCTGCGGACCTGGCTGACCCGGAGGGTCCTCGGCTCCCGGGCACCGCTCGGCCCGGTCACGCCCCTGGCCCGCCGGATGCTCAAGTACGGGACGATGGGCCCGGGTTCGGCCCCGGACATGGTCGAGGCCTGTGCCCGCATCGTGCACGCCTGCCCCCGCAAGGTCCGCTACGCCTGGTCGCACGTGCTGGACCTGCTCGACCTGGACCAGGCCGTACGGGCGCTGGATATGCCCACGGCCGTGGTGGCCGGTACGGCGGACCGGCTGACCCCGCCCGTGCACGCCCGGGCCCTGGCCGCCGCGCTGCCGCACTGCACCGGGCTCACCGAGCTGCCCGGCATCGGCCACATGACGCCGGTCGAGGCGCCCGAGCTGGTCACCGGCAAGATACGTGAACTCGTCCAGGCACACATCCAGGCACACATCCAGGTCGTATCCGAGGAGAGCGCATGAGCAGGGTGAACCTCGAGGGCAGGGTCGCCGTGGTGACCGGGGCGGCGCGCGGCGTCGGGGAGTTGCTGGCCCGTAAGCTCTCCGCGCGCGGCGTGAAGATCGCGCTGGTCGGGCTCGAACCGGACGCGCTCAAGGAGGTCTCCGGGCGGCTGCACAGCGACAGCGACCATTGGCACGCCGACGTCACCGACCACGAGGCGATGGCCCGGGTCGCGCAGGAGGTCGAGGAGCGCTTCGGCCGGGTCGACATCGTCGTCGCCAACGCCGGTGTCGCCACGGGCGGTCCGTTCGCCGACTCCGACCCGGTGTCCTGGCGGCGGGTGATCGAGGTCAACCTGGTCGGCTCGGCGGTGACCGGCCGCGCCTTCCTGCCGATGCTGCTGGAGAGCCGCGGCTATCTGCTCCAGATCGCGTCCCTCGCGGCGATCACCCCCGCGCCGATGATGACCGCGTACTGCGCGTCCAAGTCCGGTGTGGAGGCGTACGCGCACAGTCTGCGCGCCGAGGTCGGGCACCGTGGTGTGAAGGTCGGCGTCGGGTATCTGTCGTGGACCGACACCGACATGGTGCGCGGGGCCGACCAGGACGACGTCATGCGGGAGTTGCGGCAGCGGCTGCCCTGGCCGTCCAACAAGACGTATCCGCTCGGCCCGGCGGTGGACCGGCTGGTGGCCGGGATCGAGCGCCGGTCGAGCCATGTCTACGGGCAGTGGTGGCTGCGCGGCATGCAGGGCGTGCGCGGATATCTGCCCGGGGTCATCGGGACGGTGGGCCAGCGCGAGATGCGGCGGTTCGCGGACCGGCTGACGGGCATGCGCACGGGCCTCGTCGGGGCGGGCGGAGCGGCCGATGAGCAGCAGCGGGCTACGCTCCGTAAGTGATCGACATGCGCAGCGTCACCGCTCGTGTGAATCTGGTCGAGCCAGATCCCCTCACCCCCAACGGGAGTGAACCCACATGGGTATGAAGGACCAGTTCCAGGAGAAGTCCGAGCAGTGGCAGAACCAGGCCAAGCAGAAGGCCGACCAGGCCCGTGAGCAGATGCAGGGCCGCGGTCGCCGGCGTGACGAGGACATGGACCCCTCGCACCCCTCGCAGCCCTCGCAGCGCGAGCGGGAGCGGGAGCGGGAGCGCGAGCAGGAGGACCGCTTCGACCAGGACTACGACGCCTGACGTTGCGTGCTGAACGGAAGGGGTGCCTCGCGCGGGGCACCCCTTCCTCACGCCCTGGTGCCCTCCTCACCTCCTGGGCGGCAGCTTCGGACGGGAGTGGTCCGGTACGTCGCTGTAGGTCGGCGGTTTGGCCGGCGGGTTGGTCTCCAGCAGCCCGAGCGCCAGCTCCACGGCGTCGGTCAGCTGGGCGTGGCGGCCCTCCGCCCAGTCCAGCGGGGTGCGCAGGACGTCGATGTCGGGGGCGACGCCCTTGTTCTCCACCGACCAGCCGTAGGCGTCGAACCAGGCCGCGTTCATCGGCACCGTGATGACCGTGCCGTCCCCCAGCTCGTGCCGGCCGGTCATGCCGACCACACCGCCCCAGGTGCGCTGCCCCACCACCGGGCCCAGCTTCAGCAGCTTGAACGCGGCGGTGATCATGTCGCCGTCGGACGAGGTCGCCTCGTCCGCCAGGGCCACCACCGGGCCCCGCGGCGCGTTCGAGGTGTACGACACGGGCTGGGCGTCGCGGGTCAGGTCCCAGCCCAGGATCGTGCGGCTCAGCGTCTCGATGACCAGCTCACTGATGTGACCGCCGGCGTTGCCGCGCACGTCCACGATCAGCGCGGGCCGGGACACCTCCATGCGCAGGTCGCGGTTGAACTGCGCCCAGCCAGAACCGCCCATGTCCGGGATGTGCAGGTAACCGCACCGACCGCCGCTCAACTCCCGCACGACGGACCGGCGTTTGGCCACCCAGTCCTGGTAGCGCAGCGGCCGCTCGTCGACGAGCGGGACGACGGCGACCCGCCGGGGCGGGCCCTCGCCCTCCGCCGGCGAGAAGGTCAGCTCCACCGTCGTACCGCCCGCGCCCGCCAGCAGCGGATACGGGCCCGCGTCCGGATCCACCGGGCGGCCGTCGACATGGGTCAGGATCGCTCCCTCGCGGATGCCCGTACCGGCCAGCGGGGAGCGGGCCTTGGAGTCGGAGGAGTCGCCGGGCAGGATCCGCCTGACCGTCCAGCCGCCGTCCCGGCGTACGAAGTTGGCGCCCAGCAGGCCCTGCCGGCGCTGGTAGTGCGGCGGGCCCTCGTTGCGCCGGGCGGCGGTGACGTAGGCGTGGGAGGTGCCGAGCTCGCCCAGCACCTCGCGCAGCAGGTCGGCGAACTCGTCCGGGGAGGCGACCCGTTCGACCAGCGGACGGTACTGCTCCAGCACCCCGTCCCAGTCGATGCCGCACATGTCCGGCTCCCAGAAGTACGCCCGGATCAGCCGCCCGGCCTCCTCGTACGCCTGCCGCCACTGAGCGGCCGGGTCGACCACGTGCAGGATGCGGCGCGCGTCGATCCACACCGTCGTGTCCAGGTCGCCGGGTTCGGTCGCGGGCACCGCGCGCAGCTCGCCCTCGTCGACGACGACCAGCCGGGTGCCGTCGCCGCTGACCGCGAAGAAGTCCAGGTGTACGGCGAGTTCGGACTTCTTGGCCTTGGTGATGCCGAAGTGCTCCAGGGTCGGCCGGCCGCTGGTGTCGTCCGGGTTCGCGAACGTCTCACCCAGCGCGCCCGAGATCGGCCAGCGCAGCCACACCAGCCCGCCGCCCGCCACCGGGTGCAGTGCCGAGTACTTGGAGGCGGCCACCGGGAACGGTGTGACCCGGCTCTCCAGCCCTTCGACCTCGACGGTCACCGCCCCGCTCTCCCCGTTCTCCTCGTCCTCCACCGGATCCAGGCCCCCGGCGGCCGGGCGGCCCTCGGGGTTCACCGCGAACGGGGAGGGCGTCGCGGAGGACAGCGGGACGAGGTACGGGCGGCAACCCAGAGGGAAGGACAGGTCGCCGGTGTGGACGTCGTAGACGGGGTCGAAGCCGCGCCAGGAGAGGAAGGCGAGGTAGCGGCCGTCGCGTGTGAAGACCGGGTTCTCGTCCTCGAAACGGCCGTTGGTGACGTCCAGGACGAACTTGTCCTTGATCCTGGCGATCTTGATCTGCCGCAGGGTCCGCCCGATGCCCGGATGCGACCAGGTCAGCCATGCCCCGTCCGGGGAGAACGCGAGATCCCGCACGGGCCCGTTGATCGACCGGATCAGCTCGGTGACCTCGCCGTCGGACTCCTCGGCCACGTCCACCAGCAGCAGCCGTCCGTCGTGCGAGGCGACCGCGAGCCGCTCGCCCTCCGGATCGGACACGAGCTCCCGTACCCGGCCCAGCGCGCCCGAGGCCAGCCGCCGCGGCCCGCGGTCGCCGCTCGCCCGGGGCAGGGAGGCGATCTCGATCGCGTCCTCGCCCTCCGTGTCCGTCACGTACGCCACCCGCCCGCTCCCGCCGAGCATCTCCGGCATCCGCACCCGGACGCCCGGGGTATCGGTGAGGGTGCGGGCCGGGCCGTCCCGGTGGGTGAGCCAGTAGAGGCTGCCGCGTACGACGACCGCGCTCGCCCGCCCGGTCTCGTCGACGGAGATCCCGTCGATGTGCTGGGCCGCGGCCACCTGGTACGGGCGCCGCCCCGCGCGCGGCCCGCTCAGCCGTACGTCCAGCCGGCGCGGCTCGGAGTCCGGTGACAGGTCGTCGACCAGCCACAGGTCGCCCGCGCACTGGTACACCACCCGGGTGCCGTCGCTGGCGGCGTGCCGGGCGTAGAAGGCGTCGTGGTCGGTGTGCCGGCGCAGGTCGGAGCCGTCGTACGCGCACGAGTAGAGGTTTCCGACGCCCTCGTGGTCGGAGAGGAAGGCGATCCTGCCGCCGACGAACATGGGGGAGTGCAGATGGCCGCCGAGGCCTTCGAGCAGCCGTTCGCCGTGCAGCCACAGCCTGCCCATGGCCCCGCCCCGGTAGCGCTTCCAGGCGGCCGGTTCGTGCGGCGGGGTGCCGGTGAGGAGCAGCGACTTGCGCTCCCCGTCCACGTCGGCGACCTGGATGTCGGCGACCGGCCCCCAGGGCAGCTTGCGCCCCGGGTCGCCCTCGGGGGAGACCTTGTAGGCCCAGGTGAAGTACGAGAAGGGCTCGCCGTGCGAGGCCACGGCCAGGATCTCGCCGTCCGGGGTCCAGCCGCAGACCCGGGTGTCGGCGCTGCCCCAGTGGCTCACCTGCCGGGCCGGGCCGCCGTCCACCGGCGCGAGATGGACCTCGGGCACCAGGCTGCGCCAGCTCGTGTACGCCAGGTGCCGGCCGTCGGGCGAGAAGCGGGGGTGGCCCACCTTGGTGCGGTCGACGGTGAGCCGCCAGGCGCGGCCGGGGCTGTCCACCGGGGCGAGCCAGAGGTCGTCCTCGGCCACGAAGCAGAGCAGGTCGTCATGGAGATGCGGCAGACGCAGATAGGTCACCTCTTCATGCTTTGCCGGGGGACGGAGTGCAGCAAGTCAAGACAAACCGGATACCGTGAACTCGGCCGTGACTCAGCACACGTACGAAACGGTTTCGTTTCCATACGGGATGCGCTACCTTCGTGATGTACGAAACCGTGTCGTTCGGAGCAGGAAGGTGAGCGAGATGGCTGAGGTCGCCACCACGCGTCGCAGTCGGATCACCCCCGAGCGTGAGGCCGAGCTGTACGCGGCCGTGCTCGAACTGCTCCGCGAGGTCGGCTACGACGCCCTCACCATGGACGCCGTGGCAGCCCGCACGCGATCCAGCAAGGCGACGCTCTACCGCCAGTGGGGCGGCAAGCCGGAGCTGGTGGCGAAGGCGATCCGGCACAACAAGCCGGGCAACATCGCCGACGTCGACACCGGATCGCTGCGGGGTGACCTGCACGCCCTCACCACGCGTGAGGACGACTGCACCATGCAGCAGAACGCCGCGCTGATGCGCGGTCTGTTCATGGCGGTGCACAGCAACCCGGACCTGCTCCAGGCCTTCAAGGAACTGCTCATCGAGCCCGAGATGGAGGAGTTCCACCGGGTGGTGCAAAGAGCAGTCGACCGCGGTGAGGTCGAGGCCGGCCGCCCGGCGCTGGACTACATCGTGCACATGCTCGTCGGCGCCTTCGCCACGCGCACCCTGATCGACGACCAGCCGCCCACGCAGGCGTTCCTCACCTCGTACATCGACGCCGTGGTCCTCCCCGCCCTCGGCATTCCCGTCGACTGACAAACCCCCTCAGTCACATCCCCACCTGACGTCACCGCTCACGTCGTCGGGCTGATCAGCCCTGCCCAGAACCAACCCAACGACCTGACCGGGAGTACGCCCTCGTGGCCACATTCCTCTACAAGATCGGCCGGATGTCGTTCCGGCGGCGGCATTTCGTCGCCCTGCTGTGGGTGGCGCTGCTGACCCTCGCCGGTGTCGGCGCGGCCAGTGCCCCCGCCGCGGGCAACAGTTCCTTCTCCATTCCCGGCACCGAGGCTCAGAAGGCCTTCGACCTGCTGGAACAGCGCTTCCCCGGCACGAGCGCCGACGGAGCCACCGCACGCGTCGTCTTCAAGGCGCCGAGCGGCGAGAAGATGACCGACCCGGGCAACAAGGCGACCGTCCAGGAGACCGTCAAGGAACTCTCCGACGGCTCCGAGGTCGTCCGCGTCACCGACCCGTACCAGGCGAAGGCCGTCAGCAAGGACGGCACGGTCGCGTACGCGCAGGTGTCGTACAAGGTCTCCGGCATGGAGCTGGAGGACTCCTCCCGCGACGCACTGGAGGACTCCGCGCAGGACGCGCGGAAGGCCGGGCTGACCGTCGAGATCGGCGGTGACGCGCTCCAGACGGTCCCGCACACCGGCACCACCGAGATCATCGGCATCGCCGTCGCCGCGGTCGTCCTCGTCATCACCTTCGGCTCGCTGGTCGCGGCCGGCCTGCCGCTGCAGACGGCACTCGTCGGCGTGGGCATCGGCGTCTCCACGATCACGGCCCTGGCCAGTGCGCTGGACCTCGGCTCGACAACCACCACCCTCGCGATGATGATCGGCCTCGCGGTCGGCATCGACTACGCGCTGTTCATCGTCTCCCGCTACCGGGCCGAACTCGCCGAGGGCCGCGAGCGCGAGGAGGCGGCCGGCCGGGCCGTCGGAACGGCGGGCTCCGCGGTGGTCTTCGCCGGCCTCACGGTCGTGATCGCCCTGGTGGGCCTGTCCGTCGTCAACATCCCGATGCTCACGAAGATGGGCGTCGCGGCGGCGGGCACGGTGGCCATCGCGGTGCTGATCGCCCTGACCATGATCCCGGCGCTGCTCGGATACGCGGGCCGGAGGGTGAAGCCGGCGGGGGAGAAGGGCAAGCTGCTCGGCCGCTCCAAGAAGCAGGAGAGGCCTGCGAAGCCGAACCTGGGCACGCGCTGGGCGAGCTTCGTCGTCCGCCGCCCGGTCGCGGTGCTGCTGTTCGGCGTCATCGGCCTCGGCGCGGCGGCCGTCCCGGCGGCGAGCCTGGAACTGGGCCTGCCGGACGACGGCTCCCAGCCCACGTCCACCACGCAGCGCCGCGCCTACGACCTCCTCTCCGAGGGCTTCGGGCCGGGCTTCAACGGTCCGCTGATGGTCGTGGTCGACGCGCAGCACAGCGACGACCCGAAGGCGGCCTTCACGCAGGTCGGCGACGAGATCAAGGGCCTCAAGGACGTCGTCACGGTCACGCCGCCGGCGCCCAACAAGGCCGGTGACACGGCGACGATCACCGTCATCCCGGACTCCAAGCCCTCGTCGGTCGCGACCGAGGACCTGGTCCACTCCATCCGGGACAAGGGCGCCGGGATCAAGGCCGACTCGGACGCGAACGTGCTGGTCACGGGCCAGACCGCGATGAACATCGACGTCAGTGAGAAGCTCAACGACGCCCTGATCCCCTACCTGGTCCTGGTGGTCGGCCTGGCCTTCCTCCTGCTGATCGTGGTGTTCCGCTCGATCCTCGTCCCGCTGAAGGCGGCCCTCGGCTTCCTCCTGTCGGTGATGGCGGCCCTCGGCGCGGTCGTCGCGGTCTTCCAGTGGGGCTGGCTGGCGAACCTGATGGGCGTCGAGCAGACCGGCCCGGTCATGTCGATGATGCCGATCTTCATGGTGGGCGTGGTCTTCGGCCTGGCCATGGACTACGAGGTCTTCCTGGTGACCCGGATGCGGGAGGCCTACGTCCACGGCGAGAAGGCCGGCCAGGCGGTCGTGACGGGCTTCCGGCACGGCGCCCGGGTGGTGACGGCCGCGGCGGTCATCATGATGGCGGTCTTCGCCGGCTTCATCGGCTCGTCCGAGTCGATGGTCAAGATGATCGGCTTCGGCCTCGCGATCGCGGTCTTCTTCGACGCGTTCATCGTCCGCATGGCCATCGTCCCGGCCGTCCTGGCCCTCCTCGGCCGCAAGGCCTGGTGGCTGCCCAAGTGGCTGGACCGGGCCCTGCCCAACGTGGACGTCGAGGGCGAGGGCCTGCGCACGGACACCGACCGCGGGGACCAGGACAGGGAGCTGGTACGCGCCTGACGGCACCCTGGGAAACCGGCCGGTGAGGGCTCCCCGTGGGGACGGGGAGCCCTCACCGGCTCTTCTTTCTCATCCTTCTCAAGCGTGCGGGTGGAGTCTCTCAACCGTGCGGGTGGAGAACGACCTTGGTGTAACCCTCGACGCGCTTGTCGAACTTCTCGTACGCCGTCGGCGCCTGGTCGAGAGGAAGTTCGTGCGAGACGACGAAGCTCGGCTTCGCACGGTCCTCGATGATCAGGTCACGCAGGTGGCGGTTGTACCGCTTGACGTTGCACTGGCCGGTGCCCATCCGGAGCCCCTTCTCGAAGAGGCGTCCGATGCTGACCATCAGCATCCCCTGCTTCGCCTGCTCGTCCGGTCCGCCCGGGTCGCGCGGGACGTACAGGCCGGGTACGCCGAGCGCGCCCGTCGGCCGGACCGTCTCGACGAGCGAGTTCAGCACGGTCGCCGGTTCCTCGCGGTCCTCGCTCTGCGCCTGCGCCTGGTAGCCGACGGCGTCGATCCCCTTGTCGGTGCCCTGGCCGTCGGTCTGCTCCTTGATCTGCTCCGCCGGACTGCCCTGGGTGAAGTCGATCGGCACGGCACCGATCTCCCGCGCCTTCTGCAGCCGCTCCGCGACCCGGTCGACCACGAACACCTTGCTCGCGCCGCGCAGCATCGCGGAGTAGGCGGCCATGAGCCCGACCGGGCCGCCGCCGTAGACCGCGACGCTGTCACCGGGACGCACGTCGGCCAGTTCGTTGCCGTGGTAGCCGGTCGGGAAGATGTCGGCGAGCAGGACGAAGTCGGTCTCCTTCTCGGTGCCCTCGGGGAGCTTGAGGCAGTTGAAGTCGGCGTACGGCACGCGCACGTACTCCGCCTGGCCTCCCACATAGGGCCCCATCGCGACATAGCCGTAGGCGCCGCCGGCGAAGCCCGGGTTCACGGTCAGGCAGAAGCCCGTGAAGCCGGCCGTACAGTTCTTGCAGAAGCCGCATGCCACATTGAAGGGCATCACCACCCGGTCGCCGCGGCTGAGCGAGGTGACCCCCTCTCCTGCCTCCTCGACGACCCCGAGGTTCTCGTGGCCGAACACGATCCCCGGTTCCGCGGCGGTACGGCCCTCATACATGTGCAGGTCCGAGCCGCAGATGGCGGTCGAGGTGACACGGACGATCACATCGTTCGGGTGCTGGATCCGTGGGTCCTCCACTTGCTCTATCGCTACCTCGAAGGGGCCTTTGTACACGACAGCCCTCATCGTCACGCACCTCCAACTGTGCCGTGGGTCATATACCAGGCTGGTGCATGATGAGACGATTTGCATCTACAGAAGAAAGGAAGTAGCGCTTTGTCAGGACGTATCGGCACATTGCTCGTGGCGGTCCCCGGTCTGTCCGGCGTCGTCTATCCGGAGGGGACGCGCGTGACCATCCAGGGCACCGGCGGCTCCGTAGACGGTTTCGTCGACGGGGACTGGCTGCCGCTCGCGTGGTGGGAGTTCGCGGATGTCCGGCCGGAGGACGCCACCGGCTGAAACCGCCTCGCGTGCCTCGTACACGTACCGCTAGCGTGCCCGCATGACGACGACAGACGCCACGGACGCCGAGAACCCCGGAGCGCACCCCCGTTTCGCCGAGGCCCTGCGGGAGCTGGGGATCGGGGACCTCGTACCCCAGGTCCGCCGGTTCCCGGAAGCCACCCGCACCGCCGCCGAGGCCGCCGCCGCGCTCGGGTGTGAGCTGAGTCAGATCTGCAAGTCGCTGATCTTCGCGGCGGACGGTGTGCCGGTGCTCGTCCTCATGGACGGGGCCTCCCGGGTCGACCTTGAGCTCGTGCGCAAGGAGCTCGGGGCGGACAAGGTCACGCGGGCCAGGGCCGATGTCGTGCGGGAGACCACCGGGTACGCCATCGGCGGCGTGCCGCCCTTCGGGCACCGGACGAGGACGCGCGTGCTCGCCGACCGGTCCCTGCTGGCCCACGACGTCGTCTGGGCCGCCGCCGGGACGCCGTACACCGTGTTCCCCATGGCGCCCCGCGACCTCGTCGCCCACGCCGGCGCCACCCTCGTGGACGTGCGCGAGCACGCCGCGTGACGCCGCTGGTCACCGCCGCCGTCCTGCTCGCCGCCGTCACGCACGCCAGCTGGAACGCCATCGCCCACAAGATCACCGACAAGCTGGCCGGTTTCGCGCTGATCTCGGGCGGCGGGGTGGTCATCGGGCTGGCCCTGGCGCCCTTCGTGGCGTTTCCGGCGGCCCGGGCCTGGCCGTATCTGCTCGGCTCGGCCGTCATCCACATCGCCTACTACGCGCTGCTCATGAAGTCCTTCCGGCTGGGCGACTTCGGGCAGGCCTATCCCATCGCGCGCGGCACCGCGCCTCTCGTCGTGACCGTGCTGGCCGCCGTCTTCGCGCACGAGGTGCCCGACGGGTGGGCCGCAGCCGGCGTCGCCCTGTCGTGCGCGGGGCTGACCGGCGTCGCCGTGTGGGGACTGCGGGGGCGCCGGCCCGACTGGGCGGCGATCGGGGCGGCCCTGGCGACCGGGCTGACGATCGCGGCGTACACCGTCGTCGACGGACTCGGCGTGCGCGCCTCCGGGTCCTCCCTCGGATACATCGCCTGGCTGATGGCCGTGCAGGGGGTCGTGATCCCCGCCTACGCCGTGAGCCGCTGGAGGAGGGAGACCGTCGCCGTGCTCCGGCCGTTCGCCGGGATCGGGCTCATCGGGGCCGCCCTCTCCGTCGCCGCCTACGCCCTCGTCCTGTGGGCCCAGACCAAGGCCGAACTCGCGCCCATCGCCGCCCTGCGCGAGTCGTCGATCATCGTGGGCGCGGCGATCGGGGCCGTGTTCTTCAAGGAGCGGTTCGGGACGCCGAGAATCGTGGCGGCCGGGCTGCTCGTCGTCGGGATCGGGCTGATGCTGCACACCGGATAGACCGGGCCGGACGGGTGCGCATCCCCTCCCGAGGAGGACCCTGGAACTAGACGTTCCGGAGGTGATCGACATGATGCACACCAGAGTCGGATGGCACGTCGAGATGGAGTTCCGGGAGGACGACCAGCACACCCAGGCGGTGGCGATGGTCCGGCTGCCCGACGGCACCGAGGTACGGGCGCGCGGACACGCGAGCCGGCACCGGACCGACGTCAATCAGCCCAGAGTCGGGGAGGAGATCGCCGGCGCCCGGGCGCTCAACGAGCTCGCCATGCAGCTCCTGACCAAGGCCCACGAGGAGATCGACCAGGCGTCGGGGCGGACCTCCCACCCGATCCACGTCTAGAGCCCCAGTGCTCCCCGCACCGCCCGCACCAGCCCCTGCGCCCGAGGATCGGCCGTCACCGTCTTGCGGAAGCCGTTGGTGACGTAGCCGAAGGCGATCCCGGTCTCCGGGTCGGCGAAGCCGAGGGCGCCGCCGCGGCCCGGGTGGCCGAAGGAGCCCGGTGTGAGGAAGGGGGAGGCGCTGCCGTGCAGCATGTAGCCGAGGCCGAAGCGGGTGCCGACCACCAGGACGCGGTCGGGGCCCGCCGACTCCTCGGTCCGGGCCAGTGCGACCGTCTCCGGGGTGAACAGGCGGGCGGCGCCGGCGGTGTCGCCGATCAGCGTCGCGTAGAAGCGGGCCAGTCCGTCCGCCGTCGCGACGGCGTTGGTCGCGGGGAGGGCCGCCGCGCGGTAGGCCGGGTCGTTCTGGTCCGGGAACGGGGTGATCGCCGCGAAGGCCCGGCGGGTCAGGGAGGCCGGGTCCTCGTAGGCCTCGGTGACCGAGCGCTTCGGGCGGGCGCGCAGGCCGTCGGCCGGTTCGGGTCCCTCGACGCGGCCCACGCGTCCGGCCCGGCCGGCCTCCGCGTCCGGCAGGCCCAGCCAGAGGTCCAGGCCCAGCGGGCCGGTGATCTGTGAGGCGAGCCATGCGCCGGTGCCCTGCCCGGTCACGCGTCGCACCAGTTCGTCGAGGAGCCAGCCGTAGGTGAGCGCGTGGTAGCCGTGGTCGGTGCCGGGCTCCCAGGCGGGGGCCTGGGCGGCGACCGCCTCCGGGCCCCGCAGCGGGTCGAGGGCCTGCTCGGGGGTGAGGGGGCGGTCGAGTACGGGCAGGCCGGCCCGGTGGTTCAGGACGTGCCGGACCAGCACCCGCTCCTTGCCCCGCGCCTTGAACTCCGGCCAGTAGTGGCCCACCGGCGCGTCCAGGTCCAGCTGCCCGCGCTGGTGCAGGAGCAGGAGTACGGCGGCGGCGACCCCCTTCGTCGCCGAGCGCACGACCTGGGCGGTGCCGCGCTCCCAGGGGGCCGTGCCGTCGACGTCCTTCGTGCCGGCCCACAGGTCGACGACCCGCTGCCCGTCCCGGTAGACGGCGACCGCGGCGCCCCGCTCCCCGAGCGTGGCGAAGTTCCGTACGAACGCGTCCCTGACCGGCTCGAAGCCCTCGGCCACTGTGCCGTGCACGTCCACGTCCGTACTCCTCGTCTCGCTGCGGTGCTCTCGTTGCTCCCCTTCAGCCAAGCAGGATGGTCACGTCGATGTTCCCGCGGGTCGCGTTCGAGTACGGGCAGACCTCGTGGGCCGCGTCCACCAGCTTGGTCGCGAGGTCCGGGTCGAGGACCGGGAGCGAGACGCTCAGGGCGACCGCGAGGCCGTAGCCGCGCTGCTTGTTGGGGCCGATGCCGACCTTCGCGGCGACCGTCGAGCCGGTCAGGTCGTAGCCCTCGCGGTTGCCGACCAGGATCAGCGCGTTGTGGAAGCAGGAGCTGTAGCCGGCTGCGAAGAGCTGCTCCGGGTTGGTGCCGTTGCCGTCGCCGCCGAGCTGCGGGGGCATCGCGACCTTGAGGTCGAGCTGTCCGTCCTGGCTGGTGACATAGCCCTCGCGGCCGCCGTGGGCCGTGGCCTCGGCCACGTACATGATCTTCGTCGGGCGGGTGTCGACGGCGGGGCCGTCCATCATGCTGTCCTCCCCCGGGAAACAAGTGCGCACAAACACATCGTGCACAAGGTACTGACCGGTAACCGGCCTCCCGCTACCAGGGGTGGGCAACCGGGGGTAACTGCTCCTAGAGGCTCTCCGCCAGCCGCCACAGCTCCTCGCGGAGCCGTGCGACCTCCGCGTTGTCGAACCCCGTCGCCGCCAGCAGTGCGTCGGGCACGCTCGCCGCCCGTTCCCGGAGCTCCTCCCCGCGCCCGGTCAGCGCCACGAGCACCGACCGCTCGTCCCGCGCCGACCGTTCACGCCGTACGAGACCCGCCGACTCCAGCCGCTTCAGCAGCGGCGACACCGTGCCGTAGTCGAGCCGCAACGCGGCCGCCAGCTCCTTGACCGTGGTCTCCCCACGCTCCCAGAGGACCAGCAGGACGAGGTACTGCGGGTAAGTCAGGCCCAGTTCCTCGAGGAGCGGGCGGTACGCCGCCGTCACCGCGCGCTGGGCGGCGTACAGCGCGAAGCACAGCTGCCGGTCCAGCAGCAGCGGGCTCTCGGTCTCCTCGTTCGTCACGCGCCCATTGTCACGGACGTGCCGGAGCGGCCGGCACGGCACGCGGATCGAAACCGAACGGCAGCTCCAGCCGGTGGGCGCGCATCAGTTCCTCGTCGGAGAGCAGTTCACCGGACGGGCCGTCCGCCGCGATCACACCCTCGCTGAGGATCAGGGACCGCGGGCACAGCTCCAGGGCGTACGGCAGGTCGTGCGTGACCATCAGCACGGTCACGTCCAACGACCGCAGGATGTCGGCCAGTTCGCGGCGCGAGGCGGGGTCGAGGTTGGAGGAGGGCTCGTCGAGGACGAGGATCTCCGGTTCCATGGCCAGGACGGTCGCGACGGCGACCCGGCGGCGCTGCCCGAAGGAGAGGTGGTGCGGCGGGCGGTCCTTGAAGTCCGCCATGCCGACCCGCTCCAGCGCCCGGTCCACGCGCTGCTCCAGCTCCGGCCCCTTCAGCCCGGCCGCCGCGGGCCCGAACGCCACGTCCTCCCGGACGGTCGGCATGAAGAGCTGGTCGTCCGGGTCCTGGAAGACGATGCCGACCCGGCGCCGGATCTCCGCCATGTGCTGTCTGCCGACGGGCAGTCCGGCCACCTTCACCGTGCCGGTGCCGCCGGTCAGGATGCCGTTGAGGTGGAGCACCAGGGTCGTCTTGCCGGCGCCGTTCGGACCGAGCAGCGCGACCCGCTCGCCGCGCGCGATCGAGAAGTCGACCCCGAAGAGGGCCTGGTGCCCGTCGGGGTAGGCGAAGGCCAGACCGGCCACGTCCAGGGAAGGGGTCACATCAGTCACAGGGCCCATCCCAGCAGACAGACGACGAGGGCGGCACACGGCAGGGCGAGGGCGTACGACCACTGTGCCCGGGACGCGGTCACCTCGTCGATGACCGGCATGGAGCCGGCGTACCCGCGGCTGACCATGGCCAGGTGCACGCGCTCGCCGCGCTCGTAGGAACGGATGAACAGGGCGCCCGCGGACTTGGCCAGGACACCCCAGTGCCGGACGCCCTTCGCCTCGAAGCCGCGGGACTCCCGGGCGATCCGCATGCGCCGCATCTCGTCCGTGATGACGTCGCCGTAGCGGATCATGAAGGACGCGATCTGCACGAGGAGCGGCGGGAGCCTGAGCCGTTGGAGGCCGAGGAGGAGTTCGCGCAGTTCGGTGGTGGCGGCGAGCAGGACGGAGGCGGCGACGCCGAGCGTGCCCTTGGCGAGCACGTTCCAGGCGCCCCACAGGCCGTTGACGCTCAGGGACATCCCCAGGACGTCGACCCGTTCGCCCTCCGCCACGAACGGCATCAGCACCGCGAACGCGACGAACGGCACCTCGATCAGCAGCCGCCTCAGCAGGAACCCGGCGGGCACCCGCGCGACGTACGCCACGGTCCCGAGCAGCGCGGCGTACAGCCCGAAGGCCCACATCGCCTCCCGCGGTGTCGACACCACGACCACCACGAAGGCGAACACGGCGGCGAGCTTGGTGTGCGGCGGCAGACCGTGCACGGGCGAGTGCCCGTGCCGGTAGAGCTTGTGCGCGTGCCCCGCTCCCATGTCAGACGCTCGTGCTGCTCGTCGAGTCCGGCGTGGCCGATGTGCTCGTCGTGTTCGTCGTGTTCGACGGCGAGGTGTCGTCGTCACGGCGGCGGCGGACGGCCCAGAAGACCGCGCTGCCCGCGACGACCGTGACACCCACGCCGATGACGCCCGCCAGCCCCCCGGACAGACGGGCGTCGTCGACGTCCTTGACGCCGTAGTCGGCGAGCGGGGAGTCCGCGACGGCGTGCTCCTCGGTCTTCTTGTCGATGCCGTGGTCGGCGGCGACCTTCTCCAGACCGTCGGGGTCGGCGGAGGCGTAGAAGCTGACGAATCCCGCCAGGACCAGGGAGGCGACCAGGCCGGCGGCCCACACCTTGCGGTGCGAGGTCCGGGCGGCCACGGGCGTCGGCTCCGGCTCGGCGGCAGGGGCGTCGACCAGTTCGCCGTTCACCCGCAGTTTGAGCTTCTGCGTGAGGCCGCGCGCCCCGTACACCAGGTCCGGGCGTACGGCGATGACGGCGCCGACGGTCAGCGCGGTGATCACGGCCTCGCCGATGCCGATCAGGACGTGCACGCCGATCATGGCGGTGGCGACCTTGCCGATCGACACGTCGGTGGTGCCGCCGATCGCGTACATCAGCGTGAAGGCCAGGGCGGCGGCCGGGACGGAGACCAGGGCGGCGGTGAACGAGGCCACGGTGACCGAGCGGCGGGTGCGGGGCAGCACCTTCACCAGGCCGCGGAAGAGGGCGTAGGCGACGACCGTGGTGACGATCGCCATGTTGGTGATGTTCACGCCGAGCGCGGTCAGACCGCCGTCCGCGAAGAGGATGCCCTGCATGAGCAGGACGACGGAGACACACAGGACCCCTGTGTAGGGGCCCACGAGTATCGCGGCCAGCGCACCGCCGAGCAGATGGCCGCTGGTCCCCGCCGCGACGGGGAAGTTCAGCATCTGCACGGCGAAGATGAACGCCGCGACGAGTCCGGCCAGCGGTGCCGTCCGCTCGTCGAGTTCGCGGCGCGCGCCGCGCAGGCTCACGGCGACGGCGCCCGCGGCGATCACACCGGTGGCGGCGGAGGTGGGCGCGTTGATGAATCCGTCGGGTACATGCACCGTTCGATGATGTGGCTTGATGCGAATGATTTGCAAGAGCGGGATGCTCGTTTTACCTCACGTGCGGTATCTCCGGCCTCCGGGGGCGTAATCCGGAAAATATGCGACATTGGAGAGGGAGTGGACGCACAGTCTCCACACAGATGGCGCACGGTGAAGGGTCTGTCCGATGTCCGTAGTCGAGCAGTACGCGCGAGCCCACATCGTCACGGACGCGGCCGTCCCGCTGATCGACGAACTGCAGGCGGTTCCGGTCACGCTGCGGTACGACCCCGACCGCGATCCCCGGTCGGTGCGCATGGGGCTGCCCGGGTCCGGGGGGCGCGAATGGACCTTCGGCCGCGAGCTGCTGGAGGAGGGGCTGCGGGCCCCCGCCGGGAGCGGTGACGTGAGGGTGTGGCCGTGCGGCCGGGTGCAGGTCGTCGTGGAGTTCCACTCCGCACAAGGGGTGTCGGTGGTGCAGTTCGAGCGGCAGGCGCTGCTTCGGTTCCTGCGGCGGACGTACATGGCCGCCGCGGAACCGGTCACGCACTGAGCCCGGGCCCGGGCTTCGAGCCCTGAGGCTCAGCCGCCCGCCTTCAGCAGCGCCGCCACGATCGGACCGGCCGTCGAACCGCCGTGCCCGCCCTGCTGGACCACACCCGCCGCCGCCAGACTCCGGCCCCGGTAGGCGGTCGAACCAGCCGTTCGGCCTTCGTCCTGGCCGTCGACCTCGGCGGACCCGGTCTTCGCGCCGACGTCGCCGCCTCACCCCGGCCCGACTCGCCTCCGCGGCCGTGCCGTAGTCGGCCGTGTACGACATCAGCTCACGCAGCTGGGACAGTGTGCCCGCCGACATCGTGCGCGAGGCCGTGGCGAGCTTGCGGCCGTCCACGTCCGGGGAGACCAGGTACGGCTGGTGGAAGGTGCCGGACTTGACCGTCGCCGACACCGACGCCATGTTCAGCGGGTTCATCCGGACGCCGCCCTGCCCGATCAGCGAGGCAGCCATCTGGGCCGCCGACTGCACCGGCACCGCGCCGTCGAAGGACGGCACACCGATCGCCCAGTTGTTCATCCCCAGGCCGAAGACCTGCTGGGCCTGCTTGGTCAGGTCGTCGTCCTTGAGCTTCGGCGCCTGGCTGATGAAGGCCGTGTTGCAGGAGCGGGCGAAGCTCGCCTTGAACGTGCCGTTCTTGATCTCGAACTTGTCGTCGTTCTGGAACTTCCAGTGCCCGTACGTGAAGTACTTCGGGCACGGGTGCTTCTTGTCCGCCGAGGCCAGGCCCTTCTCGAGCAGCAGCGACGAGGTGATGACCTTCATCGTGGAGCCGGGCGCGAGGGAGCCCTGGAAGGCGGTGTTGAAACCGGGCGAGGCGTTGGCGGCGGCCAGGATCTCGCCGGTCGAGGGCCGCACCACGGCCACCGACGACCGGGCCTTCTTCGCGACCTGCTTCTCGGCCGCCGCCTGGAGGGCCGGGTCCAGCGTGGTCTTCACCGTGCCGGGCGTGCCCTCGCTCAGCTCCAGCAGGGTCTTGTCGGACAGGTCGTCCGACTTGGCGGACTTCCCGCGCACGACCCGCAGCTCGATGCCGGCCTTGCCGCCGGCCTCCTTGCCGTACTTCTCGCGCAGCCCGTCCAGGACCGGGCCGAGCGAGGCGTACTTCTCCTTGGTCAGTTCGCCGCCGTCCCGGTCGAGCGCCTTGACCGGGGGTGTGCCCGCCTCGCCGGTGACCAGCTTGTCGCCGTCCTTCAGGTCGGGGTGGACGACCGCCGCGTGCCAGTCGACCAGCGGCTTCCCGTCGCTCGTACGGCGGACGACGGTCAGCGCGCTGTCGTACGCCAGCGGCTTCTCGGTGTTCTTGTACGACACCGTGGCCTTGACGGCGAACGGCACCTTGTCGCCGGCGGGCGTGCCCGGGGTGAGGGTGACGTCCTTGATGCGGGCGTCCTTGGTGTAGCCGGTGAGCAGGGACCTGGCCGCCGCCGAGTCGTCGGTGGCCGCGGCGGCCTCGGTGACCTTCCCCGACTGCCAGGCGGTGAGGAAGGCCCGGGATGCGGTTTTGACCTCGGTCGCCGACAGGGGCCCGGTCTTCACCTTGGGCTTCTGGTCGGTGGAGGCCGCGCGGGTGCCGTCGTCGGCCGCCGCGCCGGCGCCGTACAGCGCGTAGGCGCCGAACCCGGCGCCGCCGACGACCACGGCGATCATCCCGCCGATCACGGCGGGTCTGGTGTTCCGTCGCTCGGCGACGCGCCTTCTGTTGCCCACTGCTGTCCGTTCCTCCGCGAATCCCCAGGGTCCCCGATGCCCTCAGCTGTCCCAACGACGGCATCCACCCTAGAGTCCCGTCCTGCGCGGGTGAGATCAGCCGCCTGTTCGTAGCACGGCTGCGACAATCGGCCCGGCCGCGTCGCCGCCGTGGCCGCCCTCCTCGGTCATGGCCGCCGCCGCGATGTCGTTCCGGAACCCGGTGAACCAGCTGTTGGACTTGGCGTTCCCGTCGACCTCGGCGGAACCGGTCTTGGCGCCGATGTCGCCGCCGAGCCCCGCCATGGCCTCCTGGGCGGTGCCCTGGGTGGCGGTGAGCCGCATCATCTGCTTCAGCTGTGCGGCGGTGCTCGCCTTCAGGCCCTCGGCCCGGGCCAGTTGCCGGTCGTCCAGCCTCGGCGAGACGAGATAGGGCTGGCGGAAGGTGCCGGTGATCGCGGTCGCCGTCACCGAGGCCATGTTCAGCGGGCTCATCTGCACCTGGCCCTGCCCGATGGCACCGGCCGCCCGGTCCGGGCCGCTGACCGCGGGGACGCTGCCGTCGAAGGAGACGATGCCCGTCTTCCAGTTGTCCTGCCCGAGCCCGAAGTGCTGCTCGGCCTCCTGGGTGAGCGAGGCGTCCGTGAGCGGCTTCTCGTCGATGAGCTTGATGAAGGCGGTGTTGCAGGACCGCATGAAGCTGTTGGCGAGGGTGGCGTTCTCGTTGGGCTCCATGCCCTTGAGGTTGTTGAAGGTCTGGCTCTGCCACGTCGCCGTGGGCGGGCAGGGTGCCGGGCCGTTCATCGAGGTCACGCCGTTGTCGATGAGCATCGCGGCGGTGATGATCTTCATCGTGGAGCCGGGTGCGGTCCGGCCCTCGAAGGCCGCGTTGAAGCCGTCCGTACGGTTGTTCGCCACGGCCAGCACCTCACCGGTGCTCGGCTTGACGGCCACCACCGACGACTGGGCGAACCGCTTGACCGCCTTCTCGGCCGCCGCCTGCGCGCTCGGGCTGATCGTGGTGGTGAGCTTGCCGGGCTTGCCCTCGGCGAGGGTCAGCAGCGGGGTGTCGGGAGCGCTCCCGCTGTGCCGGACGACCAGCTCGATGCCGGCGGAGCCGCCGGCCTTCCGTCCGAACTTCTCGCGCAGGGCGTCCAGGACGGGACCGAGGGAGGGGTACTTCTCTTTCGTCAGCTCGGAGCCGTCACGGCCGACCGCCTCGATGGGCGGGCTGTCCGACCGCTCCGTGACGAGGGTGTCGTCCTTCTTCAACTCCGGGTGCACGAGGGACGGCTGCCAGTCGACCAGCGCCCGCCCGCTGGTGAGACCGCGCACGACCGTCAGCTTGCTGCTGTAGCTCAGCGGCTTCGACTTCCCGCCGTAGGCCACCTTCGCCTTCACCGTGTAGGGCACGGTGGTACCGGCCGCCGTGCCGGGTGTGATCTTCACGTCGGTGATGTGCGCGTCGTCCCCGAAGGCGGTCAGCAGCTGCTCGGCGGCCGCGTCGTTGTTCGTGTACGAGGCCGCCGTCGCGGCCTCGCCCTTCTCCCAGGCCGCGAAGAACTTGGCCGTGGTCTCCTTGACCTCGTCCTTGCCGGGCGGCCCCGACTTCTCCGTGGCCACGCCGCTCGTGCCGCCCCCGTCACCGTTCAGCGCGCTCACGATGTTGTAGGCCCCGTACCCGGCCCCGCCCACCATCACCGCGAACACGCCGCCTATGACGGCGGCCTTGACCCCCTTGCTCATGAGGCGGTCCCCTCCCCGTTTCGAGCTTCACACGTCCCTTTGAACGTGTTCAGAAAGCTCATATCCCGGAGCACTCTATGCACAAGCGGTTACTACCGGCACGGGCGTTTCGATTTTTTGACCGAAGACGGCGGCTGAAGGTCGCCCTCGGTGCGCGGTACGGTGCGCCGATGTCAGCGATCAAGAAGTTCCAAGTCACCTTTGACTGCGCAGAACCCGAGCGCCTCGCCCGCTTCTGGTGTGAAGTGCTGGGGTACGTCGCACCGCCTCCACCGGAGGGGTTCACCACCTGGGACGATTTCAACCGCACCCTGCCTCCTGAGGAGCGGGGATCATGGTTCGCCTGCAGTGATCCCTCAGGCGTGGGCCCTCGCCTGTACTTCCAGCGCGTCCCCGAAGGAAAGATCGTCAAGAATCGGGTGCATCTCGACGTCCGGGTCGGCACCGGGCTCGTGGGGGAAGAGCGCCTCGCCACGCTCGAAGCCGAGTGCGCACGACTGGTCGCGCTCGGGGCGACCCACGTGCGAACGCTGTACGCCGATGAGGAAAACGAGTCGTGCATCCCGATGCTGGACATCGAGGGCAACGAGTTCTGCATCGACTGAACATCCTCCGCTCAGGGGAGGTGGGGAACCACCTCCCCTGAGCCTCGCAGCCGGGCGATGCCGGGCATGGCGCTGTGAACGCCGTCGCCCTTCGTCGTGCCTTTGGGCGTCTGCCCAGCTAGACCCAGGTGTCCAGCCACATCCGCGCCCGCCAGTCGTCGATGGGGATGGCGGTGCCCGTGTAGAGCGGCCAGAAATAGATGAAGTTCCACGCGATCAGCAGGACGAGGACGCCCGCGGCCGTGGCGCCGACGACGCGGCGGGTGTCGGTGGAGCGGGGCGGGCCGATGATCGCGCCGAGGAGCATGGCCACCGCCAGGCACAGGAACGGCAGGAAGACGATGGCGTAGAAGAAGAAGATCGTGCGCTCCTGGTACATGAACCAGGGCAGGTAGCCGGCCGCGATGCCGCAGGCGATGGCGCCCGCGCGCCAGTCGCGGCGGAAGAGCCAGCGCCACAGCACGTAGAGGACCGCGAAGCAGGCGACCCACCACAGCAGCGGCGTGCCGAGGGCCAGGACCTCGCGGGCGCACTTCTCGCCCGCGTCCGCCGGGCAGCCGTCCTTGCCGGGCGCCGGCGACTCGTAGAAGTACGACACCGGGCGGCCCAGGACCAGCCAGCTCCACGGGTTGGACTGGTAGGTGTGCGGCGAGGACAGGCCGACGTGGAACTCGTACACCTGGTGCTCGTAATGCCACAGGCTGCGCAGCCAGTCGGGCAGGAAGGTCCAGCTGCCGCCCTTGCCGTCGGTCGCGGCCCAGTTGCGGAAGTAGCCGCCCTTGCCGTCGGTGGCGGAGAGGATCCAGCCGGTCCAGGACAGCACGTAGGTGACGATCGCGACGGGGACCGTGGCGACGAACGCCAGGCCCGTGTCGCGCCTGAGCACCGTCGAGTACGGGTGCCGGGCGCCGGCCACCCGGCGCGAGCCGACGTCCCACAGGACCGCCATCAGGCAGAACGCGGCCAGGATGTAGAGGCCGTTCCACTTCGTGGCGAAGGCCAGGCCCAGCATCAGGCCCGCCGCCCAGCGCCAGGGGCGCCATCCCAGACGGGCCGTCTCGGCGACGTGCCGGTCCGGCCGGACCCGGCCGTCGGCGTCCACCGGGAGCGCCGCGGCGAGTTTCCCGCGCGCTTGGTCCCGGTCGATAAGCAGACAGCCGAACGCGGCCAGCACGAAGAACATCAGCACGCCGTCGAGCAGTGCCGTGCGGCTCATCACGAAGTGCAGGCCGTCCACCGCCATCAGCGCGCCCGCCAGGCACCCCAGGAACGTGGAGCGGAACAGCCGGCGGCCGATCCGGCACAGCAGCAGCACCGACAGCGTGCCGAGCAGCGCCGTCATGAACCGCCAGCCGAACGGATCGAAACCGAACAGGAGCTCGCCGAGCCCGATGACGTACTTGCCGACCGGCGGGTGCACGACGTACGCCGCGTCCGCCGGGATCGTGACGTGCCCACCGGACGAGAGGACCAGGTCGTTGGCGTTCTTGTCCCAGTTGACCTCGAAACCGCGGTGGACGAGCGCCCACGCGTCCTTCGCGTAGTACGTCTCGTCGAATATCACCGCCTTGGGGTTGCCCAGGTTCCAGAACCGCAGCACCCCCGCCAGCAGTGTGACGAGCAGCGGGCCGATCCAGCCCGACCAGCGCACCAGCCGCCCCGCGAGGGTGTGCGGGACGCCGAGCGCGGCCCACAGGCGCGGGCCGGGCTCGGCGTACGGCGGCACCAGCCGGTCACGGACGTCACCGGCGTCGCTTCGTGGCTGCTGGTAGCCGAAGCGGCGCAGCCGCTGCTGCCAGGACGGCCGCTGCTCGTGCGGCGCCTGGCCCTGCCGGGTGTCCGTGGAGGACGCGGTACTGGTCACCGCGCCATCGTAGGGAACCGTGCTGTGTGAGTCCCGTGCATGGCCGGTATGCGTCCCCATCCTCCGCCCCTGGGCGGAGTGTGCGTCCCCGGCCCCTGGGAGGATGGGGGCGTGACCGGAACCCTCGTACTCGCAGGCACCCCCATCGGCGACATCGCGGACGCCCCGCCCCGGCTCGCCGAGGAACTGGCCGGAGCCGATGTCGTCGCCGCCGAGGACACGCGGCGGCTGCGGCGGCTGACCCAGGCGCTCGGCGTCACGCCCAAGGGGCGGGTGGTGTCGTACTTCGAGGGCAACGAGTCCGCGCGGACGCCGGAGCTGGTCGAGGAACTGGCGGGCGGGGCGCGTGTGCTGCTCGTCACGGACGCCGGGATGCCGTCGGTGTCGGACCCCGGGTACCGGCTGGTCGCCGCCGCCGTGGAGCGGGACGTCCGGGTCACCGCCGTGCCCGGGCCGTCCGCCGTGCTGACCGCGCTCGCGCTGTCGGGGCTGCCCGTCGACCGGTTCTGCTTCGAGGGGTTCCTGCCGCGCAAGGCGGGGGAGCGGCTGGGGCGGCTGCGGGAGGTGGCGGGGGAGCGGCGCACGCTCGTCTACTTCGAGGCTCCGCACCGGCTCGACGACACGCTCACGGCGATGGCCGAGGTGTTCGGGGCGCAGCGGCGGGCCGCGGTGTGCCGGGAGCTGACCAAGACGTACGAGGAGGTCCGGCGGGGCGGGCTGGGCGAGCTCGCCGCGTGGGCGGCCGAGGGCGTGCGGGGGGAGATCACCGTCGTGGTGGAGGGGGCGCCTGAGAAGGGGCCTGAGGAGGTCGGGCCCGAGGAGCTTGTGCGGAGGGTCCGGGTGCGGGAGGAAGCGGGGGAGCGGCGTAAGGAGGCCATTGCCGCGGTGGCGGTCGAGGCCGGGGTGCCGAAGAGGGTTGTGTTCGATGCGGTGGTTGCCGCGAAGAACGCGGCGGGGTAGCCGGGTTCGGGGTGGGGGCTGGAGTGCTTCGCGGGGTGCGGGTGGTGTGTGGTTGAGCGCGCAGTTCCCCGCGCCGCTGAAGGGCGACTAACTACCCTCTGAGCAGGGCGCATGTCGGATGAGCGTGCGCCCCATGGGTGGGCAAAGGTGGCGGGGGTCAGGGGCAAGGGACGCCCAAATCGGGGCCAATTAGTCGACAGGTCTGCTGCCATCGGTCCGGCTGAGGAGTCCACTGGGTTGCGGGGGCGGAATCGTCCTCACGCCACAGCGGAACAGGAGCTGGCATGAGCGAGATCACAGGACAGACCGGGCTCCGCGCCGGTGCGAGTGCCGTCGTCAACGAGTCGTACTCCTTCGCGTGCATGCGCTGCGGGTACGGCTGGGAACAGTCGTACGAGATAGAGCACCACACGGACGCCGCGGGGCACGAGTTCGTCCTCTACGTGGCGGACGGCCAGGTCGTGCCCTCGCCGTTGAGCAAGCCCACGTGCCAGAACTGCGACGGACACCTCGTGCGGATCATGCGGCCCGGGCGGGTCGAGTCGGCGCGCAACGCGGCGCACCGGCCCCACCGCGTGCCCCCGCAGGCCGGCCCCGTTCAGGCCCCGACGGCGGACGCCGAGGCCGAGGGCGCGGGCGAGCGGGAACAGCGCGAGGACCACCACTGGCATCTGTCCGACCTGCTGCACCCCTTCCAGCGCAAGGCGAGCTGACCCGTCCGGCTCCCCTTGTCGACGCCCTCCCCGGTCCTCCCCCATCGGGGAGGGCGTACCCCTTTCGTAGGATCGGGGCATGCCTTCGAACGACTCCGGCAAGCACGCCGCGCCCCCGCTCCCGGAACCCCTCCGGGTGCCGGTCGCCGACTCCCACACCCACCTGGACATGCAGTCCGGCACGGTCGAGGAGGCGCTGGCGAAGGCGGCGTCGGTCGGAGTGACGACCGTCGTGCAGGTCGGCTGCGACCTCAAGGGCTCCCGCTGGGCGGCCGAGACGGCGGCGGCGTACGACGCCGTCCACGCGACGGTCGCCCTGCACCCCAACGAGGCGCCCCGGATCGTCCACGGCGACCCCGACGGCTGGTCGCGGCAGGGCGCACGCGAGCCCGGCGGTCAGGCCGCCCTGGACGACGCGCTCGCCGAGATCGACCGGCTGGCCGCGCTGGAGCAGGTCAAGGGCGTCGGCGAGACGGGCCTCGACTACTTCCGCACCGGCCCCGAGGGCAAGGAGGCGCAGGAGAGGTCCTTCCGCGCCCACATCGAGATCGCCAAGCGGCACGGCAAGGCCCTGGTCATCCACGACCGCGAGGCCCACGCCGACGTCCTGCGCGTGCTGAAGGAGGAGGGCGCCCCCGAGCGGACCGTCTTCCACTGCTACTCCGGCGACGCCGAGATGGCGCGGATCTGCGCGAGCGCGGGCTACTTCATGTCCTTCGCCGGCAACGTCACCTTCAAGAACGCCCAGAACCTGCGGGACGCGGTGGCGGTGTCCCCGCCGGAGCTGCTGCTGGTGGAGACGGACGCGCCCTTCCTCACGCCGGCGCCGTACCGCGGGCGGCCCAACGCCCCGTACCTCGTGCCGATCACGGTGCGGGCCATGGCCGAGGTGCGGGGCATCGACGAGGACACGCTGGCGACGGCTCTCGCGGAGAACACGGCGCGCGCCTTCGGTTACTGACCCGCCCGCCCTCCCGTACGACTGTGCGTAGTCGCGTCGCTTTGGAGAGTGACGACCGCTCCGCTAGGTTCTGGGGGCCCCATCCGGACCCCTCTGGACCCCCTCCGGCCCCTGGAGCGTGTCGGCGTGAGCAACTCGCGGTACGAGACGTACGAGACGTATGAGCCATACGAGGCGTACAAGGCGTGCAAGGCGTACGAGACGTATGGCCCGGCCTACGCGGACCCGGTGTACGGCGGCTTCGACGCGCCGTCCGCCGGTCTGCACAGCGCCGAGACGCTCGGGGCCGAGACGCTCGGGTACGGGACGAACCCGGGGGCGCCCGTCGCCTACGAGGACACCTACCGGCCCGCCTACGAGGCGCCGCCCCTGCCCGGACTGCCCCGGCAGGGCGGCCGGGTGCCGG
>KE354110.1 GCA_000415505.1 Streptomyces afghaniensis 772
CCGAAGCCCGCGCCGCGTCGCGCACCGGCTCGCACCGGCGGTCCGCGCGGCGGCGCAAGGCGCGGTACGTCGAGCGTCCGGGCGACGGCTCCATGCGGCGGCTGCTTCCGCAGGCCCTGGTCGTCGCCTTCCTGGCAGGCGGGACCACGGCGTTCGTCGCCAAGGACAAGGCGATCGAGCTGAACGTCGACGGCAAGTCCCGCACGCTGCACACCTTCGCCGACGACGTCACCGAGCTGCTGGCGGAGGAGGGCGTGGACATCGGCGCCCACGACGTGGTGGCGCCCGGCCCCGGCGCGGAGATCGCCAGCGGCGACGAGGTCGCCGTGCACTACGGCCGCCCCGTGCGGCTCACCCTCGACGGACAGCGGAGCGAGGTGTGGACGACGGCACACACCGTGGCGGGGGCGCTCCGGCAGCTGGGGGTGCGACAGGAGGGCGCGTACGTGTCCACCTCGCGCTCCCGGAGTATCGGGCGGGAAGGGCTCGCACTGGACGTGCGGACCGAGCGCACGGTCACGATCATGGCGGACGGCCGGGCCCGCACCGTCCGCACCAACGCGGCGACCGTGCGGGAGGCCGTCGAGGAGGCCGGGATCACCCTGCGCGGCCAGGACACCACGTCGGTGCCGCAGGGGAGCTTCCCGCGCGACGGGCAGACCGTCACGGTGCTGCGGATCACCGGCGGCAAGGAGGTCCGTGAGGAGCCGATCCCCTTCCAGGTGCGGCGGACCGACGACCCGACCCTGTTCCGCGGCACGGAGGTCGTCGAGGAGGCGGGCCGGCCCGGCCTGCGCCGGGTCACCTACTCGCTGCGCACCGTCAACGGCGTCAAGCAGAAGCCGCGCCGGATCAGCTCCGAGGTGGTGCGCGAACCGCGCCCGCAGCTGGTGAAGGTCGGCACCAAGCCGCGTCCGATGTCCGTGCAGGGCGCCGACCACCTCGACTGGCAGGGCCTGGCGGCGTGCGAGTCCGGCGGCCGCCCCGACGCGGTCGACTCGTCGGGCACCTACGGCGGCCTGTACCAGTTCGACACCCACACCTGGCAGGCCCTCGGCGGCAAGGGCCGCCCCCAGGACGCCCCGGCGGCGGAACAGACGTACCGCGCGAAGAAGCTGTATGTGCGGAGAGGGGCGAGCCCCTGGCCGCACTGCGGGGGCCGCTTGCACGGGTGAGGTCGGCTGCGGGCACCAGTCCCGCCCAGCTGCGGGCAATCGTGCCGCTAAGGGCGGCACGGGTGGGCGCAGCGGCACCCCGCTCCGCCGGGCTGCGCACCCCCCGGCCCCAGCCCCACCGCCGAGCACCCCACATCGCCGGGCCGCGTAACCCCCCGGCCCACACCAACGCCGAGCACCAGGAAACCCGGCCCCCGAACCCCCCGTACCCTTGTCCCCGTGACCAGCCCCACCCCCGACGCCCTCCTCGGCCCCGCCGACGTCCGCGAACTCGCGGCAGCCCTCGGCGTACGCCCCACCAAACAACGCGGCCAGAACTTCGTGATCGACGCGAACACCGTCCGCCGCATCGTCCGCACCGCACAGGTCCACCCCGACGACGTGGTCGTCGAGGTCGGCCCGGGCCTCGGGTCACTGACGCTCGCCCTCCTGGAGGTCGCCGACCGCGTCACAGCCGTCGAGATCGACGACGTGCTCGCCGCCGCGCTGCCCGCGACCATCACGGCCCGCATGCCCGACCGCGCCGACCGGTTCGCCCTCGTCCACTCCGACGCGATGCACGTCACGGAGCTGCCCGGCCCCGCCCCCACCGCGCTGGTCGCCAACCTTCCCTACAACGTGGCCGTCCCGGTCCTGCTGCACATGCTCGAAGCCTTCCCGAGCATCGAACGCACCCTGGTCATGGTCCAGTCGGAGGTCGCCGACCGGCTCGCCGCCCCGCCCGGCTCGAAGGTGTACGGCGTCCCGTCGGTCAAGGCCAACTGGTACGCCGAGGTCAAGCGGGCCGGCGCCATCGGGCGGAACGTCTTCTGGCCGGCGCCCAACGTCGACAGCGGCCTGGTCTCCCTCGTCCGCCGGACCGAGCCGCTGAAGACGACGGCCTCCAGGCCCGAGGTGTTCGCCGTCGTCGACGCCGCCTTCGCGCAGCGCCGCAAGACGCTGCGGGCCGCGCTCGCCGGCTGGGCCGGGTCCGCCGCCGCCGCGGAGGCGGCCCTCGTCGCCGCCGGGGTCTCACCGCAGGCGCGGGGCGAGTCGCTGACCGTGGAGGAGTTCGCGCGGATCGCCGAGCACAAGCAGAACCAGCACCAGGAGGAGGAGTCCGCGTGAGCGTGACGGTCCGGGTCCCCGCCAAGGTCAACGTCCAGCTGGCGGTCGGCCCCGCCCGCCCCGACGGCTTCCACCCCCTGGCCAACGTCTTCCTCGCGGTCGGCCTCTACGACGAGGTCACCGTCACCCCGGCCGACGAGCTCCGCCTCACCTGCGAGGGCCCGGACGCGGGGCAGGTCCCGCTGGACCGTACGAACCTGGCCGCACGGGCGGCCGAAGCGCTCGCCGAGCGGTACGGCAGGACGCCCGACGTCCACATCCACATCGCCAAGGACATCCCCGTCGCCGGCGGCATGGCGGGCGGCAGCGCGGACGGTGCCGGCGCACTGGTCGCCTGCGACGCGCTGTGGGAGACCGGCGCCTCCCGGGAGGAACTGCTCGACATCTGCGCCGAGTTGGGCAGCGACGTGCCGTTCAGCCTGGTCGGCGGGGCGGCCCTGGGCATCGGGCGGGGCGAGCAGCTGACGCCCCTGGAGGTCGGCGGCACCTTCCACTGGGTGTTCGCGATGGCCGGCCGCGGCCTGTCCACCCCGGCCGTGTTCCGGGAGTTCGACCGGCTCGGCGAGGGCACGGACATCCCCGAGCCCGTCGCCTCCCAGGAACTCCTCGCCGCCCTGGCGAAGGGCGACCCGGACGCGCTCGCCGCCGCCGTCTCCAACGACCTCCAGCCCGCGGCCCTCTCCCTCTTCCCGGAACTCGCCGGCACCCTGGCCACGGGCCGCGCCGCCGGTGCCCTCGCCGCCCTGGTCTCCGGCTCCGGCCCGACCACGGCGTTCCTCGTCCGCGGCCCGGAGTCGGCGGCCGCCGTCGCCCAGGCGCTGGTGGCGTCCGGCACGTGCCGGACCGTGCGGACGGCCTCGGGTCCGGCGCCCGGGGCGACGGTCGCCGGGCGTTAATCCCGTGCCCGGCCGCGGCCGGACGCCTAGGCTCCCCCAGTCGTTTCAAGAGGGGGCAAGGGTGTGGGAACTGGTCGCGGCCGTACGGCGCGGTGACGTGGACGAGGTCACGGCGCTGCTGGGGTCCGGCGCCGACCCCGACACCCTCGAGGACGGCCTCCCGGTCCTCTGCCTGGCCGTGGCGGCGTACGACCGGCCCGTCGCCGAGGCGCTGCTGCAGGCCGGCGCCGACCCCCTGCGCCGGCTGCCCGACGGGAGCACCCCGCTGACGCGGGCGGTGGACGGCGGGTCCCACCTGCTGACCTACGCGCTCGCCACCAGTCGGATCCCGCTCCCGGCACCGGCGCGCGCCGAACTGCTGGCCCGAGCCCGGCGATGGGCCGAGGCGGGCCCGGAGGCCGAACTGCGCCGCATCACCGGCCACACCGGGCCGGTGATGCGGATCCGGGTCGAGGACGACGAGGTCGGTTGGTGGTCCGAGCAGCTCACGCTGGGCGGGACGACCGTGCGCGACGAGCACCGGGCGGTGCTCACCTCCATGGAGGAGCGCTACGGGATCCGTACGCCCTTCGACGAGCTGGTGGACCGGGCCCTCGCCCACCCCGACCGGAACCACGTCGTTTGGCTGGACGTGGTCTTCACCCTCGGCCGCCGCCTGGACGAGGAGACCTGGCAGTGGACCAGGGACCTCCTCAACCACCCCGACCGGCTGTACCGCCTGCTCGCCGCCGACATCCTGCTGTTCCTGATCCTCGGGGACTTCGTCACGGGAAGGGACCCCTTCTGGGACCGGGGCAGGGAGCTCGTGCCCTGGGCCGAGCAGGAGGAGGACCCGGAGGTGCTGGCGGTCATCCTCCAGGCGATGACCCACGACAGCGCCCCGGAGATCGAGGCGGTCGGCCTGTCGCACCTCGCCCACCCGGACCCCCGGGTGCGCGCCCAGGTGACGGACGCCCTGGGGCACTCCGAGGACGGCCGGTCCCAGGCCGGCCCCGAGAGCCTCACCGCGGTGCTCACCCTGGCCCGCGACGAGGACCCCGGCGTACGCGAGGCGGCGTGCCGCTGGCTGGCTCACTACCGGGGGCCCGACCCCGAGGTCGGGGACGCGCTGGTCGCGCTCACCCATGACGAGCGGCAGCCGATCCGCATCTGCGCCGTGTCCGGCCTGGCCTACCGCGACGACCCGCGCTGTGTGGAGGCCGAGCACCGGATCGGCCCCGTCGACGCGGAGCAGCCGTTCGACGAGAGGCTGCTGGACGTGTGGCGGTACCAGCGCCGCCAGGAGGCCGCCGGGGGCTCCTGACGACCCCGGACGGAGCACCGCCCCGCCCGACTACCCTGGAGGGTCGATCCACCCCCCTCGTCAGGAGAGAAATGGCCGTCAACCTGGTCAATGTCGAGAACGTCAGCAAGGTGTACGGCACCCGCGCCCTGCTCGACGGCGTCTCCCTCGGCGTCTCCGAGGGGGAACGCATCGGCGTCGTCGGCCGCAACGGCGACGGCAAGACCACGCTGATCCGGATGCTCGCCAGGCTGGAGGAGGCCGACACCGGGCGCGTCACGCACTCCGGCGGACTGCGCATCGGCGTGCTCACGCAGCACGACTCCCTCGACCCCGAGGCCACCGTCCGCCACGAGGTCATCGGCGACATGGCCGACCACGAGTGGGCCGGCGTCGCCAAGGTCAGGGACGTGCTGACCGGCCTGTTCGGCGGGCTCGACCTGCCGGGGTTCCCCAAGGGGCTCGACACCGTCATCGGTCCGCTGTCCGGCGGTGAGCGGCGCCGCATCGCGCTCGCCAAGCTGCTCATCGAGGAGCAGGACCTGCTCGTCCTCGACGAGCCCACCAACCACCTCGACGTCGAGGGCATCGCCTGGCTCGCCCGGCATCTGCAGAACCGCCGGTCCGCGCTCGTCTGCGTCACCCACGACCGCTGGTTCCTGGACCAGGTCTGCACGCGCATGTGGGACGTCCAGCGCGGCGACGTCTACGAGTACGAGGGCGGCTACTCCGACTACGTCTTCGCCCGGGCCGAGCGCGAGCGCATCGCCGCCACCGAGGAGGTCAAGCGGCAGAACCTCGTCCGCAAGGAGCTGGCCTGGCTGCGGCGCGGGGCGCCCGCCCGGACGTCCAAGCCGCGCTTCCGCGTCGAGGCCGCCAACGAGCTCATCAAGGACGTACCGCCGCCCCGGGACAGCAGCGAACTGATGCGGTTCGCGTCCACGCGGCTCGGCAAGACGGTCTTCGACCTGGAGGACATCACGGTCCAGGCCGGTCCCAAGGTCCTCCTCAAGCACGTCACCTGGCAGCTCGGGCCCGGCGACCGGATCGGTCTCGTCGGCGTCAACGGCGCCGGGAAGACGTCCCTGCTGCGGGCCATGGCCGAGGCGGCCCGGACCGACGGCGAGGCCCAGCCCGTGGGCGGGCGCATCCGCGTCGGCAAGACCGTCAAGCTGGCCTACCTCTCCCAGGAGGTCGCCGAACTCGACCCCGCCACGCGGGTGCTGGAGGCCGTGCAGCAGGTGCGCGAGCGCGTCGACCTGGGCAAGGGGCGCGAGATGACGGCCGGGCAGCTGTGCGAGACGTTCGGCTTCACCAAGGAGAAGCAGTGGACGCCGGTCGGGGACCTGTCCGGCGGTGAGCGACGGCGGCTCCAACTGCTGCGGCTCCTCATGGACGAGCCCAACGTCCTCTTCCTCGACGAGCCCACCAACGACCTCGACATCGAGACACTGACGCAGCTGGAGGACGTGCTCGACGGCTGGCCCGGCTCGATGATCGTCATCTCCCACGACCGGTTCTTCATCGAGCGCACCACCGACCGGGTGTTCGCCCTGCTCGGCGACGGCACCCTGCGGATGCTGCCGCGCGGCATCGACGAGTACCTGGAGCGGCGGCAGCGCATGGAGGAAGCCACGGCCGCCTCGACGCCCGCCGCGGCGCCGCAGACCGCCGCCCCGGAGAAGAGCGCCGCCGACCAGCGCGCCGCCAAGAAGGAACTCCAGAAGATCGAACGGCAGCTCGACAAGGTCTCGGAGAAGGAGACCAAGCTGCACGCGCAAATCGCTGAAAACGCCACGGACTTCTCGAAGGTCGCCGAACTGGACGCCGAGCTGCGCGAGTTGGCCGGTCAGCGCGAGGAGCTGGAGATGCGCTGGCTGGAACTCGCCGAGGACGCGTGAAGGGTGCGTGAAGGCGCATAACGACGGCATCACGGGCCGGTCCTCCCTTGGGAACAGGGGGTGACACGGCCCGGTGCGCTGTCGGAACGGGGTGATAGAAAGAGCCGTCTTAGAACTTTATGAAGCGACTCTGAGCCCATCGCGTACCTCAGGGCGTGGCTAAAAATCAGTGATCGAACGGGGGAGCCGCTGATGACTCAGCCGCCCAATCAGCCACCGCACGGTGGCTTCGGAGCACCGCAGAACCAGCCGCCGCAGGGCGGTGGCTTCGGGGCACCGCAGACCCCGCCGCCGCCCCAGGGACCGCCCCAGACGCCGCCGCCCCCGCAGGGGCCGCCGCAGCCTGGATACGGCTATCCCCAGCAGCCCCCGCAGCAGCCCGGGCCGTACGGGCAGCCGGGACCCTACAACTCCGGCCCCTACGGCCAGCCGCAGCAGCCGGGCCCGTACGGCCAGCCCGGCTACGGCTACCCGCAGCAGCCGCACTACCCCGGCGCACCCGGCACCCCGCCCGGGGGCGGCTCGGGCAACCCCTTCAAGGGCAAGCCCGCCCTGATCATCGGCGCCGCCGTGGCCGTGCTGCTCGTGGTCGGCGGCACCGTGTGGGCGGTCACCGGCGGCGACGACGGCAAGGGCAAGAAGAAGCCGGTCGCCCAGCCGAGCAACGACGGCAAGCCCGCCGCCTCCGCCCCGGTCAACCCCGGTGACGGCAGCGGCGACGGCGGCGAGGACCCGGAGAACCTCAACGAGGGCCGCCAGGCAGGCGAGGCGAAGGTCCTCTGGTACAAGGAGGCGCCCGACGCCCCCGGTTCCGGCGCCGACGCCCCCGGCATGTGGATCACCGACAAGGCGGCGGTGAAGGCGGCGTACAAGCAGCTCTTCGCCTACAACGTCGGTGACGGCAAGCCGGCCTGGGACGCGATCACCTTCCCGCAGAAGATCTGCGCGACCACCCCGCAGAAGACGTCCGACGACAAGATCGTCGTCGCGTACATGAGCGGCAGCAGCGACCGCGCCAAGTGCAACCAGCTCCAGGAGATCGACCTCGACACCGGCGAGAAGGGCTGGAAGGAGGAGGTCGGCGACGGCGCCCTGTTCGACTCCACGCTCTCCGTCGAACTGTCCATCACCGGCAAGACGCTGATGGTGGGCCGCTCCCAGTCCGGCACGGCCTACGACGTCACCAACGGCGACAAGCTCTTCGACAAGAAGAAGTACGGCAGTGCCTGCTTCCCGTCCGCGTTCGCCGGCGGCGAGAAGCTGATCGCCGTCTCCTCCTGCGGTGCGGGCACCGACAAGGAGCACGACGAGGTGCAGGAGCTCGACCCGAAGACCGGCAAGGCGAAGTGGACCCAGCCGTTCGACAAGGGCTGGCGGGTCGCGCGCACCTACTCGGTCAGCCCGCTGGTCGTCTACAGCACCAACAAGGACAAGAAGGCCTGGAACATCTCCACCTTCACCTCCGGCGGCAAGTTCCGCTCGCAGGTCGGCTTCGACGAGGACTTCGCCCCCGAATGCGGCTGGGCCATCCTCGAACGCGACCTCCAGGGCTGCCAGGGCGTCGCCGTCGACGACACCACGCTCTACCTCCCGACGGAGGCGACCACCGGCGCCAACGAGATCGTCGCGGTCAACCTCGCCGACGGCAAGGAGAAGTGGCGGGTGAAGTCCCCCGCCGACGAGTCGATGCTGCCGATGAAGGTCGAGGGCGGCAAGCTCATCGCCTATGTGGAGCCGTCGTACGACGCGGGCGGCCAGATCGTGTCCATCCCGACCGGCGGCAGCGGCCACAAGCCGGTCAAGCTGCTCCAGAACCCGCAGGCCGCGGCGGACATCGAGAACGGCTTCTTCTCCAAGGACACCGACTGGGTCGACGGGCGCTTCTACATCTCGACCACCCGGCTGAGCGGAAACGACGACACGAAGGAGAAGTTGATGCTCGCCTACGGCAAGTGACTCTTCCCCCTTCGGTTCTGCCTTCGTCTTCGTCGTCCGTCCCCTTCCCCGAGGTACTCACGCCATGACCCAGCCGCCGCCTCCGCCGCCCCAGCAGCCCCCGCCCGGGGGAGGCTTCGGGCCGCCCCCGGACCAGCCCCCGCAGGGTCCGCCCGCGGGCGGACCGAACCTCGGGAAGGCCCCGCAGCCGGGGTACGGCTATCCGCAGGCCCCGCAGACGCCTCCGCAGACACCCTCGCCGGCGGCTCCGCAGACGCCGCCCCCACCCCCCGCGCAGCAGCCACAGCCGGGGTACGGCTATCCGCAGGGCGCTCCGCAGGCGCCGCCCGGCTACGGCCACCCCGGCCAGCAGCAGCCGCCGGGGCCGTACGGGCAGCCGCCGCAAGCGCCTTACGGACAGCCGGGGCAGCCGGGCCAGCCGGGATACGGGCAGCAGCCCGGTTACGGCTATCCGCAGCCGACCATGCCGCTCCAGCCGCAGCCCGGACAGCCGGGCGGGGGCAGGAAGTTCAACGCGCAGGTGGCGATCATCGTGGCCGCGATCGTGGCGATCGCCCTGATCGTCGGCGGCGGTGTCTGGTACTCGACGTCCAAGGACGACGGCAAGAAGGACGACACGGCCAGCTCCGGCGGCACCACCGGCGGCACCGACGACAACAACGGCGGCACCAGCTCGGGCGGCAAGGAGAAGGCCCCGGCCGACACCGGTGCCAAGGTCCTCTTCCAGGTCCCGATGCCCGAGGTGAAGAACGACAGCACGGTCGTCGTCTCCGGCTCGTGGCTCACCGACAAGACGTACGCCAAGAGCGGCGTCGCCGAGATCGTCGGCTACGACCGCGACAAGGGCGGCAAGCAGTGGACGATCCCGCTGGACGGCCCGGTCTGCCAGGCCAGCCGCCACGTCACGGACGACAACAAGACGGCGGTCCTCTACCAGCCCGCGATGCCGACCAAGGCCGACCCGTCGCACGGATGCAGCCAGCTCGCCCTGATCGACCTCGACGCCGGCAAGGAGCTGTGGACCAAGACCGTCAAGACCGGTGACCAGCTGATCAGTTTCGACAACGTCACGATCAGCGGCAACACCGTCGCCGTCGGCAGCACCAGCGGCGGCGCCGCGTTCGACCTGTCCGGCAAGCTCCTGTGGAGCCCGAAGCCGACCGACTCCTGCTACGACGCCGGGTACGGCGGCGGCGAGAAGCTGGTCGCGGTGCGCAAGTGCGGCACGTACGAGCAGCGGCAGCTGCACATCCAGACCATCGACCCGAAGACGGGGAAGGTGATCTCGGAGTACAAGATGGCCCAGGGCATCGAGTACGCGAGCATCGTGTCGACCAACCCGCTCGTCGTGGCCGCCGACGTCGGCGACTCCGCGGGCGACGGCAGCGGCATCTCCGACTTCTTCTCCATCGACAACAAGACCGGCAAGCTGCGCACGCGCATCTCCGCGCCGGGCGAGCAGTTCGCGGCCCGCTGCGAGGGCGTCACCCGCATCGAGTACTGCACCCAGCTGGCCGTCGGCAACGACCGGCTGTACCTGCCGACCGAGGAGCACGACGGCACCGGCGAGTACAGCCAGACCAACGAGATCGTCGCCTTCGACCTCACCACCGGCAAGCAGACCGGGCAGCGGGCCGACGCGGGCGACGGCTACAGGATCTCGCCGCTGCGGATGGACGGCGGCAACCTGATCGCGTACAAGCGGCCGCCGTACGACAAGGGCGGGCAGGTCGTGAGCATCGACGGGGGCAGCTTCAAGCAGACGAAGCTGCTGGAGAACCCGGCGAACGACTCGGTGCGGGACGTGGAGGCGGGCATGTCGCCGGAGTACTCCGAGTTGCTGTACGGCGACGGGCACCTGTTCATGTCCAAGGTGTACGCCAGCAAGCGGACCAGCAGTACGAGTGAGAAGGAGTACCTGGCGGTCGGCTTCGGTACGAGTTGATCGCCCGGTGTCCGCTCTGTGATCGACTGAGTGCCGGTACGGTCCCGTCCTGTTCAGGGGCGGGACCGTTCGCGTTTGGTTCGGTCAACCTCGAATGAGAGGAATTTCGGCGATCGGGGCGATTATCGCCGGTAGGGGGAGCGCAACGTCGAACAAGCGTGTAGCTTCCGGGGGCATGAAGGCGGGGGAGCCGGGGGGGCGTTCCATCTGGGGGGACCGGGGTGACTGGGGGGTTGCTCGATGGGAGTGCGGCTCATGGTGGTCGACGACCACCGATTGCTGGCCGAGGCGCTGGCCTCGGCGCTGAAGCTGCGGGGGCACCGGGTGCTGGCCGCGGCGGCGCCGGCCGCGGGGGCGGCGGAGCTGGTGATCACACGGGCGCCGGAGGTGTGCCTGCTGGGGACGGCCACGCCGGCGGAGCCGGGGATCTTCGACCCGGTGGTGCGGATCAAGCGGGAACGTCCGCAGGTCGCGGTCCTGGTCCTGGGGCCGGTGCCGAGTCCGCGCGGCATCGCGGCCGCCTTCGCCGCGGGGGCTTCCGGGTACGTACGGCACGATGAGCGCATAGAGGGTGTCGAGCGGGCGATCATGAAGGCCCGGGCGGGGGAGGCGGCGGTGGCGCCGCAGTTGCTGCAAGGGGCGTTCAGCGAGTTGCTCAACCCGGCGGCCCAACCGGACGACGAGGGCCAGCGGTTGCTGTCGATGCTCACGCCGCGGGAGGCGGAGGTCCTGGTCCGCGTCGCGGACGGCGAGGACACCCGCCTGATCGCGGCGGGCATGGGCATCGCCCCCTCCACGGCCCGCACACACGTGCAACGGGTCCTGATGAAACTGGGCGTCGGCTCCCGCCTGGAGGCAGCGGCGCTGGCGGCTCGGACGGGGTTGCTGGACCGGGCGGGCCCCCTCACCCGTTCCCCGGACCCGGAGCCGTAGCCGTAGGCCGGGCCACGCCGGGGGGCGGGCGGGGGTCCGCCTAGCTGCGGGCAGTCGTGCCTCCCCCAGTGCCTTAAAGGGCCTTGAGGTGCCCCCAGGCGGCACGGGTGGGCGCAGCGGCACCCCGCTCCGCCGGGCTGCGGACCCACCCGGCCTCAGCTCCAGCGCCGAGTACCTGTGACGCCGTCGGTCACTCGGCCCGCTCCTCCTCCCCGGGCACCACACCCGGCGGCGGAGGGGCCACAGGCCTCAGCTTCAGCCAGACCAGGAAGAACACCCCGAGCGCGAGCATCCCCAACCCGGTCCACAGGTTGATGTTCACGCCCTCCGCCTTGTCGATGTCGGCATCGGACGCCGTGAACCCCGCGATCGTGACGATGACCCCGTAGACCACGAACAGCCCACCGATGATCCGCCGGATGTCGAACAGCCGCGCAGCCGTCGCCGACTTGCCCTGCAGCTCGGTGACTTCCCGCTGCACGTCCTTCTCGGAGTAGAACTCGGACATCTGTCAATCCTCCCTCGGTCAGAACGAGAACGGGATGTAGCAGGCCGCGGCCAGCACGATCGCGCCCCATCCCAGCAGCGCCGGCTTGCGATACCAGGCCTCGTCCCCGGGTGCCGGCGGCTCCGCCATGCCGGGCGAGGTCGTGCCGTAGACCAGCCCCTGGAGTTCGTCGGCCGGCTTCGGCGCGGTGAAGAGCGACACCACCACCATGACGACCGCGCCCGCGACGAACCCCGCGATGGCCGAGACGAAGTTGGCCCCCTGGTCGGAGGGGATGCCGATGATGTCCTGCTTGTAGAGGACGAAGTAGTTGACCATCGCGGCCGTGGTGCCGGCGAGCAGACCCCAGAAGCCCGACTTCATCGACGTCCGCCTCCAGAACATGCCGATGATGAAGACGACGAACATCGGCACGTTGAAGAAGGAGAACAGCGTCTGGAGGTAGCTCATGATGTTGGAGAAGGACGACGCCAGGAACGCCGTGCCGATCGAGGCCAGGACACCGATCGCGGTGATCAGGCGGCCGAAGCGGACGTAGTACTCGTCCTCCCGCTCCTTCACCACGTACTTCGCCCAGATGTCCGTCGTGAACACCGT
Organism: Streptomyces afghaniensis 772; assembly: GCA_000415505.1. GTDB lineage: Bacteria > Actinomycetota > Actinomycetes > Streptomycetales > Streptomycetaceae > Streptomyces > Streptomyces afghaniensis. The sequence goes on from KE354110.1 coordinate 12,301, forward strand.
GTTGAACGACGACACGTTCGCCGCCATGCCCGCCATGAAGGCCGCGAGGAGACCGGTCACGGCGATGCCCAGCACCCCGTTGGGCAGCAGCTGCTCCATCAGGTACGGGATCGCGTCGTTGTACTGCAGGTCGGAGCCGGACGTACCGATCTTCGGGACCAGCACCGCGGCGACCAGACCGGGGATCATCACCAGGAAGACGATGAAGATCTTCGGGAACGCGGCGATGAGCGGGGTGCGCTGGGCCGCCGAGAGGTTCTTCGCCGACAGGGCTCGTTGGACCTCCGCGAAGTTCGTCGTCCAGTAGCCGAAGGACAGCACGAAGCCCAGGCCCAGGACGATCGTCAGCCAGTTCGCGCCCAGCGGGTTGGCATTGCCGATGCCCGTGCCGCCCCAGGAGGTCATGAAGTCGGCGCCGTGGGACTGGGTGAGGGAGTCGGACAGGCCGTCCCAGCCGCCGACCTTCTTCAGCCCGAGGGCGGTGATGGGGATGAGCGCGGCGAGGATCACGAAGAACTGCAGGACCTCGTTGTAGATCGCCGAGGACAGCCCGCCGAGGGTGATGTACGCCAGGACGAAGAAGCCGGCGACCACGATCGCCACCCACTCCGGCCAGCCCAGCAGCGCCTCGACGACGATGGCCAGGGCGTAGAGGTTGACGCCGGCGATGAGGATGGCGGCGCAGGCGAAGAGGCCCGAGCTGAGCAGGTGTGCCGCCCTGTCGAAGCGCAGCAGCAGGAACTCCGGTACCGAGCGGACCTTGGAGCCGTAGTAGAAGGGCATCATCACCAGGCCGAGGAAGACCATGGCCGGGATGGCGCCGATCCAGTACCAGTGCGTGGTGTAGACGCCGTACTGCGCGCTGTTGGCGGCCATGCCGAGGATTTCGGTGGCGCCCAGGTTGGCGGCGATGAACGCGAGGCCGGTGACCCAGGCGGGCAGGGAACGGCCGGAGAGGAAGAAGTCGAGGCTCGTCTTCACCGAGCGGCGGGCGGCGAAGCCGATGCCGAGGACGACGACGAAGTAGATGCCGAGGATCGTGTAGTCGAGCCAGTTCGTGGGGAGCCGCAGCTCGGCTGCCAGGGGGTGGGGGGATGCGTGGGGGGATGCATGAGCCCTCGCTTCGTTGCGCGAACCGATACCTCGCGGAATGTACGCCTCCGACTTCAGAAGTTGAACACGTCTGATGATGCTCTTTGTTTGATTGTGATGTTGACGATTGGGGAGGGCCGTGTTTTGATATGTTTGGTTATGTTTGAAGGATGAGGAGTCCGGCGTGAAGAAGACCTCGACCCGGCTGGCCGACGGTCGCGAGCTCATCTACTACGACCTGCGTGACGACAGCGTGCGGGACGCGGCCGACCGCCGCCCGCTGGACCGCACCGTCACCACGTCCGAGATCCGCCGTGACCCCCTGCTCGGCGACTGTGTCGCCGTCGCCTCACACCGCCAGGGCCGCACCTACCATCCGCCGGCCGACGAGTGCCCCCTGTGCCCCTCCGAGGGCGACCGGCTGAGCGAGATCCCGGACTCGTCGTACGACGTCGTCGTGTTCGAGAACCGCTTCCCCTCGCTGGCCGGCGACTCCGGCCGCTGCGAGGTCGTCTGCTTCACGTCCGACCACAACGCGTCCTTCGCGAGCCTCAGCGAGGAGCAGGCCGGCCTGGTGCTGGAGGCCTGGACGGACCGTACGTCGGAGCTGTCCCATCTCCCCTCCGTCGAGCAGGTGTTCTGCTTCGAGAACCGGGGTGCCGAGATCGGCGTGACCCTCCAGCACCCGCACGGACAGATCTACGCCTACCCCTTCACCACCCCGCGCACCGCCCTGATGCTCCGCTCCGTCGCGGCCCACAAGGAGATGACGGGCGGGGAGAACCTCTTCGACGCAGTCCTGGAGCGTGAACTCGCCGGGGAACGGATCGTCCTGGAGGGCGACCACTGGGTGGCCTTCGTGCCGTACGCGGCGCACTGGCCGTACGAGGTGCACCTCTACCCCAAGCGCCGCGTGCCCGACCTGCTCGGGCTGGACGAGGCCGCGCGCACAGAGTTCCCCAAGGTCTATCTGGAACTCTTGAGGCGCTTCGACCGGATCTTCGGTGAGGGCGAGCCTCCGACCCCGTACATCGCGGCCTGGCACCAGGCCCCGTTCGGCGCGCTGGAGGAGTTCGACGGGGTCGTGCGGGAGGATTTCGCGCTTCATCTCGAGCTTTTCACCATCCGCCGCACTTCCGGCAAGTTGAAGTTCCTCGCGGGTTCCGAGTCCGGTATGAACGTGTTCATCAACGACGTGCCGCCGGAGCGCGCGGCCGAGCGACTGCGAGAGGTAGCGAGTTCATGAGCGGGAAGTACCTGGTGACAGGCGGCGCGGGTTACGTCGGCAGCGTGGTCGCCCAGCACCTGCTGGAAGCCGGTCACGAGGTCGTCGTCCTCGACAACCTCACCACGGGTTTCCGCGAGGGCGTCCCCGCGGGTGCCTCCTTCGTGGAGGGCGACATCCGCGACGCCGCCAAGTGGCTGGACTCCTCCTTCGACGGCGTCCTGCACTTCGCGGCGTTCTCGCAGGTCGGCGAGTCGGTCGTGAAGCCGGAGAAGTACTGGGACAACAACGTCGCCGGCACCATGGCCCTGCTCGCGGCGATGCGCGAGGCGGGCGTCCGCAAGCTCGTCTTCTCCTCCACGGCGGCGACGTACGGCGAGCCGGAGCAGGTCCCGATCGTCGAGTCGGCACCCACCTCCCCCACCAACCCGTACGGCGCCTCGAAGCTCGCCGTCGACCACATGATCAGCGGTGAGGCGGCCGCCCACGGCCTGGGCGCGGTCTCGCTGCGCTACTTCAACGTGGCCGGGGCGTACGGCGAGTACGGCGAGCGCCACGACCCCGAGTCCCACCTGATCCCGCTCGTCCTCCAGGTCGCGCAGGGCAGGCGCGACGCGATCTCCGTCTTCGGCGACGACTACCCGACGCCGGACGGCACCTGCGTGCGCGACTACATCCACGTCGCCGACCTGGCCGAGGCCCACCTGCTGGCGCTGGACGCCGCCACCACCGGCGAACACCTGATCTGCAACCTCGGCAACGGCAACGGCTTCTCCGTCCGCGAGGTCATCGAGACGGTCCGCCGGGTGACCGGCCACCCGATCCCGGAAGTGGTCGCCCCCCGCCGGGGCGGCGACCCGGCGGTCCTGGTGGCATCGGCCGCCACGGCACGCGAGAAGCTTGGCTGGAACCCGTCCCGCGCGGACCTCGACGGAATCGTCACGGACGCCTGGGACTTCGCGCAGCGGCGCGACAACTAGTACGGAACGAAGGGTCAGGGGTCAGGCATGAGCGAGGCTGTTGCCGACAAGGACGCCGGAGCGGTCGCCGAGCGGTTCACGGAGCTGTACGGCGCCGAGCCGCACGGAGTCTGGGCGGCGCCGGGCCGCGTCAACCTCATCGGCGAGCACACCGACTACAACGACGGCTTCGTCATGCCGTTCGCCCTGCCGCACCAGGCGGTGGCGGCGGTCTCACGCCGTGCGGACGGGGTGCTCCGCCTCCACTCGGCGGACGTCGAGGGCGGGGTGAGCGAACTCCGCCTGGACGACCTGTCCCCCGAGTCCGACAAGAACTGGACGGCGTACCCGGCGGGCGTGGTGTGGGCCCTGCGCGAGGCCGGTCACGCGGTGACGGGCGCGGACATCCACCTGGCCTCCACGGTCCCGTCGGGCGCGGGCCTGTCGTCGTCGGCGGCGCTGGAAGTGGTCGTGGCGCTGGCCCTCAACGACCTCTTCTCCCTCAACCTCCGCGGCTGGCAGCTGGCCCGCCTGTGCCAGCGCGCGGAGAACGTCTACGTGGGCGCCCCGGTCGGCATCATGGACCAGACCGCGTCGGCGTGCTGCGAGGAGGGCCACGCCCTCTTCCTCGACACCCGCGACCTCTCCCAGCGCCAGATCCCCTTCGACCTGGCGGCCGAGGGCATGCGCCTCCTCGTGGTCGACACGCAGGTCAAGCACTCCCACAGCGAGGGCGAGTACGGCAAGCGCCGCGAGGGCTGCGAGAAGGGTGCGGCGCTGCTGGGAGTCGACGCCCTGCGCGACATCCCCTACGCCGACCTGGACGCGGCCCTGGCCCGCCTCGGCGACGAGGAGGAGGTCCGCCGCCTGGTCCGCCACATCGTCACGGAGAACGAGCGCGTCGAACGGGTGGTGTCCTTGCTGGAGTCGGGCGAGACCCGCGCGATCGGCCCGGTCCTGGCCGAAGGCCACGCCTCCCTCCGGGACGACTTCCGCATCTCCTGCCCCGAACTGGACCTGGTCGTCGACACGGCCCTCGCCTCCGGCGCCCTGGGCGCCCGCATGACCGGCGGCGGCTTCGGCGGCTCGGCGATCGTCCTGGCGGAGGAGACCGACGTGGACGCCCTCACCAAGACGATCCAGGAAGCCTTCACCACGGCGGGCTTCACAGCACCCCGCATCTTCGAAGCAGTACCGTCGGCGGGGGCCCGCCGCCTGCGCTGAGACCCCGCACCAGGTGCTGAGCGCCCTTGTCCTGAAGACGAGGGCGCCCGGGCATTTTTGCGGTTCAGCGGTCGACGGACTGGATCTCCTGGACCGTCATGTTCCGCGTGGTCTCGAAAGTCCCGTCCGGCAGGTCGCCCCGCGCGCCGCCGGAGCCCTCCCAGGAGATCTGCCACGTGCCGTCTCCGTCTTCCGCACCCTTGATCGTGTCGGAGGACGAGTCTCCTCCTCCCGATCCGCATGCGGTTACGAGCAGGGCCATCGACGCGGTGAGCGCGGCTGCTGTGAGCCGGGCGGGGCGATCAGCCCAGCCGCTTCGTGAGCAAGTACTCCGTGATCCCCGGCGGATAGTCCGGCACCGCGCACGCCACCTCGTACCCCTGCTTCTCGTAGAAGCGGGGGGCCTGGAAGTCCCATGTCTCCAGGCGGGCCGCGCGGCAGCCGCGGTCGCGGGCGGCGATGCGTTCCGCCTTCGAGAGCAACCGCGCACCCATGCCCCGGCCCCGGTGGCGTTCGTCGACCCAGAGGTAGGTGACGTGGAGCCAGGACGCCCAGGTGTAGCCGACGAGTCCGCCCGCCAGGGCGTCGTCCCTGTCGTTCACAGCCCACACGTGCAACGGGACGTCCCTTTCGTCCGGCGTTCCGCGCAGGGCGCGCAGTACCGGAGAGGCGGCTGTGTTCGTTTCCCGCAGGCGTGTACGGAGCAGATCACGTCGGGCCTTGTCGACTTCTGTCTCAAGACGGAACATGCGGCACACCATAAACGCGCAGGACAGTCAGTTCTGCAAATAACCTTCCGCTCCGGGCCCCCGGCCGTACCCTGATGAACAGCACCGGTGGGGGCCGGTGCCGATCAGGGGGCGAGACAGCCGGGTACGACACCCGGGGTGGGGGTAGCGGTTTCTGCACGGCGGCGGCCGTGCGGCTGCGGCGACCCGGCCGGACTGCTGTGAGGACGGACGGACAGATGCAGCAGATCCGGGCACCCCGGTGTCGTACCCGCGCGGTGCCGTCTTCCGACGATGGGGAATCCCCTGCTCTTCAGGAGCCTGGGGAAGGGGGTTACGTGGTTCGCATCCGAGTCCTGGTCGTCGACGACCATCGCATCTTCGCCGAGTCACTCGCGGCGGCCCTGGCCGCCGAGCCCGATGTCGACGTCTCCGCGGCCGGCAGCGGCCCCGCCGCGCTGCGCAGCCTGGAGCGGGCGGTCGCCGAGGGGCGGCGGTTCGACGTGCTGCTCGTCGACGCCGATCTGGGCGGCAAGGTGCCGGGCGCCCGCCCGGCCGTACCCGTGCAGGAGGGCAACGAGGACGGGCTCGTCGACGGGATCTCCCTCGTCGCGGGCGTGCGGTCCGCGCAGCCGAACGTACGGATCGTCGTGCTCGCCGAGAAGGACGACCCGCGCCGGGCCGCGCTGGCCCTCCAGGCCGGGGCCTGCGGGTGGGTCGCCAAGGACTGCTCGCTGTCCCGGCTGCTCACCGTCATCCGGGGCGTGCTGCGGGACGAGACGCATCTGCCGCCGGCCCTGCTGACCGGCGTGCTGCGGGAACTGACCGCCGCGCGCAAGCACCGCACCGAGAGTGAGCGGCTCGTCGAGTCCCTCACTCCGCGTGAGCGTGAAGTGCTGCGGTGCATGGTGGCGGGGCTGGGGCGCAAGGCCGTCGCCGAGCGCCTCTATCTGTCGCCGCACACGGTGCGTACGCACATGCAGAACGTGCTGGGCAAGCTGGGGGTGCATTCCACGCTCGCCGCCGTCGCCCTCGCCCGGCGGGCCGGGGTCGGGCCCGTCGACCTAGCCGGGGATGTTGTCGAACGGGGCGGTCAGCTGGCGTAGCAGCCCCGCCAGTTCGCCGCGCTGGGCGCGGGAGAGCTCCGCGAGGATCGCGCGCTCCTGGTCCAGCAGACCCGCCAGGGCCTGGTCCGCGCGGTCCCGGCCCTCGGCCGTCAGCCGGACCAGGACGCCTCGGCGGTCGCTGGGATCGGGGAGGCGTTCCACCAGGCCCTTCTTCGCCAGGCGGTCGATGCGGTTCGTCATCGTGCCCGACGTGACCAGGGTCTGGGTGAGGAGCTGTCCCGGCGAGAGCTGGTACGGCGTGCCCGCACGGCGCAGCGCCGTCAGGACGTCGAACTCCCACGGCTCAAGACCGTGCTCCGAGAAGGCCAGCCGGCGGGCCCGGTCCAGATGCCGGGCCAGTCTGCTCACGCGGCTGAGCACCTCGAGCGGTTCGACGTCGAGGTCCGGGCGCTCCCGGCGCCATGCTGCGACCAGCCGGTCGACCTCGTCCTCCATGGCGATCAGTGTAGTGGTTGTGTCGACGTAGAGTCTCTTGATGTCCATTTTCTTGACGTCGAGATAAATGCGATGTCACGCTGTGTGTGCGCCCCTCTCGGCCATCACGGACACCAGGAGGACCCATGCCCGCACGCCGCCCCCA
>KE354111.1 GCA_000415505.1 Streptomyces afghaniensis 772
GCGCGTGCTGCCGGATCTCCTCGCCCGGCGCGTACTTCCACTTCGGGACGTAGCCGAGCTCCTCCAGCAGCGGCATGTAGACGTACGACTCGATGTCGCAGTGGATGCCCGGATACCGGTTCCAGTACCAGGTGCCGCCGAAATCGGCGCCCTTCTCGATGATCCGGACGTTCTCCAGGCCGGCCTGGCGCAGCCGGGCACCGGTCAGCAGGCCGCCGAAGCCGCCGCCGACGACCACCACGTCCACGTGGTCGTGCAGCGGCTCCCGGCTGAACCCGGACTCGGCGTACGGGTCCTCGTCGAAGTGGCCGAACTCGCCGGTGGTGCGCCGGTACTGGCGGTTGCCGTCCGGGCGGATCCGCCGGTCGCGCTCGGCCCGGTACCGCTCGCGCAGGGCGTCCGGGTCGAAGTCCAGGGCCGGGGCGGGGGTGTGGGGGGTGGACATGCGTGTCCTCTTCCTCTCGCGGATGGGACGCGGTACGGGGAGGCCGGGTGGGGTCAGACCGCGGCCCAGGCGTTGTCCACCGGCAGGACGACGCCGTTGACACCGCTCGCCGCGTCGGAGGCGAGATAGACGATGGCGGCGGCCTGCTCCTCCGGCTCGCAGATGCGGCCCATGTTGACGAAGTACCGGCCCACGACGGCCGGTCCGTGGGCCTCCCGGTCGATGTGGACGTCGGCGGTGATGTCGGTGGCCGTGCCGCCCGGGGCTATGGCGTTGGTGCGGATGCCCTGGTCGCGGTACATCACCGCGAGAGAGCGGGTGAGCCCGAGGACGCCGTGCTTGGAGGCGGTGTACGCCGTGCCGGCCGCGCTGCCGCGCAGCGCCGCCTCGGACGCGGTGTTGACGATGGCGCCGCCGCCCGCGGCGATCATGTGCGGCAGCGCGGCCCGGGTCAGCAGGAACGGCGCGGTGAGATTGATCCGCAGGACTCGCTCCCACTCCGCGTCGGTGACGTCGGCGGCGGCCGACATGCTGTCCATGACGCCGGCGTTGTTGACCAGCACGTCGATGCCGCCGAAGGTGCCGACCGCGGCGGCCACGACCGCGTCGACGACGGCGCTGTCGCTCAGGTCGCCCGTGACGGCGACGGCCGTTCCCCCGGCGGACTCGATGGCCCCGACGACACTCTTGGCCCCCTCGGCGTTCAGGTCGGCGACCACGACCCGCGCTCCCTCCGCGGCGAACCGCAGGGCGGTGGCGCGGCCGATGCCGGAGGCGGCTCCGGTGACGATGACGCTCTTGCCTGACAGACCCGTGGCACCCATGGCGCTCCTCTGCTCGTCGCGTTGGCCCGGCGTGCGGGCACAGTACTGGTTTTTGTCTCAGTGCGACATAAAGACGCGTCGTGCCAACAGGTCGTTTCACGCCAGGAAGGCAGGGCGCGACGTAAAATAGAGTGGGCGCGGCAAGTCGAGGAGGGCGCATGGCCGGACGATCGGGTGGGGCCACGGGGCGGCCACCGCTGACGGAGCGGCGACGCGCCGAGACGCGTATGGAGATCGCCGAGGAGGCGGTCCGGCTCTTCGCCGCGAAGGGCGTCGCGGCGGTCACCGCGGAGGACATCGCCTCCGCGGCAGGCGTGTCGACGCGCACGCTGTGGCGGTACTTCCGCTCCAAGGAGGAGTGCGTACGCCCCCTGCTCACCACGGGCCTGGAGCTCCTGACGGAGCATCTGCGGGACTGCCGGGGCGATCACGAGCCGCTCGCCGAGGCGATCCTGAGCATCCGGTTCGACGACGAGACCTCACCGCGCGTGCGGGCCCTGCGCGATCTGCTGCGGCTCGGCCGCGACGAACCCGGGCTGCGGGCGGTGTGGCTGGAGGCGCACTACGACGCGGAAGCCGCCTTCGCCGCGGTGATCGCCGAGCGCACGGGCCGGCCGTCCGGCGATCTCGCGGTCCGGGTGGAGGCGGGCGTGCTGAACACCGCCATGCGCATCGCGGTGGAGGACTGGGCCCTGCGGCCCGACCGGCCGTCGGGGCCGTCCTTCGCGGAGACCGTCACGCGCGCGCTGCGGATGATCGACGTCGTCGAGCGGCGCTGAGGATTCGGGCCGGCCCCCTCAGTCGCCGGCCAGGGGCGCGCCCAGCCAGCGGCGCAGCGCCGTGACGAAGGTGGTGCCCGGGCCCGCCTCGGGAGTCCAGGCCACGTAGCCGTCGGGGCGCACCAGCAGCGGAGTGGGCACGTCCGGCGAGACCCGCTCGGCGGCGAGCGGATCGACGCGGTCGCGCCAGCCCGCGGCCAGGGACACGAACTCGGCCTGGCCGGCGGTGTGGACCAGCACCGCCCGGCCCTCCTGCTGGAGCGTGGCCAGGCGCACCGTGCCGCCGCCGTCCCGCCGCGGGCGTTCCAGGAGGAGGTCGGGGCAGGCACGGCCGAGGAGACCGGCCGCCGGCTCGGCTCCGGTGCCCATCGGGTAGAACACGTCCTTCATGGCGTACACGTCGTGGAGCCGCTGCTTGACCGCCGGATCGGTCATCAGCTCCTTGAAGAACAGCTCGTACGGGGCCGTGTTCTCCGGGCCGGGGTGCAGGATCCGGGTGGCCGCCTCGGAGTTGCGCAGCACCCGGGCGGCGACCGGCCGGCGTTCGCTCTCGTAGCTGTCGAGCAGCCCGTCCGGGGCGTCGCCGCGGACGGCGGCGGCGAGCTTCCAGCCGAGGTTGACGGCGTCCTGGAGACCGAGGTTGAGGCCCTGCCCGCCGAACGGCGGATGGACGTGGGCGGCGTCACCCGCGAGCAGGACGCGGCCCCGGCGGTAGCGCTCCGCGAGCCGGCAGGTGCCGGTGAACCGGGCGAGGGAGACCGGGTCGCGCAGGGTGACGTCGACCCCGCTGGTGCGGCGCAGACTGGCCTCGACCTCGTCCAGGGTCACCTCGCTGTGCCGGTCGACGGGCGGGGTGTCGAACTCGACGCTGACGATCCGGCTGGGCCCGTGCGCATAGGCCGCGATGCCCCGGGGCGTCCGGCGCCAGGTCCGCTCCAGAGCACCCTCCGGCTCGACGGTCACCACGGCCTGATACCCCGTCACCTCCGGTCCGCCGCCGGGGAACCCGATGCCGAGCGCCTTGCGGACGGCACTGCGCCCGCCGTCGCAGCCGACGGCGTAGCAGGCCCGGAAGGTGTGTTCGGTGCCGTCCTCGTCGGTGGCGGTGACGACGGCACCGTCCGTCCCGTCCCTCAGGCCGGTCACCGTCAGACCCCGCCGCACCCGGCCCCCGAGCTCCACCAGACGGTCGTACAGCACCTCTTCGAGGATGCCGGCGCGCACCGGGAGCATCTCGGGCGCCCGGCCGTCCCCGTCCCGCTCGGTGCGGTACGCCGGTTCGGCCTCGGCCGTCGCCTTCATCAGCTGGTCCAGGACACCGCGCCGGTCCAGGGCCTGGATGCTGCGCGCGGTGATGCCCGGGGCGCGCAGCCGCCGGTCGAAGTCCGCCGCCCGCTCCAGGACCAGGACGCCGACGCCCGCCACCGCCAGTTCGCAGGCCAGCATCAGGCCCACCGGACCGGCTCCTACGACGATGACGTCCGCGTCAGGGGCGGTCGTTGCCGGTGTGCGGGCTGCGGGCATGGTGAGGGGTCTCCTTGCAACTCGTGCGGTTCCGGCGTCCGGCCCGGGCCCGGAGTCCCCGGCACCGACACCGACACCGACAGGGACTGGAGCAGCAGATCGGCCAGGGTCGCGTGGTAGCAGGACCGGAAGAGCGTGGTGTCGTCCGGCCGCGACCCGGCCAGCAGGCGTGCGGCCGTCTCGTCCAGCGGCGTGCCGCCGTCGCAGTGGACGGCCAGCGACTCGCGCCGGGCCGCCCAGGCCTCCTCGGCGGCCGGGTCCCCGGCACCGACGCCGCGCAGCGCGATGAGCGTCTCGACGAGCAGGTCCCACGCCCGGCGCGCAGGGCGTGCCCGTGCAGCCGGTGCAGCAGCGCGGCGAGCCGGTCCCGCTCGACGGCGGACAGGACGAGCGGGGCGCCGCCCAGGTCGGTGGCGTAGAACACCGCGTGGGTGACGCGGTAGGCGTCCCGGGTCAGGTCCTGGTCCGTCCAGTCCCGGCCCAGGACCGCCCTGCGGCACAGCCCGGCCCAGTCCGGGCCCGTGCGCAGCAGCCCGGCGGCCTCCAGGGCGTGCAGGACGCCCGGTGAGCCGGGGCGCACTCCGGCGCGGGCCCGCTCGCGCAGGACCTGCTCGCAGTCGTCGACGACGTGGCCGGCGGCCCGGAGCCACAGGTAGGGCTGCATCAGGTAGAGGGCGTCGCCCGGTTCGGCTGCCGCCGCCCGGGCCGCGAGCCCGCCGGCGCACGCCTCGACGAGGAAGTCCCGCCAGCCGCCGAGCTCCCGGACCCTTGGGCCGAGCCGCCCGGCCAGCCAGTGGTGGGCGAGGGCGAGTTCGCTCAGCGGCTTGAGGCGGTCGCGCCGGGCGGCGGGGTCCGGCGGCGGCAGGAACGCCGGCAGCCGGTCGCCGACCCAGGCCAGTGCGCGGGTCAGCGGCTCGGGGCAGCGTCCCCGCGCCGCTCGCCGGAGCGGAGCTCACCTCCGCTCCCCCGGGGCCTCACCGGAACCGGCCCGGCGCACCATGCCGCTCGACACCAGCCGGTCCAGCAGCTGCCGCCGGAGCCGCTGTGCCGTCTCCTCGTCGCCGTCGGGGAGCAGCGGGGCGTACGGGTTGGGGGAGCCGGGGTCCAGCGCGCTCCGCAGGACGTGACTGGCGCGGCGCGACAGCCGGTGCACGGTGAACCGGCGGGTGTCCAGCAGGACGCCGCAGAACGGGAGTTCCCGGAACACGATGTGGTCGGCGAGTTCGACCTCGGCCTCGGCGCGGGTCGCGTCACGCATGGTCCAGTCCTTCCAGCCAGCGCTCGATCACGCAGAGTCGGGCGATCTCCTCCCCGTTGCGGTGCACCCGGGCGGGCGTCAGACCGTCGACGAAGGTCCGGCTCAGCACGCCCAGCCGGCACAGCAGCGAGTCGGGGGTGAGCAGGGCACGGCAGGCCTCGAAGTTCTGGTTGACGAACATCGCGGAGATCGAGTCGATCCGGGCCTGCTGCATACGGTGGCCGATCCCGGCGGGCACGGCCCGGTCGGCGTAGGCGAGCCGCAGCGCGAACTTGTCGACGGTGAGGCCGTGTCCGAAGCCGATGCGGTGCCGGGCGGGCAGGGCGAGGGCGTACTCGACGACGTCGCGGTCCGCGAAGGGCGTGCTGATCAGCCGGTGCTTGGGCAGCGCGTAGTTGATCCAGGCCGCCTGGAGGTTGGCCGTGCTGAGGGACTGGCCGAGCATGAACAGCGAGGTGATGCCCTGCGGCAGGCCGCGGCGGGACCAGCCGCCGCGCCGCAGCGCCGAGTGGAGGCTGTCCCGGGCCCGGTCGGCGGCCTCGCGCAGGGCGAGGGTGACGCGGGCACCGGCGTCCTCCGTGAAGCCGACGGGGTGCACGATGGCGTCGCGGTCCGGCAGCGCGGTGGTGGGGTCGCCGCTGAGCAGCCGGTAGAGGTAGCGGGCCGTGGCCAGTGCCCGGCCGCCCGGCCGTCCCGTGCTTCCGGCGCCCGGCCCGTCTCCGGCCGGGGCGCCGCCCGCGAACGACGTCCGTGCTGCGGCGGCGAGCGTCTGCCAGACGGGCTCACCGGCCACCCGGGGGTCGAGGATCGCCGGGCCGGCCACCGAGAACAGTCCGCGTTGCAGGTCGTGGGCGAGGATCTGGTCCGCGAGCAGCCCGGAGAGCACGAACCGGGCGCCGGCCGCCTCCGCGAGGTCGACTGCCGCCGCGATGCCCCGCAGCGGCACATGGGTCTGCGGCAGCGCGCCGGTGGCGGGGATGTCGATGTAGTCGCCGCCGGCCCGGGTGTGCTTGGACATGTCGTACGGCATCCAGGACAGCCCGCAGGCCCGGGCCACGGACTCCGCGGCCTCCCGGTCGGAGTCGAAGCCGGGGAAGCCCTCCAGGGTGAAGTGCAGCCCCATGCCCCGGCCCGGACCGGTGCCGATCTCGTGGGCGACGGCGGCCGAGTCGATGCCGCCGCTGAGCATGAGGACGGCGTCCGGCTCGTGCGCGAGCATCCGGCCGCAGGCGCGGGCCAGACGCTCGCGCAGGCCGTCGGCGGCCTCGTCGATGGTGCGGGGCGGGTTCTCGTGCGGGCGGAACTCGTCGAACGTCTCGGACCGGGGCCGCCGCCCCTTCTCCAGCACCAGCGCGCTGCCCGGCGGGAGTCTGCGCACCCCGGCGAACCAGGAGCGGTCGTCCGGCATGCCGCGCTCGGCGATGAGCATCGGCAGCACGTCGGTGTCGACGTCGGAGAGCCGGGGCGGCCGGTCGCCCAGCAGCCGGGCCGGGTCGGCGGCCCACAGCAGGCTGTCGCCGTCCTGGGTCCAGAACAACGGGGTGAGGGCGTTCACCGCCCGGTACAGCGTCAGCCGCCCTCCGTCGGGCGCGACATGGGCGAGGACGAAGTCGCCGCGCAGCCGGCGGACCGCCTCGGCCCCGCGCAGGTCGAGCAGGCGTTGCAGCGCGGTGAGCGCGGCACCCGGCTCGCGGCCGGTGTCGAGGAGCAGGAACTCGGGCAGCGCGGACAGGTCGAGCCAGCCGGTGAACTGGAGCCGGCCGGCCCGCTCGGCCCGGGCCGCGTCCAGTGCGGCGCCGTTCTCGTAGACCGGGCCCTGGAGCAGACAGGGACGGTCGCCGGCGGCCCGGGGGGAGGCCGTGCCGGTGGCGTCGTGGGCGGTGGTCGTGTCCAGGAGCGCGCCGCCGGGGACGTGCGCCCGGCCCGCCATGCCGAAAGCGGTGAGCAGCATCTCAGCCCTCCTGCGGGTAGCGGAGCAACTCGACGTATCCGAGGGGCCGTTCCCCGCCGCGCCCGACCAGCGGCAGGTCGCCGAGGGCGGGCCAGGCGTGCAGTTCCTCGCTGCCGTCCGAGTGCTCGATGACGGGGTAGCCGATGACGACCTCGGCGTCGAAGCCGAGCCCGCGCAGGGCGGCGCAGACACCGAGCGACTCGTGCAGGCACAGATGGGCGCCGGCGACGGTACGGGCGAGGCCCTGGATCTGCCAGGCGGCCGCGCGGGCGCAGAAGGCGGTCGCCTCGTCCCGCAGGGCGCGCCGCGGCCGGCGCGGGTCGACCGGGGGCAGCAGCGGGAGGGCGGCGGCCAGACCGCCGGCGCGGAAGGCGCGGCCGATGCGCAGGTAGTCCGCGACCGCCCGGGGCAGCTCACGGCCGCGCACCGGGACCTCGGCGGGCACCGTCACGCCGGCGAGCGCGGAACGGACCAGGCGGCGCCGCAGCTCGCGCGGGGTCTCACGGGGAGACCGGGCGGCCGGTCCACGCCCGGCCGACCGGAAAGCTGGTGGGGCGGAAAACACGATCTCCTCTTTCCTGCTCGGCGGGCTGCGGTTTTCCTTTGTGGGGATTTCCCTGCGCAGGTAATACCCAGGCGTGGCAGATTTTCCTGAGAAGCGCCGGGCGTGGCCTCCCCGAAGGGAAGGCCACGCCCGGGTGTGTCACCGGGAGGGAATCACTTCCGCTCCTCGGAGGACAAGGAGACTCACGGGGTCCAGTCGCCGTCGAACGTGTCGTCGGTGGGACCGCTCCAGCCCATGGTGACCTCGTCCAGCTCGCCGACGAACTCGAAGTCGTCGACCGTGATCTCGATCTTCTCCATCGTGCACCTCCTTGATATGTGGGTGAACACATCCGGTCCGAACCCCCTGGGGAGTTCGTCCCATGGCCACAACTCTGACCCATGACGAGCCGCCGCGACATTCCGACGAATCACCGCGTTGTTTTCCCCTGCTGCATTTCCCGTAGGGGAAATCACCTACACCTGAATACCCGCCGAGGCCGTTACTGTGAGCCATGGAGAGAGGCCAGGAGGCGGATATGCGTATCACGGACGAGCACCTGGATAAATTCCAGCGCGACGGTTATGTCCTGGTGGACGGATTCCTCGGCGGCGAGGAACTGGAAAAGGCGCGCGCGGCGACCTTGCGTTACTTCCCGGAGAGCGACGAACGGCTGCGGACGCCGGAGCGGTACGCGTCCCTGCGGAGGTCGGCGGGATTCCCGTACGAGCCGGTGGAGCTCAACCACCTGTCGCTGCACCCGGAGCTGATCTCGTTCGCGGAGCGGGTGACCGGCACCCGGGACGTCCGGCTGGGCGACTCGATCCTCCAGGCCAAGTACGGCAGCCGGATCGCGCCGGCCAACGCCCAGCGGCTGCACAACGAGGCCTGGGGGCGCAACACCCTCGTCCCGCCCCGCGGTGACGGGGTGTTCCAGCGGGTCGTCGCGCTGGTCTACCTCTCGGACGTCACCGAGGACCTCGGGCCCACGTGCGTGGTGCCGAAGAAGCACACGGCCGGCCTGCCCCTGCTGTCCTCCGGGTACTCCGCGTACAGCCAGGAGGAGTACCCGTGGCTGTACGAGCTCCAGGAGCCGGTGACGGCCCGGGCCGGCTCGGTGCTGCTGCTGGCGGGGACGACCGTGCACCGCTGCTCCGCTCTGCGCGACGCCACCGGGCACCGCTTCGCCCTCCATCTCACCTTCCACGCCGCCGACTCGGTCTGGCTGGACAAGCAGACCTGGGTGGGCTCGCCCGCCTCGGCCAACGGCCCGGCCGCGACCCGGTTCGTCGTCGAGGCCTCCCCGCGCCAGCGGGAACTGCTCGGCTTCCCGCCGGCAGGCTCGCCCTACTGGAACCGGGAGACCGTGGCCGGGCTGACCGAGCTGTACCCGGGCATGGACGTCACGCCGTACTCCGCCGCATGACGGCGCCGGTGATCGAGGCCCGCCGGGTCGGCCGGACGTTCGGCCCGGTGCGGGCCCTGCACGACGTCAGCCTCACCGTCGGCGCCGGCTCCGTGCTGGGGCTGCTCGGCCACAACGGGGCCGGCAAGACGACCCTGGTCAACATCCTCACCACCGTGCTGCCGCCCACCTCGGGCTCCGCCACGGTGGCCGGGCACGACGTCGTCGCGCAGGGGCGTGAGGTGCGCCGCCGGATCGGGCTGACCGGGCAGTTCGCCGCCGTCGACGACCGGCTGACCGGGTACGCGAACCTGCTGCTGGTGGCCCGGCTGCTGGGGGCGAGCCCACGGCAGGCGCGGCGGCGCAGCGAGGAACTCCTCTCCCTGTTCGGCCTGGAGCACGCGGCCCGGCGCCCGGCCCGGACGTACTCGGGCGGCATGCGGCGCCGCCTGGACCTGGCGATCGGTCTGGTCGGGCGGCCCGACGTGCTGTTCCTGGACGAGCCGACGACCGGCCTGGACCCGGAGAGCCGCATCGGGCTGTGGGAGATCGTCGAGGGCCTGGCGGCGGACGGAGTGGCGGTGCTGCTGACGACGCAGTACCTGGAGGAGGCCGACCGGCTCGCGGACACCATCGTCGTCCTCGACTCCGGCACGGTCGCCGCGACGGGCACGGCCCGTGAACTCAAGGCGCGGGTCGGCACGCTCACCGTGCAGCTGTCCTTCGCCGGGCCCGGGGAACGGGCGACCGCGCTGGACGCGCTGCGCCGCTCGGGCCTGCGTCCGGGCCCGGGCCCGGACGACACGGGTGTCGGCGTGCCCGTGGAGTCGTCCGCCGAGGTCCCGGCGGTGGTCCGGGCCCTGGACCGGGCCGGGGTCGTCGTGACCGCGCTGGAGCTGAGTTCGCCGACGCTCGACGACGTCTATCTCGCCCTCACCCGGAGCGGTCACCGCGCCCCGGCCACGGCGGGGAAGGAGCAGCGATGACGGCCCCGGCGCACGGAACGGCCGCACCGGTCACCGCCCCGGACGTGCCGGCGCGGGACGCCGACGGGGAGAACTGGCGGGGCAGCGGCCCGGTCACCCAGGTCCTCGTCCTGACCCGGCGCGCGCTGTGGTCGCAGTTCGCGGACCGCCGGGTGCTGGTGATCAAACTCCTCCAGCCGCTGCTCCTGCTGGTGGTGCTCGGGCAGCTCTTCGGCAGCATGGTCGACCCCGGGCTGCTGCCCAGCGGAGTGCCGTACATGGAGTTCCTGCTGCCGGCGCTGCTGGTGACCAGCGGGATCGGCTCGGCCGCGGCGTCCGGCGCGATCCTCAGCCGGGACATGGAGAACGGCATGACGGCACGCCTGCGTTCGCTGCCGATCGCGCTGTCCTCGGTGCTGTTCGCCCGCTGCTGCGCCGATGTGGCGCGCGCTTGCGTCCAGATGGTGATCATGGTGGTCTGCGCCTGGGCACTGTTCGGCTACAGCCCGCCCGGCGGGGTCGCGGGCACGGCCGCCGCCGTGGCGCTGGCCGCCTTCGTCATCTGGGCGCTGACGTGGGTCTTCCTCGCCCTGAGCTGCTGGCTGCGCAGCCTGGACGCCATGCAGAGCATCGCCGGTGTGGCCACCTTTCCGCTGATGTTCGGGTCAAGCGCATTCGCCCCGGTGGACGGCATGCCGTTCTGGCTTCAGCTCATCGCCCGGGCCAACCCGCTCAGTTACGCCGTCGACGCCGCGCGGGGGCTGTGCCTGGGGACGCCGGGCGCGGCCGGGCTGCTGGGCGCGCTGGCCGCGAGCGCCGGCGTCGCGGCGGTCGGGATCCTGCTGGCCGTGCGCGGCTTCCGCCGGCCGCTGGTGGGCTGAGGGCCGGCCCGCCGCCCGGGCCAGCGCCGGGACCAGTTCACGGCGGGAGCGGACCCCGAGCTTGCGGTACACGTGGCTGAGGTGCCACTCGACGGTCTTGACGGAGACGTACAGGCCCCGCGCGATCTCGCGGTTGGACAGCCCGGCGGCGGCCTGTTCCGCCACCCGCCGCTCGCTGGGTGTCAGCCGGTCGCCCCCGCCCCGCACGGCCCGTGCGCCGAGGACGCGCAGCTCCGTGTCGGCCCAGTCCGCCAGGACACTCGCGCCCCGCTCCCGGGCGATCTCGCGCCCCCGGCACAGGGACCGCCGGGCCGCGGCACGCTGGCCGGCCCGGCGCTGGGCCGAGCCCAACTGCACCAGGGCGACGGCCAGTTCCAGCGGCTGTTCGGCGGACTGCAACAGCTCGACGGCCCTCTGGAGCTCCTCCAGGCCCCGGCCGCCGCCGCGCAGTGCACCGCTCACGCGGTGGACCAGCGCCAGCGGCACGGCGGCGCCGAACTCCTGCGCCGTCTCCGTCTCCCGCTGGAGCACGTGCCGGGCCTCCTCCTCGCGGCCCGCCACGATCAACGCCAGGGCCACGTGCTGCCACCCCCCGGTCACCCGCAGGCCGAGCCGCCCGTCGGACGTCAGCCGGCGGGCGTGCCGCCACGCCTCCAGCGCCTCGTCCAGCCGCCCCAGTTCCGCACAGAGCCGCGCCCGGGCCTCCACGGCCGGGGCGAAGAGCAGATGGCCGGGCGGCTTCCCCGGCGGCAGGCCGTCGCACAGGACGCGCTCCGCGGCCTCCGTCTCGCCCCGGTCCAGCAGCACATGGGCCAGCACGGACGCCGCCACCGCGACGCCCAGCCCCGGCGGCCAGCCCCGGGACCGTAACGCCAGCACCGCGCGGGCCTGGCGCTCCGCGTCGTCCAGCCGGCCCAGGCCGTACGACAGCAGGGCGTGCAGCGCCACGGAGTCCGGCTGGTGTTCGGCGGCGCGGATGTCGGTGCTGTGCGGCAGGGTCTCCAGGAGCAGCCCGCGCGCCTCGGAGAGCCGGCCGGTGGCGGCCAGCACACAGACGACGAGGTGGACGGAGGGCAGCCCGGTCAGCCCGTCGACGGGGAACCGGTGATCCGCAGCATGCTGCCGACCTGCCGCACGAGGGTGCTCGCGGTGGCCCCGTTGTCCCGGTCGACCACCAGGCGCAGCGCCCGCAGCAGGGTCGCGTCCGGCCCGGAGGCGTTGCGGGCGGGATAGCGGGAGTGGACCAGGGCACGGGCACCGGCCCGGGTCTCCACCTGGCCCAGGGACAGCAGCGCCGTGACGGCGTCGAGCCGAGTGCGCAGTCGCTCGTCCCCGGCGGGAAGGGACGCCGCCAGCTCGCCGAGCAGGGACAGCGCGGCCGGATGCCGGTGCTCCCTCGCCAGGGCGTGCGCGTAGTGCAGACCGGTGGCGACCCGGGTCGCGGGGGTGGGTGCCTTCTCCAGGGCCTGGCGCAGGTGCACGAGCGCCTCGGGGCTGCCGGCGGACAGGGCCGCCGCTCCGAGTTCGGCGAGCAGGTCGTACTCCCGCGTGTGCGGGGCCTGTTCGCGCAGGGCGCGCCGCAGCAGCAGCACCGACCGGTCCGCACGGCCGTCCGTCAGGGCCTGCCGCGCGGCGCCACGCAGCACGGACTCGGCCCACGGGTCGCCGGCGGCGGGGTGTGCAGCAGGTGCTCACCGACCAGCGGCAGCGGCGCGTTGCGGGCCGCGAGGGCCCGTGCGGCGGCACCGTGGGCGCGCTCCCGCACCGCCTGTGGGGTCAGGGCCAGCACGGCGGTCCGCAGCAGGGGCTGGGCGAGCCGCAGATGCTCCTCGTCCCGCAGCAGCCCGGTGGCGACGGCCTCCGCGGTGGCCTCGTGGGCCACGTCCGGCGGCAGATCCGCGGCCCGGGCGGCCTCGTCGACGGTGGCCCCGGTGTCGCCGAACACCGCCACGGCCTCCGTCAGCAGCGCCGCGTCCGGGCTCAGCCCGGCCAGCCGCAGCCGGGTCCGCCGTACGACGCCGCGGGGCAGGGTCGTCCGGAGCCGGCCCAGGTGGGCGGGGTCCGGCTCGATGCCGTCGTCGACAGCCTGTGCGCACAGCTCGCGCAGCAACAGCGGGTTGCCACCGGTCAGTTCGTGGCACACCGCGGCGAACCGCTCCCGCGGCGGCTCCGGCCAGTGCCCCCGCACCACCGTCTCGGTCCCCGCCGGGGTGAGCGGAGCCAGCCACAGCGAGGCGGTGGGCCCGAGCCCCGCGAGCAGGTCCGCCGCCCGTGCGGCCGGCCCGTCGGTGTGCGGTGCGGTCATGGCGACGGCCAGCAGCACACAGCGGTCGTCCAGCCGGTTCGCCAGGTACGTCAGAAACCGCAGGGACGGCTCGTCCGCCCACTGCATGTCGTCGACGACCAGGGCAAGCGGCGACCGGGCGGCGAGCCGCAGCGTGAGCCGGTGCAGCTCGCGGACCAGGGCGTCCGCCTCGGCCTCCGCCGGTCTCCCGGCCGGTTCCAGCAGGCCCCGCACCCGCTCGGCCGTCCGGTCCCCGGGCGGGTCCTCCTCCAGCAGCGCCTCGAAGAGCTGGAGGCAGATCCCGTAGGGGACGGCGCTCTCCTCGGTGCTGCCGCGCGCGGTCAGGACGAGCAGCCCGGCGCCGCGCGCGCTCTCCCGTATCCCGCCGAGCACGGCGGACCGGCCCGATCCGGGGTTCCCCTCGACGAGCAGGGCCCGTCCGCGCCCTGCCGCCACGTCCGACAGAGCGTCGCGGACCCGCTCCGCTTCTCGTTCTCTCTCCACAAGGTCGGTCCAACCACTTTGCACACGCTCCCCCGTTCCGACAGAACAATCCTTGATCATCCGGTGTGCGAGCGCACAGCACACCGCGTCATTCGCTCATCCGTCTCCACCCGCTCCTCTCCGCGCCATAACGCCTCACAGGTACGTACGAGCGACAAAGAGACCACTGGGATCGCCACAAATCGGTCCCCTGTCGCCGGGGTTCCCCGGGGCCGTCTCCGGCGCGCAACGGCCGAACACACGTCAGGATCTTGTGCGGCCGCAAGTTCGCAGTCCGGGCCTTGCCTGTCACCCCCACATCGGAGAGGCAGAACACGTTGAGCACGCCAGCAACGCAGCACGGTGGAGCCGTTCGGCACAACGACGCCATGCGGCTCAGCAGACGTCAGGCCGAGATCGTCGCCCTCATCGCCGAGGGCTATTCCGGAAAGGAGATCGCCCGCATCCTCCGGATGTCGCCCAAGACCGTGGAATCCCACATGCAGCGTCTCTTCGACCGTTACGGCGTGCGCTCCCGCGCCGCCATCGTGGCGAAGTGGCTGACGAACTGCGCGTAAGGACGACCGGCTTCGGCGGGGCGGGCCCTGTGCCCGGCCCGTCGGCCCCGCCCGCCTCAGCCCACCCCGAGCAGGGACGTCAGGTGCCCGTGGGCCCGGTCCCACCCCCATTCCCCGCGCACCCACGCACGGCCCTTGCGGCCCATGTCCCGGGCCAGTTCCGCATCGTCCAGCAGCAGCGTGAGCCGGTCGGCGAGCACCCCCACGTCACGGCCGTCGACCACGAACCCGGTCTCCCCGTCCCGTACGGTGTCCGGCGCGCCGCCCGAGTCGCCGACGACGACGGGCAGTCCGGCGGCGGCCGCCTCCAGGAACACGATCCCGAGGCCCTCCACCTCCATGCCCGCCCTGCGGGTCCGGCACGGCATCGCGAACACCTGCGCCGCGGCGTAGAAGCCGGGCATCTCCTCGTGCGGGTGCCCGCCAGCGAAGACCACCGCACCGGCCAGACCCTGCTCGGCCGCGAGCCGACGCAGGGCCCGGGCGTGCGGCCCGTCCCGACCAGCAGCAGCACCGCGCCGGGCACACTGCGGCGCACCAGGCGCAAGGCCCGTATCAGCGCGTCCTGTCCCTTGCGCGGGACAGCCGCGCCGCACACAGCACGACCGGCCGGTCGCCCAGGCCGTACCGCTCCCGCACCCGGGCCGCCGCCTCCTCGGAGCCCTGGAAGACGTCGGCGTCGACGCCGGGCGCCAGCCGCCGCATCCGCGCCGCCGCCTCCGGTCCGACGGCGGCGGCGATCCGGGCCCGGGTGTACGAGCCGAGATACGTCACGCTGTCCACCCCGGCGCCGATTCGGCGCAGCAGCGTGCGGGCCCCGGGGGTGCGCGCCCACCACACCTCGTGCCCGTGCGTCGTGGCGACCAGCCGCCGCACCTCCGTACGGCGCCGCAGCTCGCCCGCCATCGAGCCCGAGCGGGGCCGCGGCCCCGAACCAGACGCTGTCGCAGTCGAATCGGCGGGCCAGCTCCACCGCCCGGGCGGTGACCCGCCGGGTCGGCAGCAGCATGTGGGTGCGGTCCCGCACCACCGGGAACGGCAGCCGGGCGTCGTAGGCCCGGTCGCCCGGCGTGCTGGAGGTGTAGACGGCGACCCGGTCGGGCGGGAAACGGACCGTCATGGCGTGGACGAAGGTCTCGATGCCGCCCTGCCGGGGCGGGAAGTCGTTGGTGACGACGAGCGTGCGCGGCATGATCGGTCAGTCCTCCAGCGGCTTCACGGTGAACAGGTAGTTGCGGTGCGCCTCGGTGACCCGGTCCACGGGACGCCACCGGCCGTCCCGCCACAGGAACATCGAGTAGCCCGCGAACCGCAGTTCCTCGACGAGCCGCTCGGCGCGCGCCCCGTACTTGGCCAGGTGCCGTTCCTCGATCTCCAGCAGCAGCGTGGGCCGGTCCCGCAGCAGCGTCTCGGCCGCGCCGGCCAGCACGAGCGGCTCCGCCCCCTCGACGTCCGCCTTGACGAAGTCGACGCGCGGCAGCCCGGCCGCCGCGACGATCTCGTCCACGGTGCCCACCCGCACCACGGGCCGCCGTTCCCCGGCGAACTCGCTGTTGGGGCCGGGCCCTCGCGCCCCTTCGGTGAGGAACGCCCTTCCGTGCACGGGCAGTCCACGGCGGTAGGGCAGACTCATCACCGCCGCGTCCCTGGGCCTCTCGCCCAGCGCCATCCGGTGCGCGTGCGCCCGCCCGCCGCACAGCAGCCGCACCCCGGCGCCGAGGACGCGGTACGGCCCGGGCAACGGCTCGAAGCCGTGCACACAGCCCTTGGGCCCGGCCACGTAGGACAGCGCGTACGTGTACACCCCGTACTCGGCCCCGATGTCCAGGCAGACGTCCCCCTCCTCGACCACGTGCCGCAGCCCGTCGATCTCGTCCTCCACGAACGAGAAGCGGCGGCTGAGCGCACACAGCAGGGAGTACGTCCAGCGCAGCGGACGCCCGGCGTCCTGGGACGACGCGACTCGCGTGGGCATGGCACCTCCTGGCCGGGGCGCACGGCGGCCGGCCGGCACGAGCCGGAACCAGCCGAGCAGCACCAGCGGGTAGACGACGTATCCGAAGCGGGTGGCGGGGATCAGGCACATGGCGATCCCGAGGCCCAGCGCGAGCCGGTCCGCGGCGGCGACGGTGGTGCGCGGCGGGCGCCTCACGAGGGACCCGGCCACCGCGACCGCGCCCAGCACCAGCGCCGCCACGGCGAGGGCGAAACCCCCCGGCACGTACGTCGCCAGCAGGTACCCGGGCAGCGGGCTGGTCGCCGGGGATCCGGTGCCTCCCTCACCGAGCGGGAAGAGCAGCACGTGCTCGGCGAACGCCCGCGGGTCGGCGAGCGCGACCGGCAGCACGGCGAGCACGGCGAGGGTGACGGCCGTGACACCGGCCCGTACGGCGGCCCGCCGCCCGGCGGTCACGGCGAGCAGGGCGAGCCCGACGGGCAGCACCGGCCAGGCCGTCCACTTCAGCGACGCGGCGGCACCGAGCGCGAGGCCGGCGGCGACGGGGCCGCCGCGGCCGGCCAGGGCGAGGGCGAGGCACATCAGGGCGATGACCGGCAGGTCGACACCGCCGACGGCGAGCGGGAGGGCGACGGCGGGGGTGGCGGCGAGCCAGAGGAGTGCCCGGGCCGGGGAGCGGTCCGGGCCGGTGCCGCGCGGGGACGGCCCGGCGCCCCTGCACACCACGGCGGCCAGCCCCATGGCCCCGAGTGACACCAGCGCGAACCACAGCCGGGCGTCCGCGAGCGGGACGTCACCGAGGACGGCCCGGGGCAGCCCGAAGAGCGCCATGCCGGGCAGGTACGGGTTGTAGTCCCGCAGTTCGGCCGGGTCCGGGACGTACGGCGTGCCGGTGTCCAGCAGCAGCCCGCCGGACCGCTCGACGACCGTGACCTCCAACTGCCGCGCCCCGTCCGCGACCAGGAACACCAGCGGCACCAGCACGGACCCGACGGCGGCCACCGCCGCGCTCGCCGGGCCCCAGGGCCGCGCGGAGAGACGGGCGACGAGCGCGGCGACGCCGTATCCCGCGGCGGCGCAGGCGCCCCACACCTGGTGCGGGGCGATGGTCGTACGCAGACACAGCAGCAGCGCGAAGACGGCGCAGGCCGCCCAGCACAGCGTCTCCCAACGGCGACCGGTGCCGCGCCGGGACGGCGGAAGGGGGGCGGTGGCGGGGGACACCCACCCCACCTGACGGGGCGCAGACACCACGCCCGCCGCACGGCCCGAAGACACCGCGCGCCCCGGTGCGGTGGTGCGCGCGGCCGTCGCCGAGGCCGGCACCAGCGAGCCGAACAGCGGCAGCAGCCCTCGCGAACGCCCCTGCATCCCCGCTCCCCCTGTCCACCGCCGGCCGGCCTTCCTTCCGTCCGGCAAGTCTTCGCAAGGGGCGGACGAGAAGCGTCACACCGGGCACCGATCCTGGGAGTCAACCCGTGGTACTCGTCCGGTCTCCGGATCAACCCGTACGGTGACGCGGGCCGGACACCTCCGGCCGACAATGTGGGGATGCGTCA
>KE354112.1 GCA_000415505.1 Streptomyces afghaniensis 772
CTAACGCCAGTTAGTGTGGAGTCGTCGTTGAAATACCAGTCTGGTCGTGCTGGATGTCTAACCTGGGTCCGTGATCCGGATCAGGGACAGTGTCTGATGGGTAGTTTAACTGGGGCGGTTGCCTCCTAAAGAGTAACGGAGGCGCCCAAAGGTTCCCTCAGCCTGGTTGGCAATCAGGTGTGGAGTGTAAGTGCACAAGGGAGCTTGACTGTGAGACCGACGGGTCGAGCAGGGACGAAAGTCGGGACTAGTGATCCGGCGGTGGCTTGTGGAAGCGCCGTCGCTCAACGGATAAAAGGTACCCCGGGGATAACAGGCTGATCTTCCCCAAGAGTCCATATCGACGGGATGGTTTGGCACCTCGATGTCGGCTCGTCGCATCCTGGGGCTGGAGTCGGTCCCAAGGGTTGGGCTGTTCGCCCATTAAAGCGGTACGCGAGCTGGGTTTAGAACGTCGTGAGACAGTTCGGTCCCTATCCGCTGTGCGCGTAGGAGTCTTGAGAAGGGCTGTCCCTAGTACGAGAGGACCGGGACGGACGAACCTCTGGTGTGCCAGTTGTTCTGCCAAGGGCATGGCTGGTTGGCTACGTTCGGGAGGGATAACCGCTGAAAGCATCTAAGCGGGAAGCCTGCTTCGAGATGAGGACTCCCACCTCCTAGAGAGGGTAAGGCTCCCAGTAGACGACTGGGTTGATAGGCCGGATATGGAAGCACGGTAACGTGTGGAGTTGACCGGTACTAATAGGCCGAGGGCTTGTCCTCAGTTGCTCGCGTCCACTGTGTTGGTTCTGAAACCACGAACAGCCCCACGTTGCCACACGTGGTGCGGCTGGATAGTTTCATAGTGTTTCGGTGGTTATAGCGTAGGGGAAACGCCCGGTTACATTCCGAACCCGGAAGCTAAGCCTTACAGCGCCGATGGTACTGCAGGGGGGACCCTGTGGGAGAGTAGGACGCCGCCGAACTCCCTCTAGAGCTCTGGCTCTTGGGCACTCAGCCCGAGAGCCAGAGCTTTTTTGCGTTGAGGTAAGGTCAGGGAGCATCGTTGGCACGTTTCCCACAGGAGGCCCCCGGGTGGAGGTTCAGGAGACTCGCGTCCAGACGGACCGTGTGCTCACCATCCCGAACATCCTCAGCATGGCGCGCCTCGTCGGCGTGCCCCTCTTCCTGTGGCTGATCCTGCGACCTGAGTTCGGTGGGCCCAAGAGTGACGGCTGGGCCCTTCTGGTACTGGCCCTGAGCGGCATCAGTGACTACCTGGACGGCAAGCTCGCGCGACGCTGGAACCAGATCAGCAGCCTCGGCCGGCTCCTCGACCCCGCGGCCGACCGGCTCTACATTCTTTCGACTTTGGTCGGCCTCACCTGGCGCGAGATTCTGCCCCTCTGGTTGACCGCTGTACTTCTGGCGCGGGAGCTGGTCCTGCTGGTGATGGTGGGCATCCTCCGCCGGCACGGCTATCCGCCGCCCCAGGTGAACTTCCTGGGCAAGGCCGCCACCTTCAACTTGATGTATGCCTTCCCGCTGCTCCTGCTCAGTGACGGAAGTGGTTGGATCTCGTCACTGGCTGCTATTTTCGGATGGGCGTTCGCCGGATGGGGTACAACGCTGTACTGGTGGGCAGGAGTCCTCTACGTGGTACAAGTCCGCCGCCTGGTCCGTGCGGACGCCATGCCCGATTGAACTCGCGGATTGCTCCCACAGAAGCGGTGCGATGGCCCGTGGTGGAAAAGTGCGGGACAATCCTCGCGGGGGAAGTCGGCTAGACCGTCGTCTCTTTGAGGAGGACGCTTCCGACATGAAGGCCGTCGTGATGGCCGGAGGCGAAGGCACGCGCCTTCGCCCCATGACCTCGAGCATGCCCAAGCCGCTCCTGCCCGTGGCCAACCGCCCGATCATGGAGCATGTGCTGCGGCTGCTCAAAAGGCATGGGCTCAACGAAACAGTCGTAACTGTCCAGTTCCTGGCCTCGCTCGTCAAGAACTACTTCGGTGACGGCGAAGAGCTCGGTATGGAGCTCACCTATGCCAATGAGGAGAAGCCACTCGGTACCGCCGGAAGCGTCAAGAATGCCGAAGAGGCACTGAAGGACGATGCCTTCCTCGTCATCTCAGGCGATGCACTGACGGATTTCGACCTCACCGAGCTCATCAATTTCCACAAGGAGAAGGGTGCACTGGTCACGGTCTGTCTGACCCGTGTGCCCAATCCGCTGGAATTCGGCATCACCATTGTCGACGAGGAAGGCAAGGTGGAGCGCTTCCTCGAGAAGCCCACCTGGGGCCAGGTCTTCTCCGACACCGTGAACACCGGCATCTACGTGATGGAGCCCGAGGTCTTCGACTACGTCGAGCCAGATGTGCCCGTCGACTGGTCCGGCGATGTCTTCCCGCAGTTGATGAAGGAAGGCAAGCCGATCTACGGCTACGTGGCCGAGGGCTACTGGGAGGACGTCGGCACGCACGAGAGCTATGTGAAGGCACAGGCCGACGTCCTGGAGGGCAAGGTCGACGTCGACATCGACGGTTTCGAGATCTCCGCCGGGGTGTGGGTCGCCGAAGGGGCCGAGGTCCATCCCGACGCCGTGCTCCGCGGACCGCTCTACATCGGTGACTACGCCAAGGTCGAGGCCGGCGCCGAAATCCGCGAGCACACCGTCGTGGGCTCCAACGTGGTCGTCAAGAGCGGCGCCTTTCTGCACAAGTCCGTCGTACACGACAACGTCTATGTGGGGCCCCACAGCAATCTGCGTGGCTGCGTGGTCGGAAAGAACACCGACATCATGCGTGCGGCACGGATCGAGGACGGCGCGGTCATCGGTGATGAGTGCCTGATCGGCGAAGAATCGATCGTTCAGGGCAATGTGCGGGTCTATCCGTTCAAGACCATCGAAGCCGGTGCCTTTGTCAACACCTCGGTCATCTGGGAATCCAGGGGACAGGCGCACCTCTTCGGCGCCCGGGGTGTGTCCGGAATCCTGAACGTGGAGATCACGCCGGAGCTGGCGGTACGGCTTGCCGGCGCCTATGCGACCACCTTGAAGAAGGGCTCGACCGTCACCACGGCCCGTGACCACTCGCGTGGTGCCCGCGCGCTGAAGCGAGCGGTGATCTCCGCGTTGCAGGCCAGCGCCATCGACGTACGGGACCTGGAGAACGTGCCGCTGCCGGTGGCCCGGCAGCAGACGGCGCGGGGCAGTGCGGGCGGGATCATGATCCGTACGACGCCCGGTGTGCAGGATTCCGTCGACATCATGTTCTTCGACGGGCAGGGCGCCGACCTGTCGCAGGGCAGCCAGCGGAAGCTGGACCGGGTGTTCGCGCGGCAGGAGTACCGGCGTGCGTTCCCCGGGGAGATCGGTGACCTGCACTTCCCGGCGAGTGTCTTCGACTCGTACACCGGGTCGCTGCTGCGGAACGTCGACATCACCGGGATCGCGGACTCCGGCCTGAAGGTGGTCGTGGACGCGTCCAACGGAAGTGCGGGACTCGTCCTGCCGAGTCTGCTGGGGAAGCTCGGCGTCGACTCGCTGACGATCAATCCCGGTCTCGACGAGTCCAGGCCGACGGAGACGGCCGACATGCGGCGGTCGGGGATGGTGCGCCTCGGGGAGATCGTGGCGTCCTCGGGGGCCGCGTTCGGGGTGCGGTTCGATCCCGTCGGTGAGCGGCTGTCCCTCGTCGACGAGAAGGGGCGCATCATCGAGGACGACCGGGCGCTGCTCGTGATGCTGGACCTCGTCGCCGCCGAGCGGCGCAGCGGCCGGGTCGCGCTTCCGGTGACCACGACCAGGATCGCCGAGCAGGTGGCGGCGTACCACGGGACCCAGGTCGAGTGGACGACCACGTCTCCCGACGACCTCACGCGCGTGGGTGGTGAGGAAGGGACGATCTTCGGCGGCGACGGCAAGGGCGGGTTCATCGTCCCCGAGTTCAGCAGCGTGTACGACGCCACC
This sequence comes from Streptomyces afghaniensis 772, assembly GCA_000415505.1. Classification (GTDB taxonomy): domain Bacteria; phylum Actinomycetota; class Actinomycetes; order Streptomycetales; family Streptomycetaceae; genus Streptomyces; species Streptomyces afghaniensis. The sequence goes on from KE354112.1 coordinate 3,956, forward strand.
GCGGCCTTCGTACGGCTCATCGGGCTCGTGGCGCGGACGCAGCTCACGCTCAGCCAGATCGACGCGCGGATCCCGCGGGCGCATGTCCTGAAGCGGGATCTGGCGACTCCCTGGGCCGTCAAGGGGCTCGTGATGCGGCGGGTCGTCGAGGCGGCCGGAGACCGGTTCGTGGACACCACGGACGGCGTGCGGGTGGTGGAGACGGACGGTCGTTGGGTGATGGTGCTGCCCGACCCGGCCGAGGCCGTCACTCACCTGTGGGCCGAGGGGCCGGACGATGCCTCCGCGCAGGCCCTGCTGGACGAGTGGTCGGCGGTCGTGGACAGCGCCGGACGGTAGCACGGGCTGCACGCGTGCGTGCCGGACAAGTGTCCCCAACGGGGCCTGTCCGGCACGCCGTGGGGCCGTTTCGGAGGTAGTGGCCGCGACGTGCGACGATGTGCGGCATGCCGCAGCAACCCCCCATTCGGAGCACACCGACGCGGCCCCGGCGCCCGGACGCGTCCATGTCGTTGATCACCAATGTCATGGACCACAGCCTCGACGACGGATACGCCGAGGCCGCCGAGCGGAAGAAGGCCGCGGGCGACGGCGGCATGCCGAAGACGCTCCGCGCGAAGCTGGGACTCGCTGCCGGCCTGGTGCTCGCGGCCCTCGTCGTGACCGTGGGAGCGGCCCAGGCACGCGTCGCCGCTCCGGTGGTCGCCAAGGAACGCCAGGAGCTGGTCGACCGGATCGACCGGGAGACCGAGACGGCGGACAAGCTGGAGGACTCCGTCGACCAGCTGCGCGAGGACGTGAGCGCGCGCCAGCGGGAGGCGCTGAAGCACAGCGGTGGCAGCACCGAGTCCGAGACCGTGGGCATCCTGTCGGGCGCCACAGCAGTGCACGGCCCCGGCGTGAAGCTCGTGGTGAACGACGCCAAGGACGCCGGCTCGGGCGGTGACGGCGACCCGCGTGAGACCACCGGATTCTCCGACACGGGCCGGGTGCGCGACCGGGACATGCAGCGCGTGGTCAACGGGCTGTGGGAGTCGGGTGCCGAGGCCGTCTCGATCAACGGGCAGCGGCTGACGGCGCTGTCCGCGATCAGGGCCGCGGGGGACGCGATACTGGTCGACAACAAGCCGCTGGTGCCGCCGTACACGGTGCTCGCGGTGGGGGACGGGCAGCGGCTGAGCACTCGGTTCCAGAACAGCGCGGACGGGCTGTACCTGAACGCGCTTCAGGAGAGCTACGGCATCAGGACGGGCATCTCCGTGGAGGACGACCTCCGGCTGCCCGCCGCGCCGAGTGTGATCGTACGTACAGCACAGCCGAGCACTGAGAAGAGCGAGAAGGGCACATCGTGATCGCCGTACTGGGCCTCGTCGTGGGAGTCGTGGCCGGCCTGTTGGTCCGGCCTGAGGTTCCGGCGGTGGTCGAGCCGTATCTGCCGATCGCTGTCGTGGCGGCGCTCGACGCCGTCTTCGGCGGCCTGCGGGCCATGCTCGACGGCATCTTCGACGACAAGGTCTTCGTGGTGTCGTTCCTGTCGAACGTGGTGGTGGCCGCGTTGATCGTGTTCCTGGGGGACAAGCTGGGCGTGGGTGCCCAGCTGTCCACCGGTGTGGTGGTCGTCCTCGGTATCCGGATCTTCTCCAACGCCGCGGCGATCCGCCGGCACGTGTTCCGGGCGTGAGGCCGATGAGCGAGCACGACGACAAGCGCCCCGAGGAGAACGGCGACACGCGCGCGGACCAGCGCGACGGGAACGGCGAGTCCGGAAACCGGCTGCGCAGGGAACTGCCCCAGGAGGTGTCCGCGCCGGCGCCTGCCGCCCAGGACGCCCCTGAACCAAAACCAGAACGAGCACCAGAACGGGATTCGGAACCGGAACCTGAACCGGAGCCCGAACCGCAGACGGCTCCCGGGCCCGGTCCCGGCCCCGAGTCCGAGCCGCGGCTGACCGGTCGGCAGCGGCTGGTGAAGGGGCTGTGGCCGCCGCGGGTCTCACGGGCCCAACTCATCGTCGCGCTGTTGCTGTTCGGCCTTGGCTTCGGGCTGGCCGTGCAGGTGGCCTCGCACAGCGACAGTGACAGCGCGCTGCGCGGTGCGCGTCAGGAAGATCTTGTCCGCATCCTCGATGAACTGGATGACCGTACGCAGCGTCTTGAGGACGAGAAGCAGGGCCTCGAGAAGCAGCGGGACGAGTTGGAGAACAGCTCGGACCAGGCCGAGGAGGCCCGGAAGCAGACCATCGAGAAGGAGAGGCAACTCGGCATCCTGGCGGGCACGGTGGCCGCGCAGGGGCCCGGCATCACCATGACCATCGAGGACACGAAGGGGACGGTCGAGGCGGACATGCTGCTCGACGCGATCCAGGAGCTGCGCGCGGCGGGTGCCGAGGCGATCCAGGTGAACGGCGTGCGGGTAGTCGCGGGCACCTATCTGACGGACTCCGGCAAGGGCGTGAGCGTCGACGGGAACAAGATCAACGCGCCCTATCGTTTCAAGGTCATCGGCAAGCCGCAGGATCTCGAGCCGGCGCTCAACATCCCCGGAGGCGTGGTGCAGACTCTCGAGAAGGAACAGGCCACGGTCACCATCGAGCGGTCGACCAAGATCGTCGTGGACGCCTTGCGGGCGGTGAAGCGGCCTGACTACGCTCGGTCGTCCTCCCAGTGAACCGGGGGTGCATGGGCGAGGTCGGGCGAGGGCATGAGGTTGCGGGGGGTCGGCGCACCGAATGGGTGGTGCGTGGTGGAAACTGTCTGGTGCAGACGGACGTTGTCAGGATGTCCGGGTCGGCCAGAGTGTTCAGTCAGGGTTCGTCCTGCCCCACGGGCGGGTCTGTTTCGGTCAAGGGGAATCGCCCGTGAAGTTGTTTGCGAAGTTGTTCGGCAAGAGCGCGCGAGAGGGCAGCGACAATGCGACCGCCCGCCATCGCGCACAGCCTGACGCGGAGGGCCAGCGGCCGCTGTTCCGGGACCAGGTCGGTGGCCCGGGCGGCGACGTTTCCGGAGGTCAGGGCGCGCCGTCGGTTGACCCTGCGCAGCCCGGCGGCATAGGTTTCGGGCAACCGTCAACCTCAGGTACGGGTGGAGGGTTTTCCGACCCGTATGCGTCCAATGCCCCCGGTGGGCAGCCGCGGCAGGAGGATCCGATGTCGGCCCTGGTGTGTACGAGGTGCGGTAACCGCAACGCGGAGAACAGCCGCTTCTGCTCCAACTGCGGCGCGCCGCTGCGGGCGGGGGCGGCGGCGGAGCGTCCGTCCGAGACGACCTCCACGATCTCCATCTCCGGTCTCGAGGCCTACGACAGCGAGACCACCGGCCAGACGCCGATGCCGACGCTGTCCCCCGAGGCGCAGGCTGCCGTCGACGCGCTGCCGCTGGGTTCCGCGCTCCTGGTCGTGCGCCGCGGGCCGAACTCGGGCAGCCGCTTCCTGCTGGACGGTGATCTGACCACGGCCGGGCGTCATCCGCAGAGCGACATCTTCCTGGACGACGTGACGGTCTCCCGGCGGCATGTGGAGTTCCGCCGAGGTCAGGACGGCTCGTTCACGGTGGCCGACGTGGGCAGCCTGAACGGCACGTACGTGAACCGCGAGCGGATCGACCAGGTCGCCCTGAACAACGGCGACGAGGTGCAGATCGGCAAGTACCGGCTGGTCTTCTACGCCAGCCAGCGGGGCTACTGACCGGATTCCGGCCGGGAACCTCGCGAAGGTCCGTCCGTCAGGGAAGGTCCATGCTTCAAACACCGAGCGGCGGTGCCGGGCACGGCGCCGCCGCCACGGACAGGCTGATGAGCATCGGCACGGTGCTGAACGTGCTGCGCGACGAGTTTCCCGAGGTCACCATCTCCAAGATCCGTTTTCTGGAGGCGGAGGGGCTCATCGAGCCGCAGCGGACCCCGTCGGGGTATCGCAAGTTCAGTGCTCACGACGTCGAGCGTCTCGGTCATGTCCTGAGGATGCAGCGGGACCACTATCTGCCCCTTAAGGTGATCCGCGAGCACCTGGAGGCCATGGAGCGCGGCGAGGCCGTCCAGCTGCCGGCGCTGGGCCGTCAGCGGGACGGCGAGAGCGTGCCCGAGCCCCCCGAGGCGCCCACGGCGGCCAGGATCGGACGTGAGGAGCTGCTCGCCGCCGCCGGTGTCGGCGAGGAGGAGCTCAGGGAGTGGGAGTCGTACGGGCTCGTCACACCCCTGGAGGACGGGGTGTACGACGCGGAGGCCGTCACGGTGGCCTCGTTGATCGCCGAGCTGGGGCGGTTCGGGATCGAGCCGCGGCACCTGAGGGTGATGAAGGCCGCCGCCGACCGCGAGGCCGGGCTCGTGGACCAGGTGGTGGCCCCGCTGAAGCGGCACCGGAACCCGCAGACCAGGGCTCACGCGGAGGCCCGCACCAAGGAGCTGGCGGGGCTCACGGTGAAGCTGCACGCCGCTCTGGTGCAGACGGCGCTCGGTGTGCGGCTGCCCTGAGACGGCCGGTCGTGGGAGGGCCGGATCAGGCGCCCGTTCCCGGCCCGACTACCCAAACATCCCGAGCACGGCCTAGGGTTGCTGTGTGAACGAGCTCGATGTCGTAGGTGTCCGGGTGGAAATGCCCTCCAACCAACCGATCGTGCTGCTGCGTGAAGTGGGAGGCGATCGTTACCTCCCCATCTGGATCGGACCGGGGGAGGCGACGGCGATCGCCTTCGCCCAGCAGGGCATGGCTCCTGCGCGGCCGCTGACCCACGACCTGTTCAAGGACGTGCTGGAGGCCGTCGGCCAGGAGCTCACGGAAGTGCGCATCACGGACCTGCGTGAGGGCGTCTTCTACGCGGAGCTGGTCTTCGCCAGCGGCGTCGAGGTGAGCGCCCGCCCGTCCGACGCCATAGCGCTGGCCCTGCGCACCGGGACGCCGATCTACGGCAGTGACACGGTGCTCGACGACGCCGGTATCGCGATCCCGGACGAGCAGGAGGACGAGGTGGAGAAGTTCCGCGAGTTCCTCGACCAGATCTCCCCGGAGGACTTCGGCAGCAGCAGCCAGTGAGCTTGTGTGGGGCGGCCCGGCGGATGATGTGGTCCGCGGCAGGGTCGCCCGCCGTACGTGTGACGGGTGAAATGCCCGCATGTGCCGGATGCCGGTGAGAGCGTCACGCGGCCCGCGTCGGAGGCATTCGGCTAGCCTTTCCCCGCGGTGGGGCACGGGAAACCACTCTTAGGGTGATTATCACTCGGCGTGGCGAGTGTGGCGATCGTTGACGCACCCCGGGTGACTGCCTACCGTCGAGAAGGCAGGTCAAGGACGGAGGTCGGCGTGAGAAGCAGCGGCGACGGTACGGCTGGGGGTGGCCCCGAGCGCAGTCTCAGGGCGAGCGGTCCGTACCCTCCCCCGGGCTCACGGCTCCGCCCGAGCGGGGGGTGTTCCCAGCCCGGCGGCGTGGCTGATCACGTTCCGCAGCGACCGACGGCCGTGCCGAGCAGCGGAGGGACGACGTCCATGGCGTCCGAGGCGTCCGAGCAGATCGGCTATCGCGGCCCCACGGCCTGCGCGGCCGCCGGTATCACCTACCGGCAGCTCGACTACTGGGCCCGCACCGGGCTCGTCGAGCCGAGTGTGCGCCCCGCCTACGGGTCGGGGACACAGCGGCTGTACAGCTTCCGGGACGTCGTCGTCCTGAAGATCGTCAAGCGGTTCCTCGACACCGGGGTGTCGCTCCAGAACATCCGAACGGCCGTCCAGCACCTCAGGGAACGCGGTTTCAGCGACCTGGAGCGGATGACGCTGATGAGTGACGGAGCGACGGTCTACGAGTGCACCTCGCCGGACGAGGTCCACGCGCTGCTCCAAGGGGGGCAGGGCGTCTTCGGGATCGCCGTGGGCGTGGTGTGGCGGGATGTCGAGAGCGCGCTGTCCCAGCTGCACGGGGAGCGGATCGACACCGGCGAGACCCTGGTCGGGTCCAACCCGGCGGACGAGCTGGCGCGACGGCGGAACCGGGCCGTCTGAGCCGACCGGCAGTGTGGTGCCCGTGATGCTGTTACAGGCGGGACCTTTCCACGCCGCACTGCAAGCGGTTTCTACCGGGGTGTGAGGGCGGTCGTCCCGGGCGTTGTCAGTGGCGTAGGGCAGCATCGGAGATGTGAGAACCGCGCCCACGATCCTGCATCTTGATATGGACGCCTTCTTCGCCTCGGTGGAGCAGGCGTCCAAGCCGAGTCTGCGCGGGAAGGCCGTCGTCGTGGGCGGGCTCGGGCCGCGGGGCGTCGTGGCCACGGCGTCGTACGAGGCCAGGGTCTTCGGAGTGCATTCGGCGATGCCCATGGGACAGGCCCGGCGGCTCGCGCCCAACGCCGCGTATCTGGTGCCGCGCTTCGGTTTCTACAAGGCGATCAGCGAGCGGGTGATGGAGCTGCTGCGGGCGTTGTCGCCGCTGGTGGAGCCGCTGAGCCTGGACGAGGCGTTCGTGGACCTGGAAGCCGGGGGAGCCGCCTGGGACGAGCCGTCGCTGGTCGGGGCACAGCTGCGCGCGGACATACGGGCCGTCACCGGACTCACGGGATCGGTCGGGCTCGCCGCCTCCAAGATGCTCGCGAAGATCGCCTCGGAGCAGGCCAAGCCGGACGGACTGGTGGTGATCGAGCCGGGGTCCGAGCGGGCGATGCTCGGGCCGATGTCGGTGCGGACGCTGCCGGGGGTCGGTCCGGCGACGGGCGACCACCTGCGACGGGCCGGGATCACCACGATCGAGGAGATCGTCGAGGCGGGCGAGGACGAGATGGTCCGGCTGCTGGGAAAGTCGCACGGGCACGGGCTCTACGCCATGGCGCTGGCGCGGGACGACCGGCCCGTCGTGGCGGAGCGGGAGACGAAGTCGGTGTCGGTCGAGGACACCTACGACGTGGACATCCACGACCGGGTGCGGGTCGGTCTCGAGGTGCAGCGACTGGCCGACCGGTGCGTGCGGCGGCTGCGCGGGGCCGGGCTGTCCGGGCGGACCATCGTGCTCAAGGTGCGGCGGTACGACTTCTCGACGCTCACCCGCTCCGAGACACTGCGCGGGCCGACCGACGATCCGGGGGTGATCCGCGAGGCGGCGGCCCGGCTGCTGGACTCGGTCGACACGACGGGCGGTGTGCGGCTGCTCGGGGTGGGAGTCAGCGGGCTCGCCGACTACACGCAGGAGGATCTCTTCGCGCAGGCGGCGGGGGAGCGGGCGGAGGCGGATGGGCCCGTCGAGATGGACGCCGTGGCCCCGGCCGAGGAGCAGCCGGCGCTCGCCGAACGGCGGTGGCCCGCCGGGCACGACGTACGGCACGCCGTGTTCGGGCACGGGTGGGTGCAGGGCAGCGGTCTGGGGCGGGTCACCGTGCGGTTCGAGACGCCCGGCTCGGAGCCCGGGCGGGTGCGGACCTTCCGGGTCGACGACCCGGACCTGGAGCCGGCGGATCCGTTGCCGCTGGTCTTAACGGGACCGGAGGCGAGCGTACGGGACGGCGCCCCCGCAGCACTTCGCGAAGTGGCCGACGGCGCCGGGCGGCTTCAGGCCGTCTCGTCCGTGCCCGCCAGCTTGCCGAAGTCGCGGTCCGGGAACGGCGGAGGTGCGGCGACGTCGAGGCCGTAGTGGTGGTAGAGCTGGAGTTCCTGTTCCGGGGAGAGGTGGCGCCCCACGCCGAAGTCGGGGGCGTCCTTGATCAGGGCGCGGTCGAAGGGCACGTGGAGGGCGCCGTCGATCAGTTCACTGGGCTCCAGGGGGACGAACGCGTCCCTGCTGAACAGGCCGGTCCGTATGGCCGCCCACTCCGGCTCACCGGTGGCGTCGTCGAGGTAGACCTCGTCGATCGTGCCGATCCTGGTTCCGTTGCGGTCGAACGCCTTGCGGCCGATCAGGTTGCGCGGATCGATATCGGTTCGCACGGGCCCTCCACATGGTCGCAACTCATCCGTAAGCACAACAAAACGGCACAATCGGAGAGGTGGCCACTCGAAGGTTCGTGCGTTGCCCGCGCTGGTACGCTGGCAGCGGCTGCTGACCCCGTGCGGGAGAGTCCTCCAGACACCATCGGAGGCGCCGAAGGAGCAAATCCTCCCCGGAATCTCTCAGGCTCACGTACCGCACGGACGAGGTCACTCTGGAAAGCAGGGCGGGTGTCGACGGCTTCCGCTCTCACCGACGGTGAAAGCCGGAGGCCTTCGGGCGATCCGGTGAAGCTCTCAGGTCGAGATGACAGAGGGGGAGGCCGTCCGGGTACCCGTGCCGTGGTGCCCCTCGAAGGTCGTGTCGACCAGGAGGCCTCCGTAATGACCGCCCACCGCATTCCGCTCTCCGAGCTCGAAGAGGCAGTTCCCTTCGAGCAGCGCCACATCGGCCCCGACCACGAGGCCCGCGCCAAGATGCTCGCGCAGGTCGGCTACGGCTCGCTGGACGAGCTCACGGCCGCAGCGGTCCCGGCCGTGATCAAGAGTGCCGAGGCGCTTGACCTGCCGGGCGCCCGCAGCGAGGCCGAGGTGATCGCCGAGCTGCGCTCCCTCGCCGACCGCAACCAGGTCCTCGGCTCCATGATCGGACTCGGCTACTACGGCACGTTCACGCCCCCGGTCATCATGCGCAACGTCATGGAGAACCCGGCCTGGTACACGGCCTACACGCCGTACCAGCCGGAGATCTCGCAGGGCCGGCTCGAAGCGCTGCTCAACTTCCAGACGATGGTCGCCGACCTCACCGGACTGCCGACCTCCGGTGCCTCCCTGCTCGACGAGGGCACCGCGGCCGCCGAGGCCATGGCGCTGTCGCGGCGCCTCGGCAAGAACAAGAAGGGGCTGTTCCTGGTCGACGCGGACACGCTGCCGCAGACCATCGCCGTGATCCGGACCCGGGCCGAGCCGACCGGTGTCGAGGTCGTCGTCGCCGACCTGAGTGACGGCATCCCCGCCGAGGTCGCCGAGCGCGAGATCAACGGCGTGCTGATCCAGTACCCGGGTGCCTCCGGGGCCGTACGGGACATCAAGCCGGTCATCGACCAGGCGCACGAGCTCGGGGCGCTCGTCACCGTCGCCGCCGATCTGCTCGCGCTGACGCTGCTGAAGTCGCCCGGTGAGCTCGGCGCGGACATCGCCGTCGGGACGACCCAGCGCTTCGGTGTGCCGATGGGGTTCGGCGGTCCGCACGCCGGTTACATGGCGGTCAAGGACAAGATGGCGCGCAGCCTGCCCGGGCGGCTCGTCGGCGTGTCCGTGGACGCCGACGGGAACAAGGCGTACCGGCTGGCGCTCCAGACGCGTGAGCAG
>KE354113.1 GCA_000415505.1 Streptomyces afghaniensis 772
ACGAGATCGGCGATCCCGGTCCGGTCGGCGGTGCTGTGCCCGAAGGTCAGCAGAAGTCACGTCACGGCGCCGGTACTTTCCCGTTCTCGCGGTCCTACACCTGACACCCGGTCGATGCCCGGGGCGCGGATCATCCCTGCCGCACCGGTACCACGACCATCTCCGCGACATTGACGTGCGGCGGCGCCGACACCGCGAAGGCGATGGCCTCGGCGACGTCCTCCGCGGCCAGGGGCCCCAGGCCGGAGCGCAGGCGGGACAGGGCCTCGCGCATCCCGAGGTCCTGCATGTCCGCCCCGAGTTCGGTGCCGGTCACGCCCGGCTCGATGTTCTTCACGCGGACACCGCGCGGCCCGAGTTCGGCACGCAGATTGCGGGTGAGATGGGCGACGGCCGCCTTGGTGGCGCAGTAGACGGACCAGTCGGGAAAGAGGGCGTGTCCGCCCACGGAGCCGACGTGGACGAGGTCCGCCGGGCCGCCGCGGGCGCCCGCGGCGAGGAGGTCGTCGGCGAAGGCGCGGGAGGTGTGCAGCAGGCCCCGCAGATTGACGTCGATCATGCGGTCCCACTCGTCGGCCCGGCCGCGTTCGAAGGGAGCGCCGAGCATGACGCCGGCGTTCGCGACGACCAGGTCGACGGCGCCGAGCGCCCCGGCGACGGCACGGGCGGCCTCCGGCACGGCCCTGGTGTCGGTGAGATCGACGGCGACCGGCAGGACGGCTCCGGGAGTGGCGCGGCGCAGTTCCCCGGCCAGCGCCTCCAGACGGTCTTCGCGGCGGCCCAGCAGCGCGACGCGCGCACCGCCGTCCGCCAGGCGGCGCGCCGTCGCGGCACCGATCCCGCTGGAGGCGCCGGTGACGACCGCGACCCGGCCGGTGAGGGGGAGGGAAGGGGAGGTGTGTGTCATGCCGTCCACCGTGCGTGCGCCGTGCACTCTCGACCAGGCCGCACCGCCCGCAGGAGAGCGGATCGTAGGAGTGGCGCGGCCACCTTGCGGGCTCCCGCGGCCCCGGGGCCGGACCTACGGTGGAGGACATGGACAGCGACAACCGGCTCGGCCGGTTCCTGAGTGCCCGGCGTGCCCTGGTGACCCCCGAGGAGTCGGGGCTGCCGACCGGGAGCCGGCGCCGGGTGGCGGGCCTGCGCCGGGAAGAGGTCGCGATGCTGGCGGGGGTGAGCACCGACTACTACGTCCGCCTGGAACAGGGCAGGGAACGGCACCCCTCGGCGCAGGTGGTCGACGCGCTGGCCCGGGCACTGCGCCTGGAGGACGACGCGGTCGACCACCTGCACCGGCTGGCACGCCCCGTCGCCGCCCGCCCGCGTGGCCGCACGCGGTCCGAGCCGGTGAGTCCGGTCCTGCTGCGCATGATGGAGGGCTGGCACAGCACTCCGGCGGTGGTCCTGGGCCGCTGCCTGACCGTGCTGGCCCACAACGCCCTCGGGCGTGCGCTGTTCGCCGGTCACACCCACAGCGGTGACCTGCTGCGCCTGGTCTTCCTCGACCCGGACGCGCGGGACTTCTACCCGGACTGGGACCGCGTGGCGGTCAACACGGTGGCCGGGCTGCGGGCTGCCGCCGGGACCGGCCACGACGACCCGCTGCTCATCGCGACCGTCGGCGAACTGTCGTTGAGGAGCGAGGAGTTCCGCCGACTCTGGGCCCGCCACGACATCCGCCAGAAGACCCGTGAGACCAAGCGCTTCCGGCACCCGCAGGTCGGTGAACTGACCCTGGACTACGAGTCGCTCACCGTCAACAGCGCCCCCGGCCAGCAACTCGTCGTCTACCAGGCCGCCCCGGGCAGCCCGTCCGAACAGGCGCTCACCCTGCTGGGCAGCCTCGGCGCGGGCGACCAGCGCCCCACCGAATCGACCACTGAATCGACCAAGGACTTTCGCACATGAACGACAGCACACCCGTCTGGTTCATCACCGGCTGCTCCACCGGCCTCGGCCGTGCCCTCGCCACCACCCTCCTCGAACGCGGCCACCGGGCGGCGGTCACCGCCCGCGATCCGCGTACCGTCGCCGACCTGGCCGCCGGCCACGGCGAGCGGGCCCTCGCCCTGGCCCTCGACGTCACGGACCCCGCTCAGGTGGCCGAAGCCGTGGAGCGGGCGGAAGCGGAGTTCGGGCGGATCGACGTCCTGGTGAACAACGCCGGCTACGGCTATCTCGCCGCCGTCGAGGAAGGGGAGGACGCGGAGGTCCGGGCCCTGTTCGACACCAACGTCTTCGGGCTCGTCGAGACCACCCGGGCCGCCCTGCCGGGCATGCGCGCCCGCCGGGCCGGTCACATCGTGAACATCTCCTCCCTCGGCGGCCTGGCAGCCTTCGGTGCCACCGGCTACTACCACGCCACCAAGTTCGCGGTGGAGGGACTGTCCGAGTCGCTCGCCGCCGAAGTCGCCCCGCTCGGCATCGGGGTGACGATCGTCGAGCCCGCCGCGTTCCGCACCGACTGGTCCGGCCCCTCCATGCGCCAGTCGGCCACCGTGATCGACGACTACGCGGCGACCGCCGGCGCACGGCGCGCCGCCACCCTGGCCACCTACGGCCACCAGCCGGGCGATCCGCTACGGGCGGCCGCGGCCGTCATCGACGCCGTCGAGTCACCCGAGCCCCCGCTGCGTCTGCTGCTGGGCAAGGCGGCGTACGACATCGCCACCGCACGGCTCGACACGCTCCGGGCCGGCTTCGACACCTGGCGGGCCGTCACGGTCGGCGCCGACTACCCGGCCGCCTGACCGAGGCTCAGGTGTGACGCCTGTCGTAACTGGGCCGACTCGGCCGTGGCGCGCGGGGATGATCTCGGTCCGCTGCACGGCGTTCCCTTCACGATCAAGGATTCGTTCGACACGGCGGGCGTGGTCACGACACAGGGATCGCGGCTGTTCGGCCACCACGTTCCGGCCGAAGACGCGACTGCCGTGGCGCGGATGCGTGCCGCGGGCCTCACTCGCAACCCCTGGGACCTGCGGCGGACCCCGGGTGGGTCCAGCGCGTTGAGGCCGCCGCGATCGCGGCCGGCAGTCTCGGCCTGGGCAATGACGTGGCCATCTCGGTCCGTGGCCCCCGCTCATTTCACGGGCATCGTGGCCCTGAAGGCAACCCACGGCAGCATCCCGTACACCGGCCACTCAATCGACGCCGTTCACTGTTCACGGGCCTGTCTTGGCAGGGGCCCGCACCATCTCGAACCTGAGGTCACGATTTCGACCTCTGTGCAGAATCCATGTATGTCTCGTAGTTAACCTTTGTCGCCCGGCTCTTAGTGCACTAGGGAATGCCGGTCGGGCTGGGGAGGGGTAGCTGTGAAACGGGTGCGGTACCGGTGGCGAGACGAATACGAGAGTGACCCGGAGTACCAGCGGATCCTGGCGAGGCTGGAGCTGCCCTGGTGGAAGCGGCCAGTGGCGCAGGTGGCTGTCGTCGCTTCTGCCGCAGCGTTCGTCGTAGGCGCCTTGATCGGAAGCGCCCAGGACAGTACGGACAGTCCTTCACCGTCCTCCTCGGACCAGGTGCAGCCACAGAACGAGGAGCCCGCCGGACTGACGTACCAGCAGAAGCAGCAGATTCTCTTCAAGTTCTGCACCTCGGACCAGATGCGCGGGCCCGCTGGGGACAGTTCGGTATTCCCGACGTGTATGGGTGACTACTACGTGACGGACCAGGGGATGGTCATGCCCAAGTAGCCCAGGAGGCGCGCCCTGGTCCGGTCAGGCCGGTTGGGCCTGAGCCGCGGCTGGGGCAGACGGTTGCGGGCGGGCGCGCAGCCGCACGGTCAGCGCGCTTGCACAGCCGGCGAGGATGCCGAAGACGAGCGCCGCAGACACACCTGAGCCCACAGAGACGTAGTACAGCAGTGGCCCGCCGGTGCTGCCCTGATAGGAGAGCAGCGAGTTCCACAACCCACTCACTACGACGCCGAGGGTGGTGGCGGCGACGGCGCCGAGCGCGTAGGCAGGGTAGGTCACGCGGTCGAGCAGGACGGCCAGCAGCCGCAGCCCCCACCAGACCAGGGCCAGCAGCGCCACATCGCCGAGCCGGTACAGCAGCCAGCGTCCGAAGCCGGAGCCGGTGGGCATGGTCCAGGCGCTGAGCTGGACCCACTGCCGGAGCAGATCACCGGGCTCGGACAGCCCCCCTCCGCCACCGAACCCGGTCTGGATGCGCCCGGCGACCCGGTCGTTGGAGAGCACGATGAGGGCGAAAGCGACCACAACGGTGCCCAGGGTTGCGGCGAGCCGTACGGTGGCCGTGGTCGGCACGGCCGGGCGTGTTTCTGATGCCGTCTCGCGCCGCAGCAGGGTCATGAGGCCGGTGACCGCCGCTGCGGCCACCAAGGCGGCGCCCACCGGAAGTTCGCGGCCCTGAGACATGGCGCTCGCGAGGCCGGGTAGCAGCCGGAATGTCGCCGAGCCGCCGGAAGCGACCATCCATGGCGCGGAGACAGTGACAGCCAGCATGGCCGCGGTGATGCCCCAACCCCACAGGGCCGCCACGGTGACCACAGCGCGCCTGACGCCGCGGCCCGAGAGCCGACGCAACAGCGGCAGCGCGCCGCAGGGGAAGAGAAGGACGAGCGCGGCGTAGCGCACCTGCATGGCGCTCTCTCTCAGAGCCGCGTAGTCCGCGCCGTGACCGACCGCGCCGACGGGATCGGTGAACTGAGTTGAGGACGGGAGGTCGGTCGACCACGGCATCGTCCACGCCAACAGGCGGTTTGCTTGGTCGGGGCCGAAGAATCGAGTGGCGCCGGGCAAACTGAGTGCGTGGGCACTGGAGCCCGCCCACCAGAGCAGTCCAGCCAGCAACAGTGCCCCGAAGAGCGCCGGTCCAAGCGCACGCCGATACGCCATTGCTTGATCCCCCCTTTGCCCGCTCCCGCGGGTTCCGCTTCCGCCCGGTAGGCGGAGGCATGACAACGGCGACAGATGTAATCAGACGCTGAAGGCGCGGTCACCCAAGTACGCAGGATTTGAGTACGCATACTCATGAGCCCGCCCCGGCCTCGCGGAGCGTCTGAAGGACCCGGCCGTCCGGGCGCCACGTCGCCACTTCGAGGTCCCAGAGGTGCCGCCGCATTCCTTCCCGACCCGCATTCCTGCAGTTCAAGGGGAGTGCGGCGGCACCCGCCAGTCAGATGTCCCGGAAGATCTCGATCTGCGCCCCGATCGAGTTCAGCCGCTCCGCCAGGTCCTCGTAACCCCGGTTGATGACATACACGTTGCGCAGCACCGACGTGCCCTCGGCCGCCATCATCGCCAGCAGGACGACCACCGCGGGGCGCAGGGCCGGCGGGCACATCATCTCGGCGGCGCGCCAGCGGGTCGGGCCCTCGACCAGGACGCGGTGCGGGTCGAGGAGCTGGAGGCGGCCGCCGAGGCGGTTCAGGTCCGTCAGGTAGATCGCGCGGTTGTCGTAGACCCAGTCGTGGATGAGGGTCTTGCCCTGGGCGACCGCCGCGATGGCCGCGAAGAAAGGCACGTTGTCGATGTTCAGGCCGGGGAACGGCATCGGGTGGATCTTGTCGATCGGCGCCTCCAGTTTGGAGGGCCGGACGGTGAGGTCCACCAGCCGGGTGCGGCCGTTGTCGGCGAAGTACTCGGGCGTGCGGTCGTGGTCGAGGCCCATCTCCTCCAGGACCGCCAGCTCGATCTCCAGGAACTCGATCGGAACCCGGCGCACCGTCAGCTCGGACTCGGTGACCACCGCCGCCGCGACCAGGCTCATCGCCTCGACCGGGTCCTCGGAGGGGGAGTAGTCCACGTCGACGTCGATGGTCGGCACGCCGTGCACGGTGAGCGTGGTGGTGCCGATGCCGTCGACCTTGACGCCGAGGGCCTCCAGGAAGAAGCACAGGTCCTGGACCATGTAGTTGGAGGACGCGTTGCGGATGACGGTGATGCCGTCGTGCCGGGCGGCGGCGAGCAGCGCGTTCTCGGTGACCGTGTCGCCGCGCTCGGTCAGCACGATCGGACGGTCGGGGCGGACCGAGCGGTCGACCATCGCGTGGTACTGGCCCTCGGTGGCGGCGATGTCGAGACCGAACCGGCGCAGCGCGATCATGTGCGGCTCGACCGTGCGCGTACCGAGGTCGCAGCCGCCGGCGTAGGGCAGTTTGAAGTGGTCCATGCGGTGCAGCAGCGGACCGAGGAACATGATGATGGAGCGGGTGCGGCGGGCCGCGTCCGCGTCGATCGCCGCCAGGTCCAGCTCGGCCGACGGCACGATCTCCAGGTCGACACCGTCGTTGATCCACCGGGTGCGGACGCCGATCGAGCCCAGTACCTCCAGGAGGCGGTACACCTCCTCGATGCGGGCGACGCGGCGCAGCACCGTGCGCCCCTGGTTGAGCAGTGAGGCGCACAGCAGCGCCACGCACGCGTTCTTGCTCGTCTTCACGTCGATGGCGCCGGACAGCCGGCGGCCGCCGACCACCCGCAGGTGCATCGGACCGGCGTAGCCGAGCGACACGATCTCGCTGTCGAGGGCCTCCCCGATACGCGCGATCATCTCAAGGCTGATGTTCTGGTTGCCGCGCTCGATCCGGTTCACGGCACTCTGGCTGGTTCCGAGCGCCTCCGCCAGCTGCGACTGGGTCCAGCCCCGGTGCTGCCGGGCGTCACGGATGAGCTTGCCGATGCGTACGAGGTAATCGTCTGCCATGCGGTTGAGGTTATCTCAGATATGAGATGGCACCCGGCCGGGGGGTCCATTCGGGTGACAGGAAGTCAATCCTCCCTGGTGGCTTCAGTGTCGACGGGCGGTACGCGTACGCCGCCACCCGAAAGGTCCGGGCAAATCCATCGATGTCGTACGACGTCCCGTACTGCTGCGGGTGTAACGCGGGCCGTTCTTTCCGCCGCCGGTCGTGATGGACCAGGAGCGTTTGTTGATGTTCAGACGCACCCCCGGAAGGATCCGGAAACTCTTGCGGAACGTGAGCGGCATGCCTGACTCCTCTCCGTTTGTGGCGTGGGTACCCGGTTCGAATACCCCGGAGAGGGGTGTGCATGACCGCATGGCGGACGCCGGGGCATGACCTACCGGCCCCGGTGTACTAGAGTTATCTCGACATCGAGATATCTGCCGGGGAGCACCGCAGCCGCCAGCCCCGGTAAGGCCTACCTAACTTAGCCTTACCTTAGCGGATCGGCCGAGATGCCGTGGCGGCAGGATCGTGGTGGTACGCGCACATCAATGAAGGAGACTGTCGTGTCGGCGAACAGCTTCGACGCCCGCAGCACGCTGCAGGTGGGCGACGAGTCGTACGAGATCTTCCGGCTGGACAAGGTCGAGGGCGCCGCGCGCCTCCCTTACAGCCTGAAGGTGCTGCTGGAGAACCTCCTCCGCACCGAGGACGGCGCGAACATCACCGCCGACCACATCCGCGCCATCGGCGGCTGGGACTCCCAGGCCCAGCCGTCCCAGGAGATCCAGTTCACGCCGGCCCGCGTGATCATGCAGGACTTCACCGGCGTGCCCTGTGTCGTGGACCTCGCCACCATGCGTGAGGCCGTGAAGGAGCTGGGCGGCGACCCGGCGAAGGTCAACCCGCTCTCCCCGGCCGAGCTGGTCATCGACCACTCCGTCATCGCCGACAAGTTCGGCACCAACGACGCCTTCGCGCAGAACGTCGAGCTGGAGTACGGCCGCAACCGCGAGCGCTACCAGTTCCTGCGCTGGGGCCAGACCGCCTTCGACGACTTCAAGGTCGTCCCGCCGGGCACCGGCATCGTCCACCAGGTGAACATCGAGCACCTGGCGCGTACGGTCATGGTGCGTAACGGCCAGGCGTACCCCGACACCCTCGTCGGCACGGACTCGCACACCACCATGGTCAACGGCCTGGGCGTCCTCGGCTGGGGCGTCGGCGGCATCGAGGCCGAGGCCGCCATGCTCGGCCAGCCGGTCTCCATGCTCATCCCGCGCGTCGTCGGCTTCAAGCTCACCGGTGAGCTCAAGCCCGGCACCACCGCCACCGACCTCGTGCTGACCATCACCGAGATGCTGCGCAAGCACGGCGTCGTCGGCAAGTTCGTCGAGTTCTACGGCGAGGGTGTGGCGGCCACCAGCCTCGCCAACCGCGCCACCATCGGCAACATGTCGCCGGAGTTCGGCTCGACCGCGGCGATCTTCCCGATCGACGACGAGACGATCAAGTACCTCAAGCTCACCGGCCGTTCCGAGCAGCAGCTCGCCCTCGTCGAGGCGTACGCCAAGGAGCAGGGCCTCTGGCTGGACCCGGCCGCCGAGCCCGACTTCTCCGAGAAGCTGGAGCTCGACCTGTCGACGGTCGTGCCCTCCATCGCCGGTCCGAAGCGCCCGCAGGACCGCATCGTCCTCGCCAACGCCGCCGAGCAGTTCAAGCAGGACGTCCGCGCCTACGTCAACGACGAGTACGAGGCCAGCAAGGAGTCCTTCCCGAGCTCCGACGCCCCCTCGTCGATCCCGAACGGCGCTCCGTCCAACCCGGTCACCGTGACCGCCCCCGACGGCACCTCGTACGAGATCGACCACGGCGCGGTGACGGTCGCGGCCATCACCTCCTGCACCAACACCTCCAACCCGTACGTCATGGTCGCCGCCGCCCTGGTGGCCAAGAAGGCGGTGGAGAAGGGCCTGACCCGCAAGCCGTGGGTCAAGACCACGCTCGCCCCGGGCTCCAAGGTCGTCACCGACTACTTCGAGAAGGCGGGCCTGACCCCGTACCTCGACAAGGTCGGCTTCAACCTCGTCGGCTACGGCTGCACCACCTGCATCGGCAACTCCGGCCCGCTGCCGGAGGAGGTCTCCAAGGCCGTCAACGACCACGACCTCGCGGTCACCTCGGTCCTCTCCGGCAACCGGAACTTCGAGGGTCGTATCAACCCCGACGTCAAGATGAACTACCTGGCGTCCCCGCCGCTGGTCGTGGCCTACGCGCTCGCCGGCTCGATGAAGGTGGACATCACCCGTGACGCCCTGGGCACCGACCAGGACGGCAACCCGGTCTTCCTGAAGGACATCTGGCCCTCCGAGGCCGAGGTGAACGACGTCGTCGCCAACGCCATCGGCGAGGACATGTTCTCCAAGTCCTACTCGGACGTCTTCGCGGGCGACGCCCAGTGGCAGGCGCTGCCGATCCCGACCGGCAACACCTTCGAGTGGGACCCGCAGTCGACGTACGTCCGCAAGCCCCCGTACTTCGAGGGCATGACGATGGAGACCACCCCGGTCTCCGACATCTCCGGCGCCCGCGTGCTCGCCAAGCTGGGCGACTCGGTCACCACCGACCACATCTCCCCGGCCGGTGCGATCAAGGCCGACACCCCGGCCGGCAAGTACCTCACCGAGCACGGCGTCGAGCGTCGCGACTTCAACTCCTACGGCTCGCGCCGAGGCAACCACGAGGTCATGATCCGCGGCACGTTCGCCAACATCCGCCTGCGCAACCAGATCGCGCCGGGCACCGAGGGCGGCTACACGCGTGACTTCACGCAGGACGGCGGCCCGGTCTCCTTCATCTACGACGCCTCGCAGAACTACCAGGCCGCCGGCATCCCGCTGGTCGTCCTGGCCGGCAAGGAGTACGGCTCCGGCTCGTCCCGCGACTGGGCCGCCAAGGGCACCGCGCTCCTGGGCGTCAAGGCCGTCATCGCCGAGTCGTACGAGCGCATCCACCGCTCGAACCTCATCGGCATGGGCGTCCTTCCGCTCCAGTTCCCGGAGGGCCAGTCCGCGTCGTCCCTCGGCCTGACCGGTGAGGAGGCCTTCTCCATCTCCGGCGTCACCGAGCTCAACGAGGGCACCACCCCGCGCACGGTGAAGGTCACCACCGACACCGGCGTCGAGTTCGACGCGGTCGTCCGCATCGACACCCCCGGCGAGGCGGACTACTACCGCAACGGCGGCATCATGCAGTACGTGCTGCGCAGCCTGATCCGCAAGTAAGCGGACGGCAGGGCAGTCAGGGCGGTACGAGGGCCGCGTCCCCGGGTGACCGGGGGCGCGGCCCCTGCCGTTGACGCCCGGGCCGGGTGGCCGACGGCGGGGTCATCGCCCACGCTCAGGCTGAACACAGGGTTCCCCCAGCGGGCCGGGACAGGATCGGTACATGTCTGGCACCCCCGGGTCACTGCGCACCCGGCTCCTCGTCCGCATCGGTGCCGCCCTCGTCGCCGTCTGTGCCGCGATGGCGCTCACCGGCGTCCTCGCCCAGCGGGCCTATCTGCTCGACCGTCTCGACGACCGGCTCATGGACGCCGCCGAACACGGTCTGGCCCGGGTCTCGCTGCGGCCGCACGACGACCGGGACCTGACGTTCCTCGACGGCGGCGGGCACCCCGACGGGCTGCTCGCCGCCCGGCTCGACGCGCACGGCGCGGTCACGGCCGGGGCGGTGACCGGCCCGGACGCCACACCGCGCAACCTGACCCCCGGCCCAGCGCGCCGCCCTGCGCGGCATGCCCCCGACGGCACACCCCGCACCCGGACCGTCCCCGGCCTCGGCACCTACCGGGTCACGGGGCTGGACGCGAGCGGAGTCCGAGTCCTCGCCGGACTGCCCCTGGACGACGTACGGGAGATGACGAACCGCCTGGCCGTGGTGGAGGCGGCCGTCACAGCGGCCGGGCTCGCCGTCGCGGGCGGCGCCTGTGCCGTGGCCGTACGGCGTCAGCTGCGTCCCCTCGGCCGGGTCGCCGCCACCGCCGCCGAGGTCGCCCGGGCGCCGCTCGGCCGCGAACGGATCGGCCGGCTGCCCCGGGTGCCCGAGGCGGACACCGACCCCGGCAGCGAGGCGGGTCGGGTCGGCGCCGCGCTCAACCGCTTGATCGACCATGCCGAGACCGCCCATGCCGAACGCCGCCGGGGCGAGGAACGGGTGCGCCGCAGCGAGGAGCGCATGCGCCGCCTCCTCGCCGACGCGGGCCACGAACTCCGTACCCCGCTGGCGGCCATCGTCGGATAC
Organism: Streptomyces afghaniensis 772; assembly: GCA_000415505.1. GTDB lineage: Bacteria > Actinomycetota > Actinomycetes > Streptomycetales > Streptomycetaceae > Streptomyces > Streptomyces afghaniensis. Next base: position 10,961 of record KE354113.1, read on the forward strand.
GCGGAACTCATGAACCGCGGCACCGGCCCGGTCGACCCGGCGCCGGTCTGGCGCCGGGTCGCCGCCGAATCGGCCCGCATGACGGGCCTGGTCGAGGACCTCCTGCTGCTCGCCCGGCTGGACGAGGGCCGCCCCCTGCCGGCCACCGAGGTGGACCTGGCGGCGCTGGTCGCCGAGGCCGTGTGGCAGGCGCGGGCGGCGGACGAGGAGCACACCTGGCGGCTGGCGCTGCGCCTCGACGCGCCGGCGCTGGTCACCGGCGACGAACCGGCCCTGCGCAAGGCCGTGGCGAACCTCCTCGCCAACGCCCGTGCGCACACCCCGCCCGGCACCACGGTCGTGGCCACGGTGGAGGCCGGCGCCGAGTGCCGCCTCATCCGCGTCCGTGACGACGGCCCCGGCATTCCGCCGCACCTCCTCGCCACGGTCTTCGACCGTTTCACCCGCGCCGACCCCTCCCGCTCGCGCAGCGGCCCGGAGGCCGGGGGATCCGGTCTCGGCCTGGCCGTCGTCGAGGCGATCGCGTCCGCGCACGGCGGGCACGCGGGTGTGCGCAGCGCACCGGGGCACACCGAGTTCACGGTGGAGCTCCCTCCCGCCGCGCGGACGGAGGTGGAACTGCCGTCCCCGGCCGGGGCGATGGGGCTCTCCGAGCGGCGGTGACCGCCGGGTCACTCACCCCGGTACTTCGCCGCCGCCGCCTGGGCGAGGTCCTGCGACTTCTCCAGGGCCGTGTCCACCGACTGCTGTCCGGCGATGGCCGCGGCGATCTGCTCGGAGACCGCCGTACCGAGCACGGCGAACTCGGGAATGCCCAGGAAGCCGATACCGGTGTAGGGACGGGGGCCGACGCCGGGGTTCCTGGGGTCGGCGGAATCGGTCGCCGCCGTGTACTCCTGCCGGTACCAGGCGTCCGCCGCCTGCTGGTACTCGGGGTTGGAGTAGAGCGACCTGCGGTTCCCGGCGGGTGCCGCGGTCCAGCCCACCTCCTTCCCGACCAGCTCCTGGTACTCCTTGGAGGAGGCCCAGGAGATGAACTCCCAGGCGGCGTCCTTGTTCTCGGCCGCCTGCTGGATGCCCCACGCCCAGGTCCACAGCCAGCCGGCCTTCTCCGTCCGGTCGTGCGGGGCCGGGACGTAGCCGACCTTGCCCTTGACCGCGGAACCGTCGGCCTCGATCGACGAGGCCAGTGACGTGGCGTCGTACATCATGGCGCACTTGCCCGCGACGAACCTGTCCAGGATCTCCAGTACGCCCATCCGGTCGGCGCCGGGCTGGCCGTGGGAGCGGAGCAGGTCGACGTAGAACCCGACGGCCTTCCTGAACTCGGGTGAGGTCAGGCGGGCGTTCCAGTCCGTGTCGTACCAGGTGCCGCCGAAGGTGTTGACGACCGTGTTGAGTGGGGCGAGGTTCTGGCCCCAGCCGGGCAGGCCGCGCAGGCAGATGCCGCTCGCGCCGTCGGTGCCGTCGATCCGGGCGGCGAGGTCGGCGACCTGCTCCCAGGTCGGGTTCGGCGGCATGGTCAGCCCGTCCTTGCGGAAGAGGTCCTTGCGGTACATCAGGAAGGAACCCTCGCCGTAGAACGGCTCGGCGTAGAGCTTGCCGTCCTCGCCGGTCAGCGAGGACACCAGGTTGGGGAAGACGTCGTCCTGGTCGAAGTCCTCGTCCGCCTTCACATAGGAGTCCAGCGGGGCGAGCCAGCCGTTGTCCGCGTAGATCGGCACCTCGTACGCGCTCAAGCTCGCCACGTCGTAGGTGCCGGCCTGGGTCGCGAACTCGCGGTTCATCCGCTCCCGCGCCTCGTTCTCCGGCAGCAGGGTGTAGTCGACCGTGATGCCCGTCTCCGCGGTGAAGTGCCTCTTGGTGAGCTTCTTCAGGGTCTGCATCTGGGACGCGTCCATCGCGAGCACGCTGATGTCGGCCTGCTCAGCGCCGGGCGCGTCCGTGTCACCGCATCCGGCGAGGACCAGGCCGGCGACGGCCGTGGCGGCGACGGCCGCCCGGGCCAGGCGGCTGCGTTTCATGACAGTCCGGCCCCTACCCATCTTTGCCGTTTCTTAGGCATTCCGGGACAAAGTGATGAATCAGGGACGGCCCCGCCGGGCCGCCGCGCGTCTGGAGAGCGCGTCGGCCGCGACGGCGGCCAGCAGCACCCCGCCCGTGATCATGAACTGCACGGCGTCCTCCACTCCCAGCAGCCCCATGCCCGAGGCGACCGACTGGATGACCAGCACACCGAGCAGCACGGACCAGGGCGAGCCACGCCCGCCGAACAGGCTCGTACCGCCGATGACGGCCGCGGCGATCGCGTTGATCAGCAGCATCCCGGAACCGGCCGCACGGGCCGTCGTGGGGCTCGCCGAAGTCAGGCCCGAGGCCACGAACAACCCGCCGACCGCGGCCAGCGTCCCCGACACCATGAACATCGCGACCCGCACCCGCTCCACGGAGATGCCCGCCCGGCGAGCCGCCTCGACCCCGCCTCCGAGCGCGTACACCCGCCGCCCGTAGCGCGTGCGGCGCAGCACGTAGTCCGAGACGACGAGAACCACCAGGAAGATCAGCAGCGCCAGCGGCAGCCCCTGGAACCGGTTGAGCGTGTAGGCGGCGGTGAAGGCGAGCACCGCGAGGACACCGGTGCGCACCCAGATCTCGACCGGCGGCCGGTACGGCATCCCGGCGGCCCGGTGCCGGGCGCGCTTGCGGTGGGCGGCCAGGAAGTACCCGGCCGTGCCGAGCGCCGCCACCGCGTAGGCCGCCATGTCGTCACCGAAGTGCCGGCTCGTCAGGGAGGCGACCAGGCCCTCCTCGTCGATGTTGATGGTGCCGCTCGCGCCCAGCAGGTCGAGCGTCAGGCCGTTCCAGATCAGCAGCCCCGCGAGGGTCACGACGAACGCGGGCACGCCGAGCCAGGCGAAGAAGAGCCCGTGGAAGGCGCCCACCGCCATGCCCCCGGCGATCGCCACGATCACCGCGAGCCACTCCGGCATCCCGTGGTTCACGTTCAGCACGGCGAACACGGCGCCCGCCAGGCCGCTGACCGAGCCGACCGACAGATCGATCTCCCGGATCAGCAGCACGAACACGATGCCGACGGCGACCAGGCCGGTCCCGACGATGTCCACGCTGAGGTTGGACAGGTTCCTCGGCGAGAGAAAGTTGTCGTCCAGCGCCTGGAAGAGGCACCCGATCACGATCAGCCCGGCGATCACCAGGAGTGGTCCGCGCTCGCCGTCGCGCACACTTCCGCGCATCTCCAGGGCGTACGCGCGCAGCGTGCCCGACCAGCC
>KE354114.1 GCA_000415505.1 Streptomyces afghaniensis 772
GGGTCGGCGCGCTCGCGACGGCCCGTGACTTCCGGCCCGACGCGGTGGTCCTGGACTGGATGCTGCCCGACCTCGACGGCCTGCAGGTCCTGCGCGAACTGCGGCGCGAGGCGCCCAGCGTGTGCGTGCTGTTCCTGACCGCCCGCGACGCGGTCGAGGACCGCATCGCAGGCATCACCGCGGGCGGCGACGACTACGTCACCAAGCCCTTCAGCCTGGAAGAAGTCCTGGCCCGGCTGCGCGGACTGCTGCGCCGGGCCGGCATGACCACAGAGCCGGGCGAGAACTGGCTGACGGTCGGCGACCTCACCATGGACGAGGAAGCCCGCGAAGTCCGCCGCGCCGGCACGGTCGTCGACCTGTCCCGCACCGAGTTCGAACTCCTGCGGTTCCTCATGCGCAACCCCCGCAGGGTGCTGTCCAAGGACCAGATCCTCGACCGGGTCTGGGCCTACGACTTCGGCGGCCGCGCCCACATCGTCGAGCTCTACATCAGCTACCTGCGCAAAAAGATCGACGCCGGACGCACCCCGATGATCCACACGGTGCGCGGTGTCGGTTACGTCCTCAAGCCGGGGCCCTCGTGAGACGCCTTGCGCCCCGCACCCTGCGCGGCCAGCTCACCACCGGACTCGTCGCCCTCCTCGCCATCGCGTGTCTCGCCGTCGGCATCACCACCGTCCTCGCTCTGAGAGGGTTCCTGGTGGGGCGTCTGGACGAACAGCTCACCGCCTCCGGCGGCCGGTTCGCCGCCAGCCTGGAACACGAAGCCACACCCGACGCCGACAACCGCCCCGATACCCGCGGGCAGTCCGAGGCGACCTTCGGCGCCCGCCTCCTTGCCGGCGCCGTCACCCAGGCCGCCGTGGTCGACGACGCGACCGACCGCCCCGTTCAGCTCACCCAAGGCGATCGCCGCGCACTGGCAGACCTCCCCGCCGACGGGCGCGGACACACCATCCGCCTCTCCACGCTCGGGCCCTACCGCCTCACGGCCGTCCAGGGCGACGACCACGACATCCTGATCACCGGTCTGCCGCTGCACCCCGTCGAAGACACACTCCACCGCCTCGAAGCCGTCGAGGCCGCCGTGTTCGGCGCAGCCCTCGCAGCCACCGCCATCGCGGGCGCCCTGTGGGTACAGATCTCCTTGCGCCCCCTCCAGAGGGTCACCGCACAGGCCGCCGGCGTCGCCAGGCTGCCGCTTGCCAGCGGCGAAGTCGCCATGCCACAGCCCCTGCCCGACACCGACCCACAAACCGAAGTCGGACAGGTCGGCACCGCGCTCAACCACATGCTCGGCCACATCGAGGACGCCCTCACCCGGCGCCAGACCGGCGAGGAAAGACTCCGCGCCAGCGAGGAAAGACTCCGGCACTTCGCCGCTGACGCCAGCCACGAGCTCCGCACCCCCGTGGCCAACATCCGCGGCCACGCCGAACTCGCCCTGCGCCACCACAGCCCCGTCCCCGCCGAAGTCCACCACGCCTTGGAACGCATCGATGCCGAATCACAACGCATGACCCGCCTTGTCGACGACTTGCTCCTCCTCGCCCGCCTCGACGCCGGACGCCCCCTCGAACGCGAGACGGTCGACCTGACCCGGCTCGTCCTGAACGCCACCGAGGACGCCCGCGCCGCAGGCCCCCAACACGGCTGGCTCCTCGACCTCCCCGAAGAACCCGTCACCGTCACCGGCGACGCACACCGTCTCCAGCAGGCCATCGGCAACCTCCTCGCCAATGCCCGCACCCACACCCCACCGGGCACCGACGTGACCATCTCCCTCACCGCAGACACCACCAACACCTGCGTGACCGTGAGCGACAACGGACCGGGCATCCCCGAAGAACTCCAGCCCGAAGTCTTCGAACGCTTCGTCCGCGCCGACCGCGCCCGCTCACGCAGCACCGGAAGCACAGGTCTCGGCCTCGCCATCGTCCACGCCGTCATCACCGCCCACGGCGGAACCGCCGACGTCACCAGCACCCCCGGGCACACCACCTTCCGCCTGCTGCTCCCCAACTGACATGCGTCCGGCCCGCCCGTCGTCCCCTATGCGGATCGAGCCACGGCGAAGTGCCGAACTATCGCGGGACGCCCGGTATTGAGCCGCTCCGTCGTTCGAGCAGTCGCTGCTGGTCGCGGTGCCCGACGTGGTCGGCTCTCTGGGGCGCATCGCGGTCGGTGCCCTGACCGACCGGTCCGGCGGACGGGGCATGTTACCGATCGTTTCGGCGGCCGGCATCTGCGAAGGTCGGCATCATCGCGGCGGGCGATGTGTCGCAATCCCGCCCGTCGGTTGACCGCGCTCGGCCATGACGCCGCCGTCGCCAACTCCCGCAGCCCCCGCTTTGAACCGCGCTGGCCGAGGGGACGGGCGCGAGGCAGGTGGGGTCGAGGAGGCGGCGCGTGGTGCCTGCCTAACCCTGCCACCGCCACTATCGTGAAGGGTGGAAGACGCCCGCCTGACCTGGGTGTGTCCGCGGAGCCGGTCGGAGGCGACGATGAGCGGGGAACGGCGCGGGCAGCCCGGTCAGCACCTGCCGAAGCTGCGGCTGGACGAGTTGCTGGACGAACTGCAGGCGCGAATCGACGCGGCACGGGGCGCCCAGGATCGCGTGCACAGTCTGTTGGAGGCGGTGCTGTCGGTCGGGCGGGAGCTGGATCTCGCGCAGGTGCTCCGGCGCATCGTCGAGGCGGCTGTCGTGCTCGTGGACGCCGAGTACGGGGCCCTGGGAGTCATCGGTGACGACCGCATGCTCTCCGAGTTCCACACCGTCGGCATCAGTGACGAGCAGCGGGCCCGGATCGGGGACCTGCCGAGCGGGCACGGCATCCTGGGCGAGCTGATCCGGCATCCGGAGCCGCTGCGGTTGGCGGAGATCTCCGCACATCCGTCCTCGTACGGCTTTCCGTCGCACCACCCTCCGATGCACTCCTTCCTCGGTGTCCCCATCCGGGTGCGTGACCAGGTGTTCGGCAACCTGTACCTCACAGAGAAGCGCGGCGCGGTGGAGTTCGACGCCGAGGACGAGTCGGTGCTCTCCACCCTCGCGGTGGCGGCGGGTGTGGCCGTGGAGAACGCCCGCCTGTACGAGGAGACGCGGCTGCGCGAGCGCTGGCTGGGGGCGAGTTCCGAGGTCACGCGTGCCCTGCTGTCGGGGGCCCCGAGCACGGATGTCCTGGGGCTGATCGTGGAGCAGGCGCGGCAGATCGCCGACGCCGATGCCGGGATGATCGCCGAACGGGTGCCCGAGGAGAACGCGCTGCGGCCGATGCTCGCCGTCGGGCTGGACGCGGAGCGGCGCAGCGGTCTGGTGATGTCCGGGCAGGACGGGTTCGTGGCCGCCGTTCTCGCCACGGCGGAGCCTGCGGTGAGCGCCGATATCCATGAGGATGCCCGGACCAGTGGGCATGCGGCGCAGTGGTCCGGGCTCGGGCCCGTGGTCGGCGTGCCGCTGGAGGTCGGCGGCAAGGCCGGCGGTGTGCTGCTGCTGGGGCGTGCGGCGGGGCGTACGCCGTTCACGGATGCCGACACCCGTCCCTTGCTCGGGTTCGCCGGGCAGGCGGCGCTGGCGCTGGAGCTGGCCGAGCGGCGGCGGGACGCCGAGCAGATCGCGCTGCTGCGGGACCATGACCGGATCGCGCGTGATCTGCATGACCTGGCCATTCAGCGGCTGTTCGCGGCCGGGATGACGCTGCAGAGCACCCAGCGCTTCGTCGATCATCCGGAGGCCGTGGAGCGGTTGACGCGGACCGTGGATGATCTGGACGAGACCATCAAGATCATCCGGTCCACGATCTTCGGACTGCGGACACACAGCGGTGGGGCGAGGGAGAGCAGCGGTCTGCGGGGCCGGGTCTCGGACGCGGTGACGGCGGCTGCCTCGTCCCTGGGTTTCACTCCCGCGGTGCGGATCGAGGGGCTGGTCGACACCGACGTGCCGGGCGATGTCGCTGATCACGTGCTTGCGGTGCTCGGCGAGGCCCTCAGCAACGTGGCCCGGCACTCCGGGGCCCGCTCCGCCGACGTGCACCTGCGGTGCGCCAAGGGAGAGCTGACCCTTACGGTGACCGACGACGGTCGCGGGGTACCGGAGGGTGTCGCGCGCAGTGGGCTGAAGAACATGGAGGAGCGGGCCATCGCGCTCGGCGGGGAGCTGCGGATCGGTAAGCGGCCGGAGGGAGGCGGTACCCGGGTGGTGTGGCGGGTTCCGGTGCGGTCGCCGCAAGGATGACCGTCGGCTTGCCGGTGACTCAGGCTCAGTGCGCCGGGCGCTCGCTCGCCTCGGAGTGCTCCAGGTGTGACGCAAGGACAGCGGCCTGGACACGTCGCTGTACGCCGAGCTTGGCCAGGATCCGGGAGATGTGGTTTTTGACGGTCTTCTCGGAGAGGTAGAGCTTCTTGCCGATCTCGCGGTTGGTGAGCCCGTGGCCGATCAGGGCGAGGATGTCCCGCTCCCGTGGCGAAAGGCTCGCCAGTTCGGGTGAGACGGCCGGTTCCTCGGAGGGGTCGGCGCGCAGCGAGCGCATCAGCCGGCCCGTGGTCTCCGGGTCGAGCATGGACTGTCCCGTGGCGACCGTGCGCACCGCCGAGACCAGGTCGGAGCCCCTGATCTGCTTGAGCACATAACCGGCGGCCCCAGCCATGATCGCGTCGAGCAGCGCCTCCTCGTCGTCGAACGAGGTCAGCATCAGACAGGCCAGCTCGGGCATGCGGCTGCGCAGCTCGCGGCAGACGGTGATGCCGTCGCCGTCCGGCAGGCGTACGTCGAGAACGGCCACGTCGGGGCGGAGCGCAGGGCCCCGGGCGAGTGCGTGCTGGACGTTCTCGGCGTCCCCGACCACCGAGATGTCGGGTTCGGCGTCCAGGAGGTCCGTCAGACCGCGGCGCACGACCTCGTGGTCGTCGAGCAGGAAGACCCGGATCGGGTGCTCCTCGGTGAAGGTGCGCGGCTCGGTCATCTCGACCCCTCGTTCCCCGGAACGCCGGTAGGGCGGACTGCGGACTGCCCCTGACAACGATCGTTACGCGCCGGGGCCGAATGCACCAGGGCCGATCGGCCCCAGTCGTGCCGGTGGGGCTGGTCGGTCCCTACAGGGGACCGGTGTCCCCTCGACGACGACCGCTCGCGTAGGCACGCTCGAACCATCGGCCGCTCTCAGGAGGTGGAGACCATGACGCGCACGATCATCGTCGGCCTCGACGGCTCGCCGGAGAGCCGGGCCGCCGCTGAGTGGGCTGCCCGTGAGGCGAAACTGCGCGGCCTGCCGGTCAAGATCCTCCACGTGTGGGAGCCAGTGCCGGAGCCCGTGGCACAGGCCCCGCTGCTCGGCGCCGAGACCCGTCAGCACTGGAGCGAGAAGATTCCCCGCGATTCTGCCGAGGGTCTCCGGCTGCGCCACCCCGGTGTCGAGGTGACCGCCGAGCATCTGGCCGGTCGCCCGAGCGAGATGCTGTGCGAGGCCGCGAAGGGAGCCGAGTTGCTCGCCCTCGGCTCGCGTGGCCTGAGCGGGATCGGCGGGTTCCTGGTCGGCTCGGTCGGCTTGGCCGTCGTCGCGCACGCCGAGTGCCCCGTGGTCCTGGTCCGGGCCGGTGAGCAGGCGGCGGACGAGCACGAGGTGGACCCGGCGGGCATACCGTCGGCCGCGACGGGGTACCGGCCGGTCGTGCTCGGCATCGACAACCTAGATGCCTCGGTGATCGAGTTCGCCTTCGACGAGGCTGCCCGGCGCGATACCGGCTTGCGGGCCGTGCACGGGTGGAACCTGCCCCCGTACTACATGGACGGCCCGACCACCGACCTGGAACGGTACGACCAGATCGCCCACTGGCACGTCTCCGCACTCGCCGAGGCACTGAGCTTGTGGCGGCAGAAGTACCCGTCCGTCGAGGTGGCCGAGGAGTCCCCATCGGGCAGCCCGGCGGGCCGCCTGATCGACGCCTCCCACAGGGCCTCGCTGGTCGTCGTCGGCCGACGGATACGCCGCCACCCGTTCGGGGTGCACATCGGTCCGGTCGCGCATGCCGTCCTGCACCACGCCACAGCGCCCGTCGCCGTCGTCGCCCACGACTGAGACACAACCCAAGAGGCGGTGGTCCGGGCGACCAGCCGCGCGGCGTACCAGGGACTTAGCCGCGGGCGCCGTAGGGCCGATCGGTCCCCGGCTGCCCCGGACGGCCCATAGGGCCGCTTCAGGACGCGCTGGATGCTCGAAGCGTCGGCAGCCGCCGAGCGGCTCGGAGGAGACCACCATGACGAACAATCTGCTCGACCGCCCCCTGTCCACGCGCTGCTCGCGGACGGCACCACCGTGTGCATACGCCCTGTGCGGCCGGGCGATCACGAGCGGCTGCGAAGCTTCTACGAGGAGATGTCCCCGGAGAACCTGCGGCTCCGGTTCTTCGCGGCGAGCCGCCGTTCCGCCGCGATGGCAGCCGACCGGGCCTGCGCGCCGGCGCGCCCGGGCTACCGGGCCTTGCTCGCCGAGACGCAGGGCCGGGTGATCGGGCTCGCCGAGTACGACAGCGGCGAGGAGGATACGGCCGAGATCTCCGTCGCGGTCGCGGACGGCGTGCACCACCGGGGGTGGGCACCCTTCTCGTCGAGCACTTGGTCTCCGCCGCCCGCGCGAACGGCATCACCGCGTTCACGGCCGACGCGTTGGGTGAGAACCATGAAGTGCTCCGGCTCTTCGCCGACCTCGGTCTGCGCACGGCCCGGCACTTCGACGGCCCCGAGGTGCGCTGCACCATTCAGCTGGACCAGGACGATGCCTACCTGTCGGCCGTGGAGGAGCGGGGCCGGGCCGCCGACGTGGCCAGTCTGCAGCCGCTCTTCCGGCCGGACGCGGTCGCCGTCGTCGGCGCCGGGCGCAGGCCCGGGTCAGTGGGCCGGGCGATCCTTCACCACCTGAAGGCCGGCGGCTTCACCCGGCGCCTGTTCGCAGTGAACCCCGTCGCCACCGCGATCCTCGGCGTGCCCTCCCACCCGTCGGTCAGCGCCCTGCCGAAGACCCCCGATCTCGCGGTTCTCGCCGTGCCCGCCGCCGCGGTGCCGGCTACCGCCGAGGAGTGCGGCAAGGCGGGCGTACGGGCTCTCCTGGTCGTCACCGCCGGCCTCGACGCCGACCAGGCACGGGCGCTCATGGCCGCCTGCCGCACGTACGGCATGCGGCTCGTCGGCCCGAACTGTCTGGGCATCTCCAACACGGATCCGCACGTCAGGCTCGACGCGACCTTCGCCGCCGACCATCCGCGCCCCGGTACGGCGGGGGTCGCCGTGCAGTCGGGCGGCGTCGGCATCGCGCTCCTCGACGGACTGTCCCGCCTCGGCATCGGCGTGTCGACCTTCGCCTCCCTCGGCGACAAGTACGACGTCAGCGGCAACGACCTGCTCCAGTGGTGGGAAAGCGACGGCCGCACCGACCTCGCGCTGCTGCACCTGGAGTCGTTCGGCAACCCGCGCGCGTTCTCCCGTACGGCACGGCGCGTGACCCGTCGCATGCCGGTCCTCACGGTGGACGCCGGCCGCACGGAGGCGGGCCGGCGGGCTGCCGCGTCGCACACCGCGGCTGCCGCTACCCGCACCATGACCCGGCAGGCGCTGTTCACCCAGGCCGGTATCACCGCCACCCGCTCGGTCGGCGAACTCCTGGAAACCGCCGCCTTGCTGCATTTCCAGCCGCTCCCAGCGGGTAACGGCGTTGCCGTCGTTACGAACGCGGGCGGCATCGGCGTGCTCGCTGCCGACGCCTGTGTGGAGGCGGGGCTCGTGCTGTCGTCGTTCGGCGACGAGCTGACCCATGACCTGAAAGCCGCGCTGCCTGACGGAGCCGCGATCGGCAATCCGGTGGATGCCACGGCCGCGGTGACCGAGGAGCAGCTCAGCGCGTGTGTCGAGCGGCTGATGACGTACGGCGGCATCGACGCGGTCCTCGTGGCCCTGGTGCCCACGGCGGTCGCCGAGGCGACCGGCGACGACCTGACGCGGGCGGCGACCCGCGTCCCGGGCCGCAGGGACCGGCCGGTCGCCGTCGTACGCCTGGAGCAGGGCGTTCCGGTGACACTGCTGCCTGCGGCCGACGGCGGCACGATCCCCTCGTACGCCGAGCCGCAGGCCGTGGCCCGGGCGCTGGCCCACGCGGCGCGCCGCGCTGCCTGGCTCAGCCGGCCCGTCGGCACGGTCCCGGAACTGGAAGGCATCGGCACGCGGCGCGCTCACGAGATCGCCGAGGAGTATCTCGCCGTGTCGCCGGACGGCGGCTGGCTCGACCCACGCGCCTGCGCTGAACTCCTCGACTGCTACGGCATCCCCCAGATTCCGTGGGCCTGGGCGGAGACAGAGGATGAGGCGGTCCTCGCGGCCC
>KE354115.1 GCA_000415505.1 Streptomyces afghaniensis 772
AGCGGTCCTCGCGGCCCGGCGACTGCGGGGCGCGGACGGCCGGGTAGTGCTGAAGGCGTACTGGCCGGGACTGGTGCACAAGACCGAGGAGCGTGCCGTCCATCTCGACCTCGAAGGGGACGCCCAAGTGCGGGCGGGCTTCCGGGATTTCGGGACACGTTTTGGCGACCGGCTGAGCGGGGTGGTCGTCCAGCCGCTCGCCGAGCGCGGCACCGAGCTGTTCGCCGGCGTCGTCCAGGACGAGGTCTTCGGGCCGCTCGTCCTCTTCGGACTCGGCGGCACGGCCACAGACGTACTTGCTGACCACGCCGCCCGACTCGCGCCACTCACCGACCATGACGTGCACGACCTGATCACGTCTCCGCGCTGTGCACCGCTGCTGTTCGGCTCGCGTGGCGGCCGGCCCCTGGACCTCCCGGGGCTGGAGCAACTGCTCCTGCGCCTGTCGCGGATGGCGAGCGACCTTCCGCAGCTCGCGGAGGCCGACTTCAACCCGGTCCTCGCGACACCCGGCGCGGTGACCGTGCTCGACGCCCGACTGCGCCTGCTGCCGCGCCGGGCCCAGGACCCCTATCTGCGCCGACTCCGCTGAGTCAGCCGCGTCGGCCGAGCCAGCCGAGGAGGACACACCATGAAACACAACAAAGTCGGCTCCGTCATGACCATGGACGTGGTCCGGGCCGTCGACGGAACCCCGTTCAAGGAAGTGGCCCGGCTGCTCGCCGACCACCGGATCAGCGGACTGCCCGTGGTGGACGAGGACGACCGAGTCATCGGCGTCATCTCCGAAACCGACCTGATGGCCCACCAGGCCGCGACCCCCGCCTCGTACGAGCCCAGCCGCCGCTTCCGATTCGCTGTGCTGAATCCCGCCGTGCGGCGCCGGGCCGCGAAGGCGACGGCGCGCACGGCCGGTCAGCTGATGAGCACGCCACCGTTCACCGTGCACGCCGACGACACCATCATCGAGGCCGCGCGGACCATGGCCCGGCGGCACGTGGAGCGGTTGCCGGTGCTCGACGAAGAGGACCGGCTGGTCGGCATCGTCACCCGGCGCGACCTGCTCCAGGTCTTTCTGCGGCCCGACGCGGAGATCCGCGACGAGGTGATCGACGAGGTAGTGGTACGTGCGCTGTGGCTGGCACCGAGCAGTATCGACGTCTCCGTCACCGAAGGCGTGGTCACGCTCGCCGGCCAACTGGAACGAAGGAGTGAGACGGCCATCGCCGCATCCATGACCCGGCAGATCGACGGCGTGGTCGCCGTCGTCGGCAGGCTCACCTGGCGCCTGGACGACACGCGTCTGCGGTCGGACGAACAGGCGCTGCACGGCGTGACCGACGACTTTCTGCGAAAACTGTGAGAGGAGGCGGACCATCATGCCGACGAACGTGCTGGTCGCCTACGGAACGACGAACGGATCCACCGCGGAGATCGCCGAGACCATCGCCGAAGTCCTGCGCGAGGACGGGCTGACGGTCGACGCCCTCCCGGCCCGGTCCGTGCCGAGCGCGGCGCCGTACGACGCCGTCGTGGTCGGCGGCGGGCTGTACGCCGGCCGCTGGCACAAGGATGCCCGCCGCTTCGTCCGGCGCCACGGCAAGGCCCTGGCCGAACGCCCTCTGTGGTACTTCAGCAGTGGCCCGCTCGACCCTTCGGCATCAGAGCGGGACATCCCGCCCGTGCCCGGGGTGAAGAAGGCCATGGCCCGGCTCGACGTCAAGGAGCACATCACCTTCGGCGGCTGCCTTCGGGAGGGCGCGAAGGGATGGGTCGCCCGGATGATCGTCCGTAACGGAAAGGGCGGGGATTTCCGGGACTTCGACCAGATCAAGGCATGGGCGGCGCGGATCGGCCAGGAGCTGACGAGCTGACGGGAAGGGCTGCGGTCGGCGGCGTGTCGCCGGGGCTGAGCCCTGCCCGGGGCTGAGCCCTGCCCGGGGCTGAGCCCTGCCCGGGGCTCAGCCCGGCCCGTCCTGGCGGTCAGCGGAGCTCTGGGGCCGGTCGGCCCGCCGTGACGTTGTCAGCTTCGGCGGTCGGCGTATCGGCCACGCCATCGGGCAGGCACGGGAGCACTTCGAAGACGCCCGCCAGACCGGCGTGCCGGAGGGTCCACCGGAAGAAGGTGCTGTCGGTGACCAGACGTAGTCGGCCGTGCCGAGCCATGGCCCTGTTCCGTGCCCGGCACAGGACCCCCAGCCCGGTGCAGTCCATGAAGGACACCGCGCCCAGGTCCAGTACCAGGTCGGGGCACGGACCGGCGGTCAGTACGTCGAGGCGCCCCGCCAGACCCGGTGCCGTGAGCAGGTCGATCTCGCCACACACTGTCACGACGGTGGTCCCGCCGACCGTGCGCTCCGTGGGATGCGGAGTGGACCCGATGGAAGTATCGGACATGGTCCCAGCGAAGCCGGGTGCATGGGGCGTGCGATAGGGCCGACCGGTCCTGGTACCCGGGTCCGGTAGGGCCTTCGTCAGTGCGGTCGCGGACCGGCCGCCCCAAAAGTTGACCATGACACCGCGCTCCTCGGCTCCGTACGGCAGCTGTGTGGGCTTCGTCCTTTCCAGCGTCGGACGGTCGTCCTGGTGAGGGCAGGTGCCGCCCGACCCTCCCGATGGGCCGGTCGGCCCAAGCGCGCACAGTGCCCGGTGGAAGACGCTGTTATTGGAGAAGAGGTGAACGAAATGACCAGCACGATCGAGAGGCTCGCCGGCCTGCCAGTGATGTCCGCCCCGACCGATTGGGCGGAGGCAAGCTTCCCTGTGATGGACACCGTTCGCGAAACGCGCGCCATCCACGTGGAAGAGCGCCTGACCGACGGGACGTATGTGCTGCTGGCCGAGCTTCCGGGAGTCGACGCCGAGGACATCGAGATCACTATCAGAGGAGGTGTCCTGACCCTGCGCGCCCAGCGCAGCGTGGTGGCCGCCGAGAAGCAGTTCCTCTACGGCCACTACACTCCGCTGCCGACCGGGGCGAAGGGCGACGAGGCCACGGCGCAGTACCAACATGGTGTCCTGACCATCACGATGCCGGTGCTGGAGACGGGGCCCGGCACCCGAGTCGCCCCGGTGCGGGAGCCTCTGAGCGTGACAGTGCCCTGAGTCGCACATGAATGTGCCGCGAGTCGCACAACGGGTTCGCAGCGGATCCGCTCTTCCGGTGGACCCTCGTGTTTCCAGGAGCTGCCGGTCCCCCGGCGGGAACGGCGGTTGAGTGGTTGCGCCCCAGAGCGGCTCATGCCCGGCATGCGGTCTTGCGCCCGCCCGCGAGCCCGCTGGCCAGTCACGGGCGGGCCTGACCGTTGGGCCGAGCGTCCCCGGCAGGGACCGAACAGCCCCCACGCGACCGGCTGTTCCGGGGGTGACGGTGAGAGTGAACCTGCAGACTGCCCGACAGTGAGGCGGTGGGAACGATGAGGCTGGACCTGCCCTTGGTCGTGGGCGTGGACGGATCGGACGGTTGCCTGGTGGCGCTCGACTGGGCGGTGGATGAGGCCGCCCGGCACGGACTTTCGCTGCGGCTGGTATACGCCTCCCTCTGGGAGCGCTACGAGGGCATCACCCCGTCACTCAGTACCGGACGCCCGTCGGAGCAGGTGATGGCCGACCACATCGTCGCCTCCGCGGCGCAGCGGGCCCGGCGGCGCAACCCCGACGTGAAGGTGTCCACCGACGTCCTCCCGGCCGAAGCGGAGGACGCGCTTCTGCGGGAGAGCAACAACGCCTGCGCCCTGGTCACCGGTTCGCGGGGCCGTGGCGAGCTGAAGGGACTGCTGCTCGGTTCCGTCGGGCTGGCCGTCGCGGCCCGCGCGCACTGTCCGGTGATCGTGGTGCGGGGCGACAAGGCCGGCCTGGCCGGTACCCACGAGCGGATCCTCCTCGGGGCCGGGGACCCCGCTGTCGGCGGAGAAGCGGCGTGGTTCGCCCTTCGTGAGGCCGAGGTACGTGGGTGCACTCTCGACGTGGTCCGGGCCTGGCGCTGCCCCGCGCACGAAACCGCAGATGTGGCCGCGCTCGCCGAGACAGGTGCCCGGTACCACGAAAAGCGGGCCCGAGCCCAGGCGGACGAGCTGCTCCGCGGCCCGGTCGCCGACCACCCGGACGTGCGGGTGCGCCGCACGACGGTGGAGGGGCCCGCCCGTAAGGTGCTGGTGGACCGCTCAGCCGCAGCCGACCTCGTGATCGTCGGAGCGCGGCGACGGCAGGACCCCTTCGGGCTCCAGCTCGGCCGGGTGGCCCACACACTCCTGCACCACGCCCAGTGCCCTGTTGCGGTCGTGCCGCAGCACGTATGAGTACTGCGGCGTCGGCAGCCGCCGCAGGCGTCGCTCACGGGTCATGGCCCGTCAGCGCTCCCGCTTTCCGCCACGTACTACGGCGACGGGGCAGTGCGCGTGGTGCAGCAGGGCCTGGCTGACCGAGCCGAGCAGCAGTCCTGTGAAGCCGCCGCGGCCGCGGGCACCGGCCACGACCAGCTGTGCCTCGCGGCTGGCCTCGATCAGGGCCGGGCGGACCCGGGACCGGACCAAGCGCCGCTGTACGGTGACGCCGGGATGGCGTTCCTGCCATGGAGACAGCGTGTCGTCCAGCAGCCGCTGCTCCTCCTCGCGGAGCCGCTCGATGTCCACGACCACGTTCAGAGGATCACCAGGACCCTCGTAGGCCCGCTCGCTCCAGGTGTTCCACACGTGCAGGGCCACCAGGTCCACGCCGCGCATAGATGCCTCGGCGAAGCCGAACTCGACGGCTTTCTCGCCCGCCGGTGAGCCGTCGACCGCCAGCAGCACGGGACCGTTCGGGTCCGGCCGGCCGCGCACCACCAGCACCGGGCAGCGGCCGTGCGCGGCTAGGTGCACGGCGGTGGAGCCCAGCAGAAGGCTGCCGAACGCGCCCAGCCCGCGGCTGCCGACCACGACGAGCGCCGCAGAACGCGACTCGATCTCCAGCACCATCAGCGGCTCACCGACGGTGACCTCTCGCGTTGTCTCCACTTGTGGCGCTGCTCTGCGGGCCCTCTGCTCGGCCTCGATCAGTGTGCCGTCCACCAGCTCACGCACCCCCGCCGCAGCCGGATTCCACGGGGGGCCGCCGGGCGGTACGTGCATCGACGGCCACCCGAAGGCGTGCACGAGCCGTAGGCCCACGCCGCGCAGACCGGCCTCGCGTGCCGCGACCTCCACCGCGTGCAGGCTCGATGGCGAGCCGTCCACTCCCACGACGACCGGATTCGCCACGACGGACTCTCCTTCTCGCCTGGCGGCCGGTCCTGACCGCCGCAGGGGTCGGCCGGCACTGGTGCACCGCCGCCTTCCTTCCAGCCTTCACCAGCCTGCGACACCCCGCATCGCGCGGTGGAAACAGACGAGCCAACAGGCCGCGCGCCCGGCAGCCGTGGCGTGGCGGCACCCGACGGCAGGGGGTGAGGCTGGAAGAACAGTGAACGGACGGGCGGCGGGGAGATCCCTGGAGGCGCCATGACTGGTGCGGACGGGCGTCGGCCGATCGTGGTGGGCGTCGACCCGGACCCTTCGAAGCGGTTGGTCCTCGCCTGGGCCACCGACGAGGCGGACCGACGTCACCTGCCGCTGCGGCTCGTCCATGCCCAGGGTGTGCCGACCGGCGGGTACCGGTCGGGGGAGGCGCGGCCGTCGTGGGAGGAGTGGAACCGGGCGCTGCACGGGCTGGGTGAGCAGGTGCTCAAGGAGGCGGTCGCCTTTGTCGAGTCCCGGCGTCCGGCGGTGGAGGTGTCGACGCTGCTGGCGGAAGGAGAGCCGGCGTGGGTCCTGCGCGAGGAGGCTCGGGGCGCCGCCCTGGTAGTGGTGGGCTCCTGGCACCTGAGCAGGCGGCGCGAGATGTTCTCGTCCGCTTCTGTGGTGCTCCCGCTCACCGCCCACGCTCCCTGCTCGGTCGCGGTTGTGCCGGAGCCGGAGCATGTCACCCAGCAGCCTGCGTACTTCGTGGTCGGCGTCGACGGCAGCCCGCATTCGGCCGCGGCGGTGGATGTGGCGTTCGAGGAGGCGGCCCTGCGCGGAGCGCTCCTGCGGGCCCTGTACGTGTGGCATCCGCCGCTCCTCGGTGTCCTCGATGAGGAAGCCGCGGTGCGGGAGTGCCGCCGGGTGCTCTCGGAGACGGTCGCGGGCCGCACCGCGTCGCATCCGGAAGTGGAGCTGCACCACGAGGTCGTCCGCGGACACCCGGTGCGGGTCCTGACGGAGTCCTCGGAACACGCCCTGGGCCTGGTCGTGGGAACCAGGGGGCACGGAGGGTTCACCGGCATGTTGCTGGGCTCGGTCAGTCAGGGAGTACTGCACCATGCCCGCTGCCCCGTCATCACGGTCCCGGCGTGAGGCAGCGAACGGCCCGGGACCCGTCTCCCGGACGGCCCTGTCCTCGCCGGCCGGCCTGTCACACGACGAGAGCGCTGCCGATCATGAGCGGCGAACAGGCGAGCTCGGGCCCGCTGGTACCGGACAGAGGGAGCGACGAGGCGGTCGGTGCCACGTCCAGTTCCAGCCCGCGTCCTGCGGTACCGGGTCTCCCCGCTGGTGAGGTCTTCTCCGCGCTGGGCACCTCACCGCGCTCGGCGCACTCGGGGAGCGCCCCGCGGGTCACGAAGTAGCCGTTGCCCAGCGTGCAGAGCGACTCCCGAAGACGTCCGTCCGCGGGATCGTAGCCCTCGTACTCCCAGATCCAGCCCGTCACGTCGGTGCTCCTCCCGCGAGCAGTTCTCCGAGATCCCGTACGACGATGTCGGCACCGTGTCGCAGCAGCCTCTCAGTGGTGTCCGGGCCGGCGGTCCGGTCCACGCCGACCACGAGGGCGAACCCCCCGCGACGGCCCGCCTCGACGCCCGCCAGCGCGTCCTCGACGACTGCGGCACGGTCGGCGGGGACACCGAGGCGGCGGGCCGCCTCCAGAAACAGGTCGGGTTGCGGCTTGCCCGGCAGTCCCAGCCGGGCCGCTTCACCTCCGTCGACGAGCGCGTCGAAGAGGTCCAGTACCCCGGCGTGGTCCAGGAGTTCACGGGCATGGCGGGAGGCGGACGCGGCGGCCACGGGCACCCTGGCCCGGCGCAGTGCGCGCACCAGCCGTACCGTGCCGGGATACGCGTCGACACCGTGCTCGCGCAGCTGCTCCGTGAAGAGCCGTTCCTTGTCTGCGGCGACGGCCTGCACTATCTCGGCCGACGACGCGAAGCCTCGTGAGGCCAGGAAGGCGGCGGCGCCGTCGATGCGGGATTTGCCGTCCACGTACCGCAGGTAGTCGTCCTGCGGGTCGAACGGGCGCCGCAGGTCGGGGTTCTCGGGCGGGTGCTCGCGCAGGAAGGCGTCGAATGCGGTCTTCCACGCCGCAGCGTGCACCCGGGCCGAGTCCGTGATCACACCGTCGGTGTCGAGGACGACGGCTCGGACGTCCCGGAGCAAGGGCGCGACTGAGGTGCGGGATGCCGGGGATCCGGCGAGCGGGGCGTTCACGGCCGCTGCCTTGCCGTGTGGGCGGTGAGGACGAGCAGCCCGCTTGCCGGAGCCGCACCCGTCGCCGTGCCGACCGAGGCCGTCGATCCCGACGTGAATCGTCATGCGTGCTCCCTGGAGAGTAGGACCGAGCCGGACGGGGGGGTGTGTTTTCATGGTCGGTCCCGTTGCGGCACGATCGCCACCGGGCAGTCCGCGTGATGCAACAGCGTGTGCCCCACCCGGCCCAGATGGAGGCTGAAGTGGCCGTGCCTGCGCCGGGCTCCGATGATCAGGAGGTCCGCTGCGGCGGAGCGATGCAGCAGCACCTCGGATGTGCAGGTGCGCAGCGCGAGTGCCGCGTCGGCGCGGCCGAGCCGGAACAGGCGTGGAGCAGGAATTGCGCCCCGTACACGCTCGGTGCTGCGTCTTGCCGCCGCGCCCGGCGCTGCCGCTCCGCGCGACTGACACACCTGTGAGGAGTCGGGGATGATGAAGGGGGCAGTGACCCGGACGTTCGGCGAGCCTTCTTCAGCCTTTGCGCAGGGCGGTGAGAGCGATGGATCTTCCCGTGGTCGTGGGCGTGGACGGCTCTGAGTCGAGCCTGAGCGCCGTGGACTGGGCAGCGGATGAGGCCGCGCTGCGCGGGCTGCCGCTGCGGGTGGTGTACGCCTCGCTGTGGGAGCGGTACGAACGCGCCGTCTTCGCCACTGGAGGGGACAGGTCGGAGCAGATCCTCAATGGTGTCTTCGTAGCGGCCGCACACGAACGTGCCCGGAAGCGGGTACCTGATCTGAAAGTGTCCACCCAGGTGATACCGGACGGGCCGACGCCCGTTCTGGTGCGTGAGGCACGTAAGGCATCCGTGCTGGTCCTGGGGTGCCGCGGTCGCGGTGATGTTGCCGAGCTGCTACTCGGTTCCGTCAGCCTGACCGTGGCGGGACAGGCCGACTGCCCTGTGATCGTGGTCCGTGGCGGCCACGACGACGGGAGCGGGACGCCTCGTCGCATCGTTCTGGGTATCGGAGCGGAGGCGGCAACCGCGAACGCCGTCCGCTTCGCTTTGGAGGAGGCAGAGCGACGCGGCGCCCTGGTGGAGGCCATACGCGCCTGGCGGCGTCCGGCGAGCGAGGCCATCGACCATCCGCTGCTCGGGGAAAGGCCGGTGCACGCGTATGAGGAGGGGGCAGTGCAAACGCTGGACGCCGCGCTGCACGACGCCCCAGCGGGCGTGGAACTGCTCAAGCGCACGGCCGAAGGCTCCGCCCGGAAGGTGCTCCTGGATGCCTCCCACGGTGCGGAGCTGCTGGTCGTGGGGGCACGGCGCCACCCGGGGCACTTTGGACTGCAACTCGGCAGGGTCGCCCACACGGTGCTGCACCACGCCGCATGTCCGGTCGCTGTGGTGCCCGAGCGTGTGTGAGGACTGTTGCGCATACGGCACACCGGGTTGTGCTGACAGAGTCCTTACGCCCAGGCCCGGCTGGTCCGACGACTGCCTGGTCCGCAAGGGCACCTGGCCCACAGAACAGGGAGGCCCCTGTGGAGATCATCGCGTACGGAGTCCTGGCCGACGAGCAGCCACTGCTGGGGGAGACTTTCGCCAGGGCGTTCGCCGACCGCCACGATCTGCGCTGCCTGAACCTCTTCCTGAACCGGGACACCGTTCCCCTCGCGGCAGGCCATGAGGTCGTGCTCAGCAGTGTGAACGACACCCTCGACGCCGAGGTACTGCGCCATTTGGCCAAGCACGGCACCAAGCTGATCGCCCAGCGGTCCACCGGCTACAACAACATAGACCTGGCCACGGCCCGAGAGCTGGGTCTGACGGTGGCCCGGGTGTCGTACTACTCGCCCTACTCGGTCGCCGAGTTCGCCTGGGCACTGGCCCTGGCAGTGGGCCGGCGGATCGTACGGGCCGCGCACCGCACCCGCGAGTTCGACTTCCGGCTCGATGGGCTCATGGGCCGCGACCTGCACGGCCGCACGGTGGGAGTCATGGGCACCGGCAAGATCGGCACGGCGTTTGCCCTCATCGCCCACGGCTTCGGCATGCGCCTGCTCGGCTGGGACGTCGCCGAGAACCCCGCCTGCCTGGCCCTCGGCATGGAGTACGTCCCGCGCGAGCGGGTGTTCGCCGAATCCGACCTGATCAGCCTGCACGTACCGCTACTGCCGGACACCCACCATCTCGTGGACGCACACGCCCTGGCCCTGATGAAGGACGACGCGGTCCTGGTCAACTCCAGCCGCGGCGGCCTGGTCGACACCGACGCCCTGCTGACCACCCTGCGCGCCGGCCGCCTCAGGGAGGTGGGCCTGGACGTGTACGAGGAGGAGGCCGGGGTCTTCTTCCTCGACAAGTCCCTGGAAGTGATGACCGACGAACGCCTGGCCCGGCTGATGACCCTCCCCAACGTGCTGGTCACCTCACATCAGGCGTACTTCACCCAGGACGCCGTAGGCCAGATCGCCGAGACCACCGTGCGCAATATCGAGGACTACTTCGCTGACCGCACGAGCGACAACACGCTCACCCATCCGGGCTCCGAATGAGACAGACGGACGGCATCGGCGGCCGGTGTGTCGGCGATCAGCATCAGGAGTCCTTCCCGCCTCCCCGACGGCACCTTCGGGGCTGCCCTGTGACCTGGGCGCTCTCTCGTGTCCCTCAGCGCGCCGAGGCCACGTCCGACAGCCCCGAAGACTGGCGTCAGCTCCTCGCCGGAGTCCTGACTGGGGGCCTCGCCTTGCCCACCAATTCACTGGCGGCCGCTCAGCGTATGAATGCCGACCGGCGAGCGGTCATGACCGGCCCGATGGCGAGACCGCCGCGGCGATCAGCGACGACCAGTTGACCGTCTCGGTGCGTACCGCGATGCGAATGGTTTCCCAGTACGTCGGTGCTCCTACCGGAATTGCCCACAATATCTAGAGTCGTCGAGCCTGGCCCGCCTGCACTTCGGCCGGAGGACACGGCCCGAAAGACACCTCAGGCCCTTAACTCGTCAAGCCATGCGTGTCTCCGGCGTCTTCGGCATCGAGCACCGCGTCCAGAGTGTCTCCGATCTGGATGAGGTCTTCCGGGGAGAGCTTGGGTGGAGTCCAGTGGTGTGCGCGTGCGTGATCGACGAAGGTCTCGTCCAGCGGGACGTGGTAGCGCTCGACGTAGTGAGCGAGGTCTGAGTACCAGAACCACTCGCCGTCAGTGTGCAGCTCCAACGCGCCGATGAGTTCGTTGCTCAGCGCGTCATGGACTGGTGATCCGGTGACGGCAAGGGCAGATCCTGAACGGAGATACTGCACCAGCTTCTCCTCGTCCGGGGCGGCGTGGTCGCGGACCGAGTCGCGAAGTGCAGGGCCGTCGGGGCGACCATGTGCCAGTTCCTGAAACTCACCAAGGAACCGGTTGTAGGGAAAAGAGTCACTGCCCATGCGCGGAAGCCTATTTGGCTTTGTCCATGTAAATGGGTTCTGGCTCAACTTCTGTGTAGTGACTGCGCAGAGTTAGACTCTTACCGTTTCATGTTGCCTTTGCCGATGGTGGCTGCCCATTCTGTGCCTGCCGGATGCGCTGGGCGAACATGCGGGTGACAGAGTTCAAGATCTTGGCGTCGGCCGCGGCTGGACCATCCGTGTTGATGTTCACGTAGGCAAATACAGAGTCCAGGCGGAGGGTGATCGAGGTACTGCAATGGTTCTTGCCGATGCAGTAGGAGGCCGTGAACGCTGCATCGACGTCCGGGATCTGTGCGGGCCCAACTTGAGCGCTTGCCATCTGAGACTTGCTCTCCGTGTATCTGCCGATGGCCTGAGCCCTCGTCCGAAAAGATTGGAGACCGAATCCAACAGTGCCTTCGAGGTCGGTCGCAGCGTAACCCTGGGTGCCGTAAGCCAAGCTACCGCCGTCTTCGGGGTTGGCACCGTGGAGACGGAGCGTGCCGGACTTCTCCCAACCGGGAGGCACGGCGTCCGAGTCCGGTAACACCGCCCGTACTTGATCCTTGTCCAGGGCCCTGACGGACTGAGGCGACGGCGTGTCGCCCTGGGTGGGCCTGTGCTCTTTGGCGCCGGCCCCGGACCCACACCCAAACAGAGACAAGATCGCCCCAACCGCGCATATCCCTTGGACTGCCCTCTTGGCCCGCAACATGTTCCCCCTCTAGCGATCAGCCCGACGATCATATGGGTGTCGCCGGCTCGGGCGACTTCAGTGCCGCCCTGAGAAGCCCAGCCGTCACTCAGAGTGGCCGTTGCGCGGAAGCTGTGCCAGAACCGAAACTCGTGAACACAGCCACCTATTCACGCCCTGCAGCCTGGTCACGCCGCCTCTAGAGCTTCGGCAGTAGTAGGAAACGCCGTCTGTTCATCGAACAGCTCGTGCTGCTGGAGACAGTGGTAGAGCTGGCCGAGCATGCGATTGAAGAGGTTGCGCTGGGCCGCTGCGTGCCAGTCACCATGGTCGTCACGGCGCCTGCGGTAGTGCGCCTTGGCGCCAGGAGAGGCGCTGATGGCAGAGAAGGCCCATAGGTAGCCGGCATGGTTGAGACGGTCATTCTTCACCCACCGCCTGGTGACACTGGACTTCTTGCCGGACGCCCTCGTGATGGGTGACGCGCCGGCATAGGCCTTCAGCCCACGGGCGTCCGAGAAGCGCTGCCGGTCGTCACCGATCTCGGCCAGCACCCGGGCGCCGAGCTGGACGCCGAGGCCGGGGAAACTGAGGATGATGTCAGCATCCGGGTGCTGAGGGAATGCTTCGTCCACCGCCTCTTCGAGGTCGGTGGCAGCCTTGGAGGCGGCTTCAAGCTGAATGAGCAAGGCGAGCATCTGCTTGCCGAGAGCGTCCTCGACGAGCGGCGGCTGATGAGCCCAGGCGCCTCGGAGGATCTCGTGGAGGCGGTCGGCTTCCGCTTCGATGCCGCGCTGGCGGCCGGCCCGCTTGAGGGCCGACCGGAGTTGCGCGCGGGTCAGTCTTGCGGCTCGCGTCGGTGTGGGTGCGAGGCGGAGGAGTTCGTGGGCCTCGGGTCGGCAGAGGCCCTTCTTCCAGGTCTCCACGGCTGCCAGGGCAGCCGGGTAGTACTCACGCAGCAAGGAGCGGAGCTGGTTGGCGATCTGTTGGCGGTTCCAGACGGCGTCCTGCTGGGCACGTGCAAGAACTGCGACGGCGCGGGCCAGGTCACTGTCCTGCGGCAGTGGCCGGTGGGCGTGCATGTCGGTGCGCAAGATGTTCGCCAGGACCAGGGCGTCGCCGGGGTCGGACTTCTTGCGGGAAACGGAGTGCCGATCGCGGTAGCGGGAAGCGGCCATCGGATTGATGGCGAACACTTGACGCTTACCGGTTCGCAGCACGGCCACAAGCAGTCCCCGGGAGGTTTCGATCGCGACCGGGATCGGGTTGTCCTCACAGTCGCCGTGGTCGGCAAGCAGGTCCAGAAGGATCTTGTAGCCAGCCGCGTCGTCGGTGATGTGCCGCTTGGCGAGCAGTTGGCCGCTCTCGTCGACCAGGGCTACGTCGTGCGTGCGCTCGGCCCAGTCGATACCGCAGTAGATCAAGTTTGCCCCCTCCGTCATGCTCTTGCTGATCGTTCGCGAGTTCACGCGGGCCACGCAGCGACCTAATCCCAGGACTCAGCCCCTCACGGCCGGTCCGCCACCTCAGTAGCTGTTCGTGGCACCAGCTCCCCCCGCGGGCCTCGGTCTTCGCGGGAGCTCGGGGCTCGGGCGTCGTGAGAGGTCACCGTGGAGTGGGCTCGCACCACCAACACCAACGAGTGATGTTCGAAATGGTGTTGACGCTCGGTGGCGCTGGGCGTCGCCGATCTTTCGGTAGGCATCGCAGGCCGGGAGGGACGTCAAGCGTCCGCCCAGCGCCAGCGGGCGCCAACATCTTTCAGACTCGCTGTGAGCTGGGCGTCGGCTCATCCAGTGTTCCGGTGGCTTCCATCGGTTCGTGGTGGCGGCCGATGCGGGCCGAGACGTGCCCCGTCTGTCCGAAGGCCTCATGGGCCAAGCCGCCCGCTTGCATCCACTCGGTACCGCACGGGCCGCCACCACTCGAGCAGCTCCGTCACGGATGACGCCAACGGACCGCTCTTAATTCCGGATTAGGGAGGGCGTCGGCCTGGGGCCGACGCCATGGAGCCGGGGGCCGCCCGCTTCTTGCGGGCCCGAATCACACGGTGCGCGGCTCTGCTCCGCTTCTCCGTGTCTCCTTGTGGCCCTCGGCTCAATTCCATGGCACCACCCATCATCGGCGTGCTGTAGGGCCGGGCGGCCCCGACCTGGGGACGGGTCGGTCCGTTCGGGCCCCTGCTGGCCGGTCTGTCACTCGCGGTGCAGTACGACCTTGAGAGCGCCCGTGGTGGTGCCGCCGGCGAACGCCTCGTAGGCGTCCTTCATCCGGTCGAGGGGGAGGGTGTGGGTGACCAGTCCGGAGATGGGCAGGTCTCCGTACCTCACCAGCTCCAGCAACCACCGTGTGGGGGATGTGTCCACCTGGCCGGTGCTGATGGTCAGGTTCTCGCGCCACAGGGACTCGAGATGCAGCGTCACCGGCTTGCCGTGCACCCCGATGTTGGCGATGTGCCCTCCGGTACGGACGGCGCGGGTGGCCAGAACGAAGCCGTCCGGTTCGCCCGATGCCTCGATGACCACGTCGGCACCCGGTCCCTCGGACAGCTCGGCGATCACCTTGCCGGGCACTTCGGCGGCATCGGCCCCCACACCGGCGGCGGCTTCGAGCCGCGCGGCGGACAGGTCCACCACGATGATCCGCCGGGGCGAGGACAGCCGTGCGATGATCACCGAGGCGAGACCGACGGGACCCGCCCCGACCACGACCACGGTGTCGCCCGGGCTCACGTGGCCGTTCCGTACCCCGAACTCGTAGGCCGTGGGGAGGAGTTCGGCGAGCAGGACCGCTTCGTTGAGCGGGACCTTCCACGGCCGCCGGTGGGTGGAGTGGTCGGCGAGGGGAATCAGCGCCAGCTCGGCCTGGGTCCCGTTGATCAGATTGCCAAGAAGCCATCCACCGCCCTCGCTGCACTGCCCGAGCTTGGTGTCACGGCATTCCCGGCAGCGGCCGCAGGCCGAGACGGCCGACATGATCAGCTGGTCCCCAGGACGCACGTGGTGGACGTCGCGTCCGACCTCCAAAACCTCGCCGACGGCCTCGTGCCCGAGGACCGTCCCCGGCTTCACCTCGGGGAGATCGCCCCGCAGGATGCGCAGGTCACTTCCGCAGACGGTGGTGGCGTCGACGCGCACGATCGCGTCGGTCGGCTCCTCGATCGCGGGGTCCGGGACGGGGTCCCAGGAGATCTGTCCGGGGCCGTGGTAGACGAGCGCTCGCACGATACTCACTCGCTCCTGCACTCCACGGTCACTCCCGAGGGATGTGCGGGCAACCGGAATCATCAGCCCGTCGGACCGCCGGCACGGCGGGATCCGTCGTCTCGTCGTTCGGCCGGTGTTCATGACCGCATGGAGGAGCTGCCGCTGCGTCGATCAGCGAGAACCGGCCCGTCAGCCCGGCCGGGTCGGCGGCGCAACATCCCGCGAATTCTGGTGGCCGCCGGGAGCCCGGTGGCCGGTAGCCGGTCCCGGATATACGCGGGTCCACCGCCCGCTCAGTCCGGCTCCATGTAGGGGCGGCGGAAGACCGGGGCCTGGCTGGAGCCCCACGGGCGCACGGCTGTCAGCGCCCGGGCGACCGCGGAGTCCAGCGGGCCGCTGGTATCGACCGCGATCGCCTCCGGCCATGGCGGTTCCCTGGCCGCCATGGCGGTGGCGATGTCGAGGCCGGCGTCGGAGATTCCGGCGGCCCGCGTGGCCAGGCGGGCCGCTGTCACGTCGCCCGGCACGTGGCAGTGCAGGGCCACCAGGTCGGCGCTGGTGCGTTCGGCCACGAGCAGTGCCGCTTCGCGCTGGCCCGCATCGGACCAGGTGGCGTCCAGCACGACGGACTCACCGGAGGACAGCAGGGCGGACGCACGGTCGAGCAGGGTGGCGTAGGTCCTGGCCGTCCACTCGGGGGTGTACAGGCCCTCGCCGTAGTCGGCGGCCGCAGACTGCTCGGCGGGGATGCCCGCCAGCTCCTTGCGGAGGCGGTCGCTGCTGAGCAGCGTGACCCCCAGCCGGTCGGCCAGAGCTCCGGCGAGGGTGGATTTCCCGCTGCCCGGCAGCCCGCCGACCAGCGTCAGGCCCACGGCGGAGGTACGCAGATGGCGCAGCGTCGTCGAGACCAGCCGTCGTGACGCCGTCGCTGCGTCCGGCGCGCCCTGGCGTGCCTGGATCAGGGAGACCTTGGCGCGGACGAACGCGCGGTAGGCGACGTAGTGGTGCCACAGGGAAGGGGGTGCGGGGTCGCCGGAGTACTCGCTGTACTGGGCGAGGAAGTACGCGGCGGCCTCCGGGGCGCCGAGCTGTTCCAGGTCCATGGCGAGGAAGGCGGCGTCGTCGAGACCGTCGACGTAGCGCAGGTGGTCGTCGAACTCCAAGCAGTCCAGGACCCGAGGACCGTCGTCGAGACTGAAGACGTCCTCGGCGAGCAGATCACCGTGACCGTCGACCACCCGCCCCTGCTCGATACGTGAGGCGAACAAACGCTCGCGCCCGGCGAGATAGCGGCGCACAAGCCGCCCCACCTCCGCAACGCCGTCCGGCACGAAGCCGTCGGCGGCCAGCGCGCGGACCTGATCGAAACTGGCCTCCCAGCGGGACGACAGCGCATCCCGCGTGCCCTGTTCGTCCACGTCCCGGCCGCGGGGGGCCTCCGCGTGCCACGTCGCGACCTGCCGGGCGAGGCCCCGCAGGATGTCGTCGACGGCGGCCCCTTCGCGCACCAGCCGGGAGAGGCGGCGATCCGCGGGCATGCGGCGCATCACCACGAGCGGTTCGGGCGCTTCCGCGTCAGGGCTGCGGATCTCGCCCAGACCCAGGTAGACGTCGGGGGCGAAGCGGCGGTTGAGAGTAACTTCGCGTTCGCACGCGGCTCGGCGAGACGCCAGCGTGGTGTAGTCGAGAAATCCCAGATCCACCGGCTTCTTGAGCTTGTAGGCGCGGTCGCCGACGAAGAACACGACGGAGGTGTGCGTCTCGTACACCTCCGCGCGCGGCAGCGGCTCGCCATGGTGCCCTGCACCGGAGCGGGGCACTGACGCGTCGTCCGGCGACGCCGACCGAACCGATGTCTCACTGCGGCCAGGTTCAGTCATGAGGGACGACGGCGACAGGGCAGCGCCCATGGTGGATGGCGGCCTGGGCGACGGGACCCAGGTGGGGCGCCAGACCGGGACGGTGTTCGCGGCGGCCGACGACCAGCAGCACGGCGTCTTCGGCGGCTTGTACGACGGCCTTGGCCGGGCTTGCGAAACGGATGCTGTCGGTCACGTCCACCTGCGGATACTTCTCACGCCAAGGGCGGAGCGCCGTGCTCAGGAGTTTCTGCGCGTCCCGCTTCATCTCCTCGGTGACGTCGTGGTCCACACCCCAGGGCACACGGGCATGGAGTGGCACGCTTCGGCCGTGGACGGCAAGAAGAGGCACGCCCCTGGCCGCAGCCGTGTGGAAGGCGAAGTCGAGCAGACTTTCCGAGGAATCACGCAGCTTCAGTGCAACGACCACGCGACTCGCGGGTGCCGGGACCGGCCCGTCCTCGCCGGTGTCGGCGCGGACCAGCACCACCGGCCGCTGGGCCCGTGCCACGACCGGCATGCTGACGTCGCCCAGGAAGTAACTCGCGACAGACTCCAGCCCTCGTGAACCGAGCACGAGCGCCTCGGACTCCGAGGCCGCTTGCAGTAGGGCGTTCTGGACGTCCTCGGCGACCAGGCTCCCGCTGATGGACAGGCCCGGATGGCGCGTCTCAAGCTCCGCCTGCGCGGTGTGGACGAGACGCTTCGCCCAGTAGTTCTGATCGACTTCGGAGGGGAGACGGGCCGGTTCCGGTACCAGCATCGGCCAGGCGTGCAGCAGGCGCAGGGTGAGCCTGCGCTTCTCGGCCTCGTCGGCTGCCCAGCGGGCGGCCGCAAGGCTCTCGGGTGAACCGTCGAGGCCCACGGTGAGGACTGATTGCATGGCAGCGGCCTCCGTCTCATAGCAAGCTGGAAATGGCGGCTGACGAGTCTGATTTGCCGGACTGTTCGGATGTTGCCGACATCCCGAGCGTGGCGCGTTCCTCATTCGAGGAGTACCGCAATCCCTTCCGCGGCGCATGTGCACCCGCAAGGGAGGGGACCGGAGGCGGGCCGGCCGGAGAGGAGGCAGGGGCGATGACGATTCCCCTGGTGGTCGGCGTCGACGGGTCCGAGGCGAGCCTGGAGGCGGTGGACTGGGCCGCCGACGAGGCGGTCCGGCACGGAGTGCCACTCCACCTCCTGCACGCGGCGCCGCGAGATCACGAGGTGTCCGACGTCATCGGTCACGCCTCGGAACGTGCCGTCAATGGGGCGCCCACGGTGCGGCTGTCGAGCGAGGTGCTGCACGGCGACGCGGCCTCCGCCTTGGTCGACAAGGGGCGCAACGCCTTTGCGCTGGTGCTCGGCTCGAGGGGGCTCGGAGACCTCGCCGGGATGCTCCTGGGGTCGGTCAGCCTCGCCGTGGCGGCACGCGCGGACTGCCCGGTCGTCGTGGTGCGGGGGGCGGCGGAGCACCGGAATGCCCGGTTCGGAAGCGTGGTCGTCGGTGTCGAGGAGGGCGAGGGCAGCGGCACGGCCGTGCAGTTCGCCCTCCGCGAGGCCCAGGTGCGGCGCTGCCGGCTGGTCGCTGTGCATGCCTGGAGCACACAGTTGGGTGTCCTCACCACAGTTCAGGCCCCCTCTTGGTACGCCCTGGAAGCCCACCGCCGGTCGCCGGCGCAGGTGCTCGACGACGCCCTGCGCACCCCGGAGGAGCAATACCACGACGCCCAGGTGAGCCGACGGGTGATCGAGGGACCGGCACGCCAGGCACTGCTGGAAGCCGCGTCGGAGGCGGATCTGCTGGTCGTCGGCGCCCGCAGACGACAAGGGCACCTGGGCCTGCAACTGGGCCTCACCAACCACGCGCTACTGCATCACGCGCCGTGCCCGATCGCGGTTGTTCCCCGGATATGACCGCAACCCGGCAGGGACGGATCACGTCGACGGTCGGCCCCAAGCGGGCCGGAAGTCGGCCCAGCAGGGACCTTCGGCCCTGTGACCGAACGTCCGCAGTTGTCCGATGGTGGTACCAAGCGGTGGGGAAACGGGACCAGCGACTTGCTGGAGGCCGACTTATGAGTGCACAGGATTCGCCGTACGCGTCAGGCCCATCCCCGTCGCGCAGGGAACGCCCGCACAAGGGGGCGAACCCCCTGATCCGTCCGTGCGACAGGTTCGAAACCTGGATCCGCCGCTTCCTGATGTTCGTCCTGGTCCTCGGACTGCCGGCGGCAGCGCTCAGCGCGGGGCTGACAGCGTACGAGTCGTCGATACGCACCGTGCAAGCCCAGTCGGCGGAACGGCAGGAGGTCGCCGCCCGGCTGACGTCTGACGTCAAGGGCGTCGCCACGGACGGGAAGCAACGGGCGCAGGTCCGCTGGACCGACGACAACGGCACGGTGCGGACGGGAACGACCCTCGTGAAGTCGGGGACGCCCGAAGGGGCCACCGTGCCGGTGTGGCTGGACCGGGAGGGAACCATCACCAGCCCGCCGATGACCACACTCACCGCGAGGACCAACGGCTGGTTCGTGGGCGGC
The DNA here is from genome assembly GCA_000415505.1 of Streptomyces afghaniensis 772. Lineage (GTDB taxonomy): Bacteria > Actinomycetota > Actinomycetes > Streptomycetales > Streptomycetaceae > Streptomyces > Streptomyces afghaniensis. The sequence goes on from KE354115.1 coordinate 19,180, forward strand.
ATGGCCGCGGTCGGAGTGGTCGGCGGGTTCTTCGCGGCACGTGCGGGCATGCACCGCGTGCTGAACCGGAGAAGGTACGCACAGTGGGACGCCGAGTGGAATCTGGTGGAGCCCCTGTGGTCCGCGCGCTTCCGCCGGTGAGGGCAGAGACCGGACGTGCACGAGGAGGCGACGTCGATGTCCGAAGCCACGACCACCGATCTGTACGAGGTGACGATGGCCATGTCCTACCTGCGGGAGGGGATGACCGGCCCGGCCACCTTCAGCCTCTTCGTCCGCGACCTTCCTCCTGAGCGCGGCTTCCTGGTCGCCGCAGGACTGGAGTCGGCCCTGGACTACCTGTCCGGCCTCCGAGTGGGCCCCGAGGACGTCGACGCCTTCGCGTCCGTGCTGCACCGGCCTCCGCGGGATCTTCAGCCCCTGCTCGGCCTGGAGTTCACGGGTGACGTGCGGGCCGTACCGGAGGGCCGGATCGTGCTCGCGGGAGAGCCGCTGCTGGAGGTGACCGCCCCTCTCCCACAGGCGCAGCTGGCCGAGACGTACGTGCTCAACCAGCTCAGCCACCAGACGGCCATCGCCTCGAAGGCCGCGCGTTGTGTGCTCGCGGCGGCCGGGCATCCGGTCGTGGACTTTTCCCTGCGGCGCACGCACGGCCCGCAGGCCGGGTTCCAGGCCGCCCGGCTCGCTGCGATGGCCGGCTTCGCCGGCACCAGCAACGTGGCCGCGGCTACGGCTCTCGGCATCCCCGCCGTCGGCACGATGGCCCACTCCTACGTGGAGGCGTTCGCCACGGAGGAAGAAGCGTTCCGCGCGTTCGCACGCTGCCACCCCGGCCCCGTGACGTTGCTGGTGGACACCTACGACACCGAGGAGGGCATCCGCGTCGCGGCGCGAGTCCTGCGAGACCTCGACCACGCGGCCCGCGGTCCCGGCTCGGCCGTACGGCTGGACAGCGGCGACCTCGGTGCCCTGGCGGCCCGGGCACGCTCCACCCTCGACAGCGTCGGCCTGCCCGAGGTACGGATCATCGCCAGCGGGGGTCTCGACGAGTACGCCGTGGACGATCTGGTCCGCTCCGGAGCGCCGATCGACACCTACGCCGTCGGGACCCGGGTCGGGGTCTCGGCCGACGCCCCGTACCTGGACTCCGCGTACAAGATGGTGGAGTACGACGGGCGCCCGGTGATGAAGCTGTCGTCGGCGAAAGTGACCGCACCCGGCCCCAAGCAGGTGTTCCGCCGCACCGCATACGCCGACGTGATCCGTCTCGCCGACGAGCAGTCGCCCGGCGACGGCAGCCCGCTGCTGGAGACGGTGATGCGAGGTGGGCAGCGAACCGGTGGAAGGCCCACGCTCGACGCGTGCCGGGAGAGACTTGCCGCCGATCTGGCCGGTCTGCCACCGGCCGCCCGCCGGATACTGGACCCGGTCGCGCCCCGCGCGACGGCCTCCGAGCACTTGAGCGCACTCGCCCGCCGCGTCCGGCGCCGCATCGACGAGCAGACGTCGGCTCCCTACGCACGGCCCGCGCGTCCATGACGGGCCGCATCCGGATCGCAGTGAGGAGGAAAGTGATGCCACATACGGTGGAATGGAAGGTTCGTCTCCACCTCTTCGAGGACGACGAGGGAGCGACGAAGGCACATGTGGTGCTGGACACCGGCACCACGGAGCTCACCGGCCATGGAACCGCGCACCGTCATCCGGCGGACAGGAACGTGCCGGAGATCGGCGACGAACTGGCGGCGGGCCGGGCCATGCGAGAACTCGCCCAGCAACTGCTGGACATCGCCGAGCGCGACATCGAGGGCGTGGGGGCGTCCCGGCCGAGCACCCGTCAGGCCGTCGGCTGGCGCTTGTGACCGACGGCGGCAAGTGAAGGAACACGCAGGGGCGGTACGCAGGCACACCCGCCGCATCGGGCAGTTCGACTACCGCACGACGCTGCCCCCGAACTCCGATACCGAGCACATCAGCGCGGATCTGACCAACGGGATCCTCACGGTGCGCGTCCTGAAGACCGAGCAGGGGAAGGCACACCGCATCGAGATCACCGGCTGAGCCGGCTGCGGGCGCCAGTCACCGGGACGCGTCCGGGGTCGGCAGGTGCCCGTTTGTTTCCGGAGGGCCGGCGGTTCTGGCGTCGGCCCTCGCCCGACCACGCTTCTGCGGGGCTCAGCCGCCGGCGGATGAAGGGCGGGCGTCGTCGTTCCGGTAGTCGATGTGCCCGGCGACCGAGACCACGCCGTCGACGCTGCCGCACAGCCGCTCGATGACGGGAATCAGACTCCTGAACTCGACGGAGCCACCGAGTTCGACCCGTCCGTCGCGCACCTCGGCCGTCACCTCCGAGGGAGCAAGGCCCATCGTGCGCCACAACACGTCCTCGGTGATCTCGTCGCGGATGGCGTCGTCCCGGCGCAGGAAGATCCGCAGCAGGTCACCGCGGCTGACGATGCCCAGCAGCCGGTCGGTCTCGTCCACCACGGGCAGCCGCTTGATGTGATGGACCTCCATCAGCCGGGCGGCCTCGACCACGTTCCACTCCGGACGTGCGCACACCGCAGGAGCCGACATCAGCTCCTCGGCGCGGGACCCCTCCGCCTTGGCCCGCTCCCATGCCTCAAGGTGTGGAACCGGGCTTCGACCGGACGGGTCGGCCTGGTCGGCGCTCTTGCGCAGCAGATCGGCCTCCGACACCACACCCGCGGGACGGTCCAGATCGTCCACGACGGGTACGGCGGTGACGTCGTTTTCCGCCAGCAGCCTGGCGATCTCCTTGAACGGCGTGTCACGCCGCGCCCGGACGACGTCCCGGGTCATGAGTTCCGCGACCGTTCGGTGGCGCATGTCGGCTCCCATCCGGTACGTGGCAGTCAGTCATCTCGGCCCACCCTGCGGATAGGGACCGGTCGGCCCATGCGGTGGCCTGTCCCGCGTGGCACGTTGGTTACAACACCATTCTGAGGAGAGGGCGGCGATCATGCGAGCTCACCTCGGCGACCAACTCGTCATCGAAAGCCCGGCGACCGGCGCCACCAGGCGCGACGGCGAGATCGTCGGACTCCACCACGAGGACGGAACACCTCCCTACGACGTGCGCTGGTCGGACACGAATGAAGTGACGCTGGTGTTCCCCGGCCCCGACGCGCACCTCCGCCACGTCGAGCACGGACAGCAGCCCGGGACTCCCCAGGGGGCTTCCCAGCCGGACACGGTCGAGCCGGGGCCCGTCTCCGCGGCAGCCCCGCCCGCCGGGACCCCCAACCCTGGCGACATCGGTCGGCGCGTGGCCGCGGAACGCCACAGGAGTGGGCTCAGCCTGGGAGAGACGGCCCGTCGCGCCCGCATGTCGCCCGACTACCTGGCGTACCTGGAGGATCAGCCCGCCGACCCGAGTCTGGGCACTCTCATCAGGCTGGCCGACGCGCTGGGCACCACCGTCGCTGCCCTGCGTGGGGGCGGCATCGATCTGCCTCCCGGCCAAGGCCAGGCGCTACTGCACCCGCAGCTGAGGGATCTCAGCCCGCAGGAGTGCCGCGCTCTGCTCTTCACGCACGGTGTGGGGCGCATCGCGGTCCCGGCGTCCGACGGGCGCCCGGCGGTGGTCCCGGTCAACTACGAGGTCGTAGACGACGCCATCGTTTTCCGGACGGCGCCCGGCTCGGTGCCGGCAGCGGCCGTGGGGAAGGAAGTCGCCTTCGAAGTGGACCATGTGGACGAGGCCATGAGTCAAGGCTGGAGTGTGCTGGCAGTCGGCCCGGCGCACGTCGTCACGGAGCCCGACGCCGTGCACGGGCTCACCCGACGCGCCCACACCACGCCCTGGGCAGGCGGTGAACGCGAGATGTGGGTGTCGATCCGGCCCGCGAGCCTCACGGGCAGGCGCATCACCCCTGCCGACGAGTGAGCCACCGCAGGACTGGTCCCCTCCTGGCCTGCCGCCGACTCGCGAGAGGAGACTCCGGTGAGCGGACAAGAACCGTCCGACGAGCGCCTGACGGACCTGGTCCACGACGCTGCCGCCGCCCCGTCGATGCACAACGCACAGCCCTGGCGCTTCCGCTACGTCCGGCGCAGCCGCACGTTCGAGATGCGCGCCGACTTCGAGCGTGCCATGCCACGCTCCGACCCCCGTACCCGCGGCCTTCACATTGGCTGCGGCGCCGCCCTGCTGAACCTGCGGGTCGCCGTGGCCCACGAGGGCTGGCATCCGGAGACCCGGCTGCTGCACGACCCGTCCGATCCGGCGCTCCTCGCGAGCGTGCGGCTGACCGCACCCGGAATCGGGGAGAACGACCTCGGCACGCTGTATCCGGCGATCCACGAACGGCACAGCAGCCGCTTCCCGTTCGACGAGACGGAGATTCCCGATGCCGTGCGGGAGGCGCTCAGCGAGGCCGCCCGGCGTGAGGGAGCCGAGCTGACGTTCCCCACCTCATGGCATCTGCAGGAGGTGCTGGAGATGGTCCGGGAAGCCGAGGCGCGCAACCTCACCGACCGCGGCAGCGACCAGGACCTGGCCGAATGGACCCGTATCGACGCTCCGTCGGCGAACATGACCGACGACGGAGTCCCGGAATACGCCTTCGGGCCGCGCAAGCGCGGGGGCAAAGCTCCCATGCGGGACTTCGCGGGCCCGCGGCAGGTGGCGGGAAGGGACGCTGCAGACTTCGAAGAGAGCCCTCAGGTAGCCCTGGTCAGCACGAGCCACGACCGTCCGGAGGACTGGCTGCGCGCCGGCCAGGCCATGGAACGCGTCCTGCTGCTGGCCACCCTGGAGGGCGTGTCCAGCTCCTTCGCCACCCAGCCCCTCGAATGGACGGACCTGCGCTGGCCGCTGCGTGATCCGGTCACCGGGACGGGCTACACGCAGATGCTGCTGCGCCTGGGATACGGCCCCAAAGGCTCCCGCACGCCGCGCCGACCAGTGGCGGAGGTACTCGACATCCGGCCCTGACCTGCCCGAGGGACCGCAGCCCGTCGGTGCCGGGCGCCGCCCGGTACACGGGTCACTGACCTTCCTCCGGCCTGTCCGGACCGGCTGACTGCCCGGTGAGCTGCGGCTCGACGTCCACGACGCCCTCCACGGCGCGCACGAGGCGCACGGCGACCGAGATGAGCGAGGTGTCGTGGATGTGTCCGCGGAGGGTGACGACTCCCTCGTGTACGTTCACGTGGATGGCGTGGCTGAAGGCCGGGAAGAGGTAGGACACCACGGTGCGGCGGACCTCCTCCTCGATGTCCTCGTCCGACCGCAGGAAGACCTTCAGCAGATCGGCACGGCTGACGATGCCTTGGAGCATGCCGATGTCGTCGACTACGGGCAGTCGCTTGACGTGCCGGACGGCCATGATCCTGGCCGCCTGTGCCAAGGTGGCGTCGGGGTGGACCGTGATCGCGGGGGTGCTCATGAGCTCTTCCGCCGTCACGCCCCCGGCCTTGGCGACGTCGGACAGGCTCCGGCGCTGCTCGAAGAGGTTCGGGTCGCTGTCGCGGAACTCCTCCTTGGGCAGCAGGTCGGCCTCGGACACGACGCCGATGACGCGCCCTTCACCCTCCAGGACCGGCATGGCACTGACCTTCCACTGCTCCATGGTCCGGACGATCTCCTTGAACGGCGCGTCGCGTCCCACGGCCACGACCGTCTGGGTCATCACATCGCTGACGATGTGCGGGGTCTCGGACACCGCGAACCACCTCGTCTCGCCTCGTCAGGGCACCTCGCCCGCGCCGTAGGGCGCGTACAGGTCGAGCAGCCGAACCCGCGCGGACCTGAGCCGCCCCGCGATCACTGCGGCGACATAGGCCAACAGTTCCTGTCTCAGTTCCGGGTCCTTCCCGCACAGCTCACTGACCGCGGCCGCGTCGAACTCGTAGGCGCGTACCGGGCTGGTGGCCTGGGCCCCCAAGTGCCAGTGATGGGGAGGGACCAGCCAGGACCAGCCCAGTAGTTCCCCGGCACCGAGGGTCTCGATGACCGCCGCGCGGCGGCCGGGAACATGGACGTCGAGAGCGACGGTGCCCGTGTGGATGATCCAGAAGCGGTCGGCTTTGGCGCCCTCGTTGAAGATGCGCTCGTCGATCGCGAACGACACTTCACGAGCCAGCGACATGAGCTGCTCCTGATGCTTCTTGGTCAGGGCGCCGAAAGCGCCGGTCCTCACCACCACGATCGTCTCCCTTCACCGTGACCTCGGCGCGGAGCGGGCCCTGTCCGGCCGACGAGACGGCCGTGGCTGAGACGGCAGGAGCGGCACCCGGCAGGAGCGGCCCCCGTTCCTTCCCTCGGCCACCTGACTCCACGATCGTCGCAAATCGGCGCAGTGCAACCTGGGCGTGGGTGCCCCTGCCAAGAGTCGGTCCACGTGTCGCGACGGGCCCAGGGCGGTGCGACGGTATTGACAGGGACTTCCCGCAGCGCCCGGGGCAGGAAGGTGATGGTGACCATGGAACTCCCGCTGGTCGTGGGTGTCGACGGATCGGAGTCCAGCCTGCAGGCCGTGGACTGGGCGGTGGACGAGGCGGCGCGTCTCGGGCTGTCTCTGCGGCTTGTCCACGCCTCTTTGTGGGAGCGGTACGAGGCACGCCGCCCCTCCTTCAGCACCGACCGTCCGGCCGAAGAGGTTCTGGCCGAGCACATCGCGGCGTCCTGCGCGGAACGCGCCCAACTGCGCAACCCACAGGTGAAGGTGTCGAGCGACGTGCTGCCCGACGACGCCGTGTCCACACTCCTGCACGCGGCTCATGAATCCTTCGCCCTGGTCGTGGGCTCCCGCGGTCGCGGCGAGGTCGCCGGGTTGCTGCTGGGGTCGGTCAGCCTCGCGGTGGCCGCCCGTGCGGTGTGCCCGGTCTTCGTGGTCCGCGGCGGGGAGCGGAACCAGCAGGGCACCTTCGGCAAGGTCATGGTCGGCGTCGGCGATTCGACGGAGGGCTCGGCCGCTGTGCGGTTCGCCTTCCGCGAGGCCGAGGCGCGCGGCAGCGCCCTGCACGCGGTAAGGGCCTGGCGCCGCCCCGCCCATGAGCACGCGGACCATCCCCTGGTCGCGGACGACGCCGCCGGTGCCCACGAGGAACGGGCCTCCGCGCTCCTCACCGACGCACTGCGCGACGTCGTACGGGACCATCCGCAGGTCGAGGTGCATCGCCGAGCGGTCGAAGGCCCCGCACACAAGGTCCTCCTGGATGCCTCGACCGAGGCCGATCTGGTGGTCGTGGGCGCATTGAGGCGGCACGGTCACTTCGGTCTGCAGCTCGGCAGGGTCGCCCACACCCTGCTGCATCACGCCGAGTGCCCGGTGGCCGTCGTCCCGCAGCGGGCCTGATCCGGCGCGCGGCTCACGCTCCCGCACATCTCGTCGAGCGAGAAGGGGAGGGCGCGGATGTCGGACTGGACATGGGAGTACGAGGGCTACGACCCCACGGCCGAGCGGCTGCGCGAATCACTCTGCACGCTGGGCAACGGCTACTTCGCCACCCGTGGTGCGGCGCCCGAGTGCCGGGCGGGCCTGGTGCACTACCCGGGGACCTACGCCGCCGGGTGCTACAACCGCCTGGAGTCGACCGTGGCGGGACGGCACGTGGTGAACGAGGACCTGGTCAACCTTCCGAACTGGCTGCTTCTGCGGTTCCGTGTGCGCCGCGCCGGAGGAGCGTGGTGCCCGTGGTTCTCTCCTGACACGAGCGCGCTACTGGACTACCGGCACGTCCTGGACCTGCGCCGGGCCACGCTCACCCGCACGCTTCGTTTCCGGGACGACGATGTGGGCGTGCTCGGCGTCCGGCAGACCCGCCTGGTGCACATGGGGGACCCTCACCTGGCGGCCCTGCGGACGGTCTTCACGCCCGAGGACTGGTCGGGGGAGATCGAGATCCGGTCCTGCCTCGACGGTGACGTGATCAACGGCAATGTGCACCGCTACCGCGCCCTCAACGCGAGCCACCTGACCCATGTGCGGACGGGGGCACAGGAGCCCGACACGGTCTGGCTGAGCTGCCGCACCAGCACCTCGGGCATCGGTATCGCCATGGCCGCCCGGACGGTCGTCGTCGGCCGATCCGCGGCCTCTTCGGAGCTGCGTCCCGCCCGGCGCCGTGCCGTCCACCGCTTGGTGGTCCCGATCGCTCCGGGCCGACCCGTCGACGTGGAGAAGACAGTGGCGCTGTTCACCTCCCGCGACACGGCGATCAGCGACCCGCTCGAGGCAGCACTCGACAGGGTGTCCACGGCGGGGGGCATCTCGGAGCTGCTGGACTCCCACGTCGCCGCGTGGGAGCGGTTGTGGCGGCGCGCGGACATCCAGGTGCCCGGCCGGGCCGGCCGCGTCCTGCGCCTGCACCTCTTCCACGTCCTGCAGACGCTCTCGCCGCACACCGAGGACCTCGACGTGGGAGTGCCGCCCGGGGCCTGCACGGTGAGGCGTACCGGGGCCATGTGTTCTGGGACGAACTGTTCGTGCTGCCGTATCTCAACCTGCACTTCCCCGAGGTCTCCCGGGCGCTGCTGAACTACCGCTACCGACGCCTCCCGCGAGCGTGCCGGGCGGCCGCCGCCATCGGCCGGGCCGGGGCGATGTACCCGTGGCAGAGCGGCAGCGACGGCCGCGAGGAGACTCAGGTGTGGCATCTCAACCCGCACTCGGGGCGCTGGCTGCCCGACCACTCCCGGCTTCAGCACCACGTTGGCTCGGCAGTCGCTTACAACGTGTGGCAGTACTGCGAGGCCACCGGTGACACGGAGTACCTGCACACCAAGGGCGCGGAGATGCTGCTGCAGATCGGCCGCTTCTGGGCTGACCTCGCCGACTTCGACCCCGGCACGGGCCGCTACCGCATCCGCGGCGTCGTCGGCCCCGACGAGTACCACGACGGCTACCCGGGTGCCGCCCGGCCAGGACTGGACGACAACACGTACACCAATGTCACCGCCGCCTGGGTCCTCACCCGTGCCCTGGATCTCCTGCGGCGCCTTCCCGCCTGGCGCCGGGAGGAACTGTTCGAACGCGTCCGGCTGGGCGGCGACGAACTCCCCAAGTGGGAGGAGGTCTCCCGACGGTTGCGGGTGCCCTTCCACCAGGGCGTCATCAGCCAGTTCGAGGGCTACGACGACCTCGCCGACCTGGACTGGGACGCCTACCGGGCGCGATACGACAGCATCCGGCGCCTGGACCGGATCCTGGAAGCCGAGGGCGACACGGTCACCCGCTACAAGGCGTCCAAGCAGGCCGACGTCCTCATGCTCGGCTATCTCTTCTCGCCCGCCGAACTGCGGGATCTGTTCCGGCGCCTCGGGTACGACCTGGACGACGAGGTCTGGCGCAGGACCGTCGACTACTACCTCCAGCGCACCAGCCACGGCTCCACGCTCAGCGGGCTGGTCCATGGCCTGGTCCTCGCCCGCGCAAGACGAGCCGAGGCATGGAAGTACGTCCAGGAGGCGCTGCAGGCGGACATCGCCGACATCCAGGGCGGCACGACCGGCGAGGGCATCCATCTCGGGGCCATGGCCGGGACCCTGGACCTGGTCCAGCGTGGTCTGACCGGACTGGAGACGCGCGAGGACGCCCTGTGGCTGGACCCCGTCCCCCTCCCGGCACTGTCCGAGTACGGATTCTCGCTGCGCTACCGCGGTCACTGGGGTGTCGCCGTACGGCGCCGCAGAGGACAGTTGGAAATCGGTGTGCCCGACTCGGAGGAATCGCCGATCCGCGTGGTGCTGGCCGACCGGGCTGTGACCGTTGCGCCCGGGGAGACCTGCACGCTCGAACTGCCGATGAGTTGATCGACGCACATGGGCGTGCCGGGCCCCGCGGCTGCCGCATGATCCACCACACAGGCCATAGGCTCCGAGAAAGCGGGTTCCGCTTCACGCGACAAGGGCCGTGGGAGACGTGAATGAAGTGGCTGGTCTCGCTGGTCGGTGCCGGGCTCGTCATGATCACCCTGCGGGACCTGTTCCACACCCTCTGGCACCCCACCCGCCACGGTGGCCTGAGCCGCCTCGTCATGACGGCGCTGTGGCGACTGGCCCGGCGCTTTCGTGCGCGTAGGCGGGTGGTCGGGCTCGTGGGGCCGCTCGCCATGGTGACGGTGGTGAGTATGTGGGCCGTCACCGTCATCCTCGGCTGGGCCATCGTCTACTGGCCCCACATGCCCGGGGCGTTCACCTTCTCGCCCGGTTCCGAGGCGGCGCAGGAGCCGGCGCTGCTCGACTCCGTGTACCTGTCGCTCGTCACGGTCGCCACCCTGGGGCTGGGGGACATCGCACCCGCTGAAAGCTGGCTTCGCCTGGTCTCACCGTTGGAAGCCCTCGTCGGCTTCGCCCTCCTGACGGCCACGGTCTCCTGGGTGCTGGAGATCTACCCGGCGCTGACCCGCAGAAGGGTCCTGGCCATCCGGCTGGCGCTGCTGCGCGACTCCGACCCGACGACTCAGCAGATCGACTGCACGGCGGGGGCGCTCCTGCTGGACAGCCTCGCCACCGAGGTCGTACGCGTCCGTATCGACTTCACCCAGTACGCCGAGGCGTACTACTTCCATGACGGGGAGGACCACTCATCGCTGGCGGCCCTGGTCGGTTACGCCGATGCCCTTGCCCGACGCGGGCAGGCGGCGCGGCGGCCGGAAGTGCGACTGGCCGGTGACCTGCTCGCCGGTGCCCTGAAGGACTTCGCCGCCATCCTTGACCAGCGCTTCCTCCATACGGGCGGAACGCCGACGGAAGTGTTCGCCGCGTACGCCGACGACCACGGCCGCAGCCGCGCGCAGCCTTGAGCAAGGGTGCACTCTGAGAAGGCGGGGGTACGTCCCTCGGGTCGGCGGCCGGGTACACGACGGGAGCGGTGGATGGCAGCCCACGCACGGAACCGCCCGGACGCGGCTCTGTCACGGACATGAACCGGCGGGAGGGAGGCCGCAGACCCGCCGCGAAGGTCGACCGGCTCCCGGACACGACTCCCGCCACGGGGCTGTCGTCGGTCGAGGCCGCGCGGCGGCTGGCTCTCCACGGGCCCAACGAGATCCCCGCGGAACCGCGGACTCCGGTGTGGCGGCGGGTGCTGCAGCAGCTGCGCGATCCGCTGATCCTGGTTCTGCTCGTGGCGGCCGCCCTGACCATCGGGACGGGCGATCTCTCCGACGCCGCGGTGATCCTGTTCGTGATCATCGTGAACACCGTGGTCGGCGTCGTACAGGAGGTGCGGGCGGAACAGGCGGTGATGGCGCTGTCCGCCATGAGCGCCCCCGCCGCCAGGGTGGTGCGGGACGGTGAGGAGCGCTCCGTCGCGGCAGCCGAGGTGGTGCCGGGCGATGTGGTCCTGGTGGCCGAGGGGGACATCGTTCCCGCGGACGCAGACGTGCTCGCCGCGGCGCTGCTGCTGGCCGACGAGTCGTCACTGACGGGCGAGTCCGTCCCGGTGGAGAAGGTCCCCGGCTGTGACGAGGCGCTTGGGGCAGTGTCGGCGGGCACGGTCATCGTCCGCGGTCACGGACGGGTTGTGGTGACCGCGACCGGGGCCGACAGCGCGCTCGGCCGGATCGCTTCCCTGATGGGCGGTGCGCCCGGCCTCACCCCGCTGCAGCACCGGCTGGTGAGGTTCGGCCGGACGCTGGCGGCTGTCACGGTGGCGCTGTGCGCGGTGGTGCTCGCTCTCGGGCTGGTGCGCGGCCAGCCCGTGGAGCTGATGATCGTGGCGGCGATCAGCCTCGCCGTCGCCGCCGTTCCGGAGTCTCTTCCCGCCGTGGTGACGCTCGCTCTGGCGCTGGGAGCACGGCGGATGGCGGACCGGCATGCCATCGTCCGCAGGCTGCCCGCGGTGGAGACCCTGGGCTCGGTGACTGTGATCGCCACCGACAAGACCGGCACCCTGACCGAGGGACGGATGGCGGCAGAGCAACTGTGGACGTCCCTCGGCGAGGCATCGGTCGTGGGGGCCGGCTACGAACCCGAGGGCCGGGTCATCCGCGACGGCGAGGCGGTGACCGCGAGCGACGCGCCCGACCTGACGGCGCTGCTGAGCGTCGCGATGCTGTGCAACGACGCGGCGCTGGAGCCCCCGTCGCCCCACTTCCCGGAGTGGAGCGCGCTCGGCGATCCCACCGAGGCCGCCCTGCTGGTGGCCGGGGCCCGCCTCGGGCTGGACCGGGTGGCGCTGGACAGCGAACTGCCGCGCCTGGAGGAGATTCCCTTCGACAGCGCCCGCAAGCGCATGACGACCGTGCACCGCCGCCCGGACGGCGGGGTGCGCATCGCGTGCAAAGGAGCGCCGGAATCCGTGCTCCGCCCGCAGATTCTGGCCGACCGCCCTGAGACGGTCGACCTCGCGACCGCACAGGCGGAGGCCTTGGCACGCCGTGGATACCGGGTGCTCGCCGTCGCCTCGGCCGACCACGACGGCCGGGCGCAGCCACCCCCGACCTGGGAATCGGGCCTGTCGCTCCTCGGCCTCGTCGGCATCCTGGACCCGCCCCGCAGCGCGTCCGAGCCGACGATCACCGCCTGCAAACGGGCCGGCATCGTCCCCGTACTCATCACCGGCGACCACCCGCTGACCGCGCGGGCCGTGGCCGGGCGCCTCAGCATCGCCACCCGGGACGACGAGGTCGCCACCGGGGACCGGATCCGGACAGGCACGGCGGGCGATCTGACGGACGTACGCGTCTACGCCCGGACCACTCCCGAGCAGAAGCTGGACATCGTCCAGGCGTGGCGCGGGGCCGGGCACGTGGTCGCGATGACGGGGGACGGCGTCAACGACGGCCCGGCGCTGCGTCAGGCCGACATCGGCGTGGCCATGGGCCGGCGCGGCACCGAGGTCGCACGCCAGGCGGCCGATCTGGTGCTCGCCGACGACAACCCGGCCACGATCGTGGCGGCCGTCGAGGAGGGACGCCGGGTCTACGCGAACGTGCGCCGGTTCCTGCTCTACGGGCTCGCCGGGGGCACCGCGGAGATCCTGGTGATGCTCCTCGGCCCCTTCCTGGGGATGCCGCTGCCGCTGCTGCCCGCGCAGATTCTGTGGATCAATCTGCTCACGCACGGCCTGCCCGGTGTCGCTCTCGGTGCGGAACCCGTCGACCCGGACACGATGCGCCACCCGCCCCGGCCTCCCGAAGAGAGCGTGCTGGGGGCCGGTCTGTGGCCGCGGATCCTGTTCATGGGGGCCTTTGTCGCGACGGTGACCCTCGTGGTCGGCGTCTGGGCTCGGGAGACCGGACGTCCCTGGCAGTCCATGATGTTTCTGGTGCTCGGTGCGACCCAGCTCGGCGTGGCGCTCGGCTCCCGGGCCCGCCCGGGCACCCTGGCCAACCCGTTCCTGCTGGTGGCCGTGGGCGTGGCACTGAGCCTCCAGGCGGCCGGTGTCTATCTGCCGCCCCTGCGGGACCTGCTGGGTACGGAGCCGCTCCCGCTCACCGACCTGGCGATCGCCTGCGTGCTGTCCGGCCTCGGCCATGTCGTCATGCGGCTCCAGGCGCGGCTAAGACCGGAACGTCCGCCGCGCGCCGGCCTACCGGCATCCCAGGGACATTGAGTGGTGTGGGTGCCTGTTCCCGGCATGCGCACGGGAAGTGAGGAATCCACACTGGTCTGGAGGGGCACCGGCCTGAGTGGGCCATGTCGTCGAGATCATCTGCGCGACCCTTGACCGACCTGGCGTCGTTCGGCCTGCGGCCCTTGAGGCCAGACATGGCATGCCGTCGTGCCGAGTCCGTCGCTGCGATGCCGCACTTACGCATTTTCGTCGAGGCAGGTTCAGGAGGTCACGATGGGACGTCTGAACGGGCGGGTGGCGATCGTCACCGGCGGAGCCAGAGGGATCGGCGCCGCTGCCGCACGGCTGTTCGCGGAAGAGGGCGCAGCTGTGGTAGTCGCCGATGTCCTCGACGCCGAGGGGGAGAAGCTGGCGGCGGAACTCGGTGGCCCAGCCCGCTACGCGCACCTGGACGTCAGCACCGAGGACGGCTGGCAGACGGTCGTCGCGGAGACGGAGCGGGACCTCGGCCCGGTCTCGGTGCTGGTCAACAACGCCGGGATCCTCGAGTGGGGGACCGTCGAGGAGCAGAGCCTCGAATCCTTCCGGAGGGTCATCGACGTCAATGTCCAGGGCGCCTGGCTGGGCATGCGAACGGCAGCACCGTCTCTTCGCCGGGCCGGCGGCGGCGTGATCGTGAACATCTCCTCGATCGCCGGCCTCACCGGCTACGCCGGCATCGGAGCGTATGTGACCAGCAAGTGGGCACTGCGCGGGCTGACCAAGGCTGCAGCTCTGGAAATGGCCCCGGACGGGATCCGTGTCTGCTCGGTTCATCCCGGCGCGGTGCGCACCGCGATGACGGCCGACTTCGACGACTCGTTCACAGCCAGCCAGCCCCTCCCGCGGTTCGGTGAACCCGAGGAAGTCGCCCGTATGGTCCTCTTCATCGCCACCGAGGCCACCTTCTCGACCGGCGTGGAGTTCGTCCTGGACGGTGGTGTCACCGCCGGCCCGCCCTCCGTCCTGACTCCCGCCGACCGAGCCTGAGACGCCGACGACGTGCCGTTCGTGAAGTGACGGCACGCAGATGAGGTCGGGCTCCGGGGTCGGCGGTGCCGAGTTCCTGTGGTGGGACTGACAGGGAGCTGCGAGGCTGAAGACATGAGCGAGCACCGGCCCGGGGCCGGGCGACGCCCACTCGGTGTGGCGGCCGTCATGCTGACCCTGTATGCCGTCTTCCTGCGGCCACGGGTGCTGACCTGGGGTACGGCATACGACGAAGCCGACCGCAGCCTCCCCGGCGATGGTCTCATCCCCGATGCCGACGGCACCTCGACCATGGCCACGACCCTGCCGGCGCCGCCCGAAGAGGTCTGGCCCTGGCTGGCACAGATGGGCTGCAACCGCGGCGGCTGGTACAGCTGGGACCGCCTGGACAACGGCGGACGCCCGAGCGCGGAGCGCATCGTCCCGGCGTGGCAGCGCCTGGAGCAGGACCAGCACCTGGACGCCGTGCCGAGCGGCGACGCCTGGTTCACCGTCGCGGTCCTGGAACCGGAGCGGACCCTGGTGCTGCGCTCGCAGACGGAACTCCCCTCGGGACGCCCCTTCGACGCGCGGTACGAGCCGCTGCCCAAGGCGTACATCGACTCGATATGGGGCTTCCACCTCCGGCCGGAGCCAGGCGGAAGGACCCGGCTCATCGTCCGCGCGAGCGGTCGCAGCCGCCCGCGGCCCCTCACCCGGACCATGGACATGCTGTTCTGGGAGCCCGCTCACCTGATCATGCAAACCCGCCAGTTCCGCAACCTGCGCACGCGTGTCAGTGCGACGGCAGCATGAATGCAGGGAGGACGCCCTGGCAGCGCAACCGAGGATCGACCTCGCGCCGGTCCTCGTGGGACAGGCGATACGCCACACGGCAGGCGGGCCCGGACTGTCGTTTCGTCAGGAGTGCCGGGCTGGTGCGTGCGGGACGGCGATCGCCTGTTTGTACACGTGGTGCGCCCACACCTGCACGCCGAGGCCGGCCTCCACGAATGCGCGGGCGGCAGCCACCCCCTCCGCGGCATGCTCCTTGAGCGCCATGGCCCGGCCGTGACGCTCTTCGACCTGCTCACGGATGATCCCGCAGAGTGCCTCGGTCAATTCGTCCGTGGAGCCGACATCGAGGGCATGCTCAGCAACCGGGATCACCGGCCCGACATCGAGCCCGGCCGGCTTCAGCCCCGTGAAGGGCGCTCCTTCTCCGGAGCGGTGTACGCGGACGACCGTCTCGAAGAACCAGCGGTCGGCCACTTCCTGCGCCTCCCGGCCGAACGTGCGCGCCTTGGCCGTGAGACTGAACGCTTCACGGACCTCTCGCTCCCCTTCTTCGGGCACGTAGGGCAGGATCTGGTCGACATCCCTGCCCTCCAGGGCTTTACGCGCGGCCGTGACGACGGGACCGTCAAGAGAATCACAGTGCGGTGGCATCGCCGGTCACCTCCTTTGCGGCTCACCTCCATCATCGACCCGCCAGGCGCGAGCGGGAGAGTGGCGACCGCCGACCGGTTTGCGGCCCGGACCACGCCGCCGGAATCTGGAAGTGCCCCGCAGACGAGGCATGGCCTGGCTGATTCCTCATCGATCGAGAGGAGGCAGGCCGCTATGACCAGCATCGCCCACCGCATAGCCGCCCTGTTCCGGATCAAGGCGAACAAGGCCCTGGACAAGGTCGAAGACCCGCGCGAGGTACTGGACTACTCCTATACCCAGCAGCAGGAGATGCTGCAGAAGGTACGGCGTGGTGTGGCGGACGTGGCCACCAGCCGCAAGCGCATCGATCTGCAGATCAACCAGCTGCGCCAGTCCGGCGGCAAGCTGGAGGGGCAGGCCCAGCAGGCGCTCGCCGCCGGGCGCGAGGACCTCGCCCGTGAAGCCCTGAGCCGGCGCACCGCCGTGGCCTCCCAGCTCACGGACCTCCAGACCCAGCAGGCAACGCTGCAGGCCGAGGAGGAGAAACTCACCCTGGCTTCACAACGCCTTCAGGCGAAGGTGGACACCTTCCGCATCAGCAAGGAGACCATCAAGGCCCGCTACACCGCGGCCGAGGCCCAGACCCGCATCACCGAGGCCGTCACCGGCATCGGCGAGGAGATGGGCGATGTCGGCCTGGCCATGCAGCGCGCCGAGGACAAGACCGAGCAACTACAGGCCCGTGCCGGTGCGTTGGATGAACTGCTCGCTTCCGGCGCCCTGGAGGACGCCACCTCCCCGCCGGCCGCGACGACATCCAGGCCGAACTCGAACGCGTCACCGCGGGCCAGGACGTGGACAGGGAACTGGCCCGGATGAAAGCCCAGCTCCCCGCGTCCGCCACCCCGCCGGCCGTAGAAGGCAAGAGCGCCGAGCAGGGCCCGCCGGACCAGGAGGGGACATCATGATCATGCGCATTCTCGGCGAGGGCCAGTACGAGATCACGGAAGATCACCTCGACCGGCTCAACGAGCTGGATGCCGCTCTGCAGTCCGCGGCCGACGCCGACGACGACATGCTGTTCGCCACCGCCCTGTCGGCGCTGCTGGACGAGGTACGCAGCTATGGCACGCCCCTGCCGGCCGAGACGATCACGCCGTCCGACTTGGTCTTGCCCGACGAGCACACCAGCCTCACACAGGTGCGGGAGCTGCTCTCGGACGAGGGCCTCATCCCGGGGTGACGGCGATGCGCGGCCGATTGGAGCCCAACCCTCAGCTCACCGCCCGGCCCCCGATGGGCCTGCTCCAAGGCGGCCATCGGCTTCACCCCGACCGGAGCGGGTTCGGTCCGTTCGCCGGCATCGACGGCGGTGCCTTCGCTGAAGACCAGCAGGACGTACGGGACCTGCTGGACGCCGACCCCGAACGCAGCGATATACCCGTGGAGTTCAGTCGCGACGACTACGGCTACTCATGTGGCCGGACGGCACGTGAGCGGCGCGCCGTCCGGCCAGTGGGGGTCATGCCTGGTAGGCGACGTTTGTCATCATCCCGGCCTCGCCGTGGTAGGCGTTGTGGCAGTGCAGCATCCACTGGCCGGGGTTGTCGGTGTCGAAGGACACGGACAGCTTCTTCTTGGGCAGCACGATCGCGGTGTCCTTACGGGGGCCGGAGCGGTCGAGCTGGAAGGTGTGGCCGTGCAGGTGCATCGGATGCCACATGGTGGTGGTGTTGACGAAGTCCAGCCGGACTCGCCGACCTTCCTCGACCAGGATTACGTTGGCGTCCGGATCGGCCATGTCGAACGGCTTGCCGTTGATGGCCCAGTTGTAGTGCATCATGCCGCCGGTGAGTTCGATCCGGTGCGTGACGTCGGCCGTGGCGGACTCCAGTTGCACGTCGTCGGCCGCGCGGAGCCGGGACGCGGTCACGACCGTGCCGTTGAGTTCCCTCGGGCGTACGGCGGCACTGGGCGCGCGGCCGGAGCCCGTGCGCACGAGGGCCAGCCCGCTGGTGTTCTTCCCCTCGGCCAAGGCGACCAGCGGGAAGACGCCGTCGGCGAGGGTGACCAGCACGTCGTAGCGCTCGCCCATGCCGATCAGGAGCGCGTCTGTTCGCTGGTGCCGGACGGGGAAGCCGTCGGTGTGCGTGACGGTCATCTTGTGACCGCTGAGGGCGACCCGGTAGGCGGTGTCGCTGCCCGCGTTGATGATCCGCAGGCGCACCTTGCGGCCGGGCTTGCCGGTGTAGACCTCCGGGTCGTCCGGCACGCGGCCGTTGACCAGGTGGTAGGGGTACTTCACGTCGCCGGCATCGCCGCCCAGCAGATCGCTCTCCGCGCCCATGAGCATGAATGTCGACGGCATCCCGCCCGACGTGGCTGAGGCGGACGGGGATGGATCGCCGCTCGCCTTCCCCGTGGAGTGCATGTCGTGGCCCTCCATGCCGGAGCCGGAGTTGCCGCCCATGTCCATGCCGCCCATGCCCTGCCTGAGTTCGGCGAAGACCTCGTCTGGGGTGCCGGTGACACCGTCGACCCAGTCGTCCAGGACGACCACCCATTCGTCGTCGTAGGCCAGCGGCTCGCGCGGGTCCTCGACGATCAGCGGGGCGTACAGGCCGCGGTCGAGCTGGACGCCGACGTGCGGGTGGAAGAAGTACGTGCCCGGGGCGTCGGCGACGAACCGGTAGGTGAAGGTGGAGCCGGGGCGGACGGCGGCCTGGGTGGCCGGGGGCATGCCGTCCATGTCGTTGCGCAGGGCGATGCCGTGCCAGTGGATCGAGGTGGTGGTCTTGCCCGGCAGCTGGTTGGCGAGTTCCGCGACCAGGGTGTCCCCGGCGGAGAGCCGGATCTCCTTGCCCGGGGTGCGGCCGTCGAAGGCCCAGGTGTTGGCCTTGACGCCGCCGCCCAGGTCGACCCTGGCGGGCGCGGCGGTCAGTGCGGTCTTGTGCTGCCTGCCGGTGCCGCCCCGCCTCTTCTCTGCGGCGGAGACGGCGGAACCGGATGGGCTGACCAGGGCAGGGGCGCTGCCGGAGTCGGTGCAGGCGGCGAGTGCGCCCGCACCGGCGGCGCCGAGTCCGGCGAGCAGGATGGAGCGGCGATTGATGCTGTTCACGATGTGGGTCCTCTCCTTCGAACTGGCATGGGGCGCGGCGAGGACGGCACACGGGTGCCGTGGTCGCGGCCTAGATGCGCAATCGGGAGAGGACCGACAGGTCGGGTGGGGCGCGGCCGACTGTGCCGGCGGGCCGAGGGCCGGGCTCGGTCTGGTACGGGTCGGCCGACTGCACCGGAGTGCCCTGCGGCGGCATGGGGAGCTTGAGCACCTCTACGTTTCCGGCGGTGCAGTGCTGCATACCCGGAACGGCGCAGGTGCTGCCGTCGACGCCGTGCGCGGGGGCGGGTGTACTGAACCTGTCCGCGTGAGTGAGGTCGGAGACCTGCCGTGCCGCGGCAGCGGACGAGGACGCCATGCCGGGCATGGCATGCCCGATGTGCGTGGAGTGCGTGGCGTGTTGCGCCGGGGCGTCCGAGACAGCGGCCGTCTCGTGATGGATCAGTACGGCCAGAGCGGCGAGCAGGGCGATGACGGCGCCGCCTGCGCAGCGAATGGCACTGGCGCGAACTGTCGCCATCGCCATCGCCACCGCCTCCGCTCGGACCTGTCTCCGCAGCGCCCCGTGGCCGGGGCTCACTAGTTGCGAATATACCCCCGTGGGGTTTGACCGGCTCGTCGTCGTGGAGGCGGTCGCAGTCGTAACCTGCGACGCAGGTCGAGGGTGAGTTCATCGAGTTCGGCTTCGCCCTCCGCCTCGTCGTCGCGGACCGCGTCGCGGACGCCGTGCCGGAGGACAACGCCATGAGCGCAGGCGCAGCCCGGTCTCGTCCAGCAGCAGTACACGGCCCAGGTTGTCCGGTGCGCCGCCGTCCCGCACGACCAGGCCGGGCGGGAGGCGCGGGAGAGGACGGGGACGAGCGCGACCGGTGCAGCGAACGACAGAGGACACGGCGTGGCGACGACCAGGACCGCGACCACCCGCACCGCGGAGCGGGGCTCTTGGGACGGTGCCGTGGACGGACCATCTCGCCCGGCGCCCACCACGAGCTGGTGCCCTGCGCAGGACCGCCCGGCCCGAGCGAAGACCACCACTCCGGTCAAAGATGGATGCATGGGGTATCTCCGGCGCGCTCCGCGCCCGCCCCAGTCATCCGACGACGTCAGGCCGAACGGCCGGAGGACCAGGGAGGAACGGACATGATGGGCTTCGTTTTCCACGGCGCCGGGCAGTCCGCATGGGGGGAGGTCCCGGACCCGGGCCTCAAGGATCCCACC